>DATKRG010000115.1:0-21046 GCA_035532275.1 Streptosporangiaceae bacterium | reverse complement strand
GGTCAACGAACATGACCACGGCTGAACCTGCCCCTCGGATTGCCCCTGAGAAGCGGGTCAGTCATTTGTTAGTTGTTCGAAAATTCTCTCTGACTTGGGTGGAGCTAAGGAGATTCGAACTCCTGACCTCTTGCATGCCATTCCTGGAGGAACCGTCTGGAGACGTCGAAATGGGTCGGGGAACCGCAAGTCAGATAGGGTGCTCAGTCTGATTGAATCCGGCTGCACCCGAAGCTGTCTGCGGGCGTAGTCACTTGATTAGTCACTGGTCCTTTGGATCTCCCCGCAAGACGTGAGGCTCTTTTCGAACAGGATCAGCAACTCCTTCATGGAGGATAGACCACCGAGGCGCCGTGGCAATCGCCTGGGTGGCCCTCGCTCGGCAAGTGACACCCAGGACGGCATGGCGTGCCCGGTGGGTGGACACCACCTCGGCATGACCATCACGACCGGTTACTCCCCGAAGGCTGTGCGCAACTGGCACTGAGCAGCGATGCCGCCGCATGGGCGGTGGCATCGCACGTCACTCGCGCGCACTGGCCGGGCGCGGCTACACGCCCCCCAGTTCGCGTGCCGTGTCGGCCTCCTGAAGTTCGTCGGCCTGCTCGGCGGCGGTGTCCTTGTCGACGCTTGAGCCCACCCGGGCCAGTGCTGGCGACCTTCTCGCCGCTAGCACCGCATAGACGATCGCCACGATGACAACGGTCCCGAAGAAGCTGTAGATCAACCAGTCGAATGGCGCGGCCTGAACGGGCACCAGACTCGCGTAGAATACATACCCGAGCGCGGCTGCGGCGATGAGGCCGACCACGACATGGTTGGGCCGCAGTTTGCCTAGCTTGTACAGGTAGCCGAGAGCAGCTAGCGAGACGATGAGGTAGGCGAGGATAGCCCCGTAGCCAGCGAAGCTGCTGAAGTAGCCGTAGACCGTCAGGTTCGACTGGTTGATCAGCAGCAGGATCGCCGCGGTCACCACGTTGATCGCGGTCATCACGCCAAGGCCTACAACCGGCGTCAATGTCCGCTTGCCGAGCCGCGAGAACGCGGGCGGCATCAGCCCTTCACGGCTGAGCGTGAACATCAGCCGCGACGTCGAGTTCAGCACGGCTGCGACCACCGAGAATATGCTGATCGCGACCCCTGCGAAGATCACGTAGCGGAACGGTGCCACTCCTTCGATCGTCGCCAGGTCCGCGAGCGGGCTCGCACTCGTGGCGAGGTTGTACTTGGTTCCTTCGAATCCCATGTACATCACGTACGCGGAGAAGACGAAGAGCAGGCCGACAAGGCCCACACTGCCGACCAGGGCCTGGGTAATGGACCGTGTCGGATGCTTCGCCTCCTGGCCGAAGATGGTTGAGGACTCGAAGCCGGAGAAGGCGAACACGATGAGCACAGTGCCCAGCAGCGTCTTGTGTACCGAGAACCCCGAGAGCTTGAGCTGCTGAGTGTCGAATATCGAGCCCTGGTGCTTGAAAAGTGTCAGCACGAGCAGGAAGAGGATGACGAGGAGCGAGAAGGCCTCGATAGCCAGCATGAACCTTGCAGACAGCCGGACGTCGCGGTAGGTGATCCACCAGGTGCCTGCGCTGCACAGCAGGAACCACAGCGCCAGGAAGCCCCGGTTGTTCGGGACGCCAGCATTAGTCAGCAGGTCGGCCAGATACAACCCGAAGATGATGATGCCAGCCTGTGCCGTGACGATCCCGAACAGCAGCTGCGCCCAGGCGGTGACGATACCGGCACCGGCACCGCCGCCCTTGGTGCTGAAGCCGTAGAGATCGCCCGTGTTGGCGAGCCGCCGGGTGAAATGGCTGATGCAGTAGCCAACCATCAGCATGATCACGGTGGTCACGGCAAAGGTCAGCCAGGTATTCGACCCGGTCTCGCCGACGACGAAGCCGACGAACAATGCGATGGCGGCACTTGGGCCGATATGAGCGACCGACTGCGCCAGCACTCCAAGGAACGGTACCGATCCCCTGCGCAGCGAGGGCTCCGTGACAGTACTCATGTACCTCCCCTTCGTTCGGGTTAAGCCTCTTGCGGCGGGAAACGCGAGACTGCGCTCCGCGCTAGATGCAGCCTTCTTCCTTCATGCGGGCCAGCGCGCGGCGGTGCGCGGCAAGGACAGCATCGATGTCCGCGCTGTCATGCGCAGTGCTCACAAACGACAGGTGCACCGGGGCCGACATCAAAACGCCCTCAGCAAGCAGATAGGCGGCGAGCAGGCGGCTCGCCGTCTGGTTGTCCCGCTGCTTGTCCCGTACGCTGGATGGCTCACTCGCGGAGAAATGCAGGCCCCAGATTGATCCGATTCCTGTGACGTGAGCGGCAATCCCGAGATCGGCGAGCGCCGCCGCGAGCCCGTCGCGCAGCTGATCTCCCAGCGCCGCAAGCCGTGAGTAGGAGTCCTGGTCATCGAGCAGGGTGGCAAGCTGCGCGTAGCCGGCCACAGTCGTCATCGGATTGCCGGAGAACGTACCGGTGACGTTGACCGGCCGCCTGGCTGGACGCTCATGGGCGAGGACCGGAAGCGTCACGTCGATCAGGTCGGCTCGGCCGCAGACAGCACCGACCGGCAGGCCGCCGCCAAGTATCTTCCCAAGGGTGACGAGATCGCCCGTGACGCCGTAGTACCCGCTGCCCGAGCGCGGCCCGACCCGGAAGCCGGTGATGACCTCGTCCATGACGAGCAGGACGCCAAGATCCGTGCAGAGCTGCCGAAGCTCGTGCAGGAACTCCCGGTGCGCGGGCATCGCCCCGGCGCCGCCCTGGACCGGCTCAACGATCACGCAGGCGAGATCGTCAGCCTCGCGCTTCATGATGTCGAATGCACGCCGGTCGTTGAACGGCAACACGATGGTAGTCGCCGAGACGGCAGCGGGGATTCCTGGCATCTCAGGGATGACCGCCGGCAGCTCGGGCATACCGCCGACAGAAGTGTAGCTGTGGACGAGATTCTCGGTGATCCCGTGCCAGCCGCCCTCGAACTTCGCGATCTTCTCGCGCCCGGTGGCCGCCCGCGCTATGCGCAGCGCGGCTCCTGTCGCCTCGGAGCCAGAGTTGTTGAAGATGATCCGCTCCGCCCCGGGAACGTACTCCACCAGCAGCTCTGCCAGGGTCAGCTCACTTGTCGTGGCTGCCCCAAAGAACAGGCCCCGGCTGAGCTGCTGGGCCAGCGCCGATTCCACGGCCGGATGACGGTGGCCCAGGATCATAGAGCCGAAGCCGAGGTTGCAGTCGATGTACTGATTACCGTCGATATCGGTGACGTGTGCGCCCGACCCGTGCTCCAGATAGATAGGGATCGGCCACCAGAAGCGCGCTCTGCTGGTACCGCCAGGGAGCACCTCGCGCGCTGTCTGGAAGTGGACTGCGCTCGCGGGCAGCTTCGCCCTCACCTCATCGGCGGCCGACTCTAGCAGGAACTCAGTGCCGCCGTCGGTAGGAGCCACCTGGCCCGTCACCTCTTCCGCCGTTGTGCAGGCTTGGTTGCGCCCACCATGCGCAGAGCCAGGCAGGCATGATGATGCGCTACGTCCTCCGGGCTCAGCAGTCCGTCAGGACGGAACCAGGTGATCACATACTCACTGAGGTTGATCAGCGCGAATACAGTCGGGATCACCTGATCCACGTCGAAGGTGCCTTCGGCGTTGCCTTGGATGATGATCGCTTGGAGCAGCTCGAGGTAGCCGCGCTCGACCTTGCGGACCCGTTGCTCCAGAGCCGACGGCAGTTCGGCCACCAGCTGGGTCATCGCCGTCGTGGTCGACAGCGGACTCAGCCGGTCGATGACCTTCAGCTGAGAGAGCACGTGCGCATGGACGACGGCGTAGAGGTCGTCGGATGGCGACTCGCCCCTGCGCAACGCTTCCATGCCCGCCACGAAGGAACTGATGGACTCTTCGAGGAAGGCGGCGAAGATCTCCGCCTTCGACGGGAAGTGGTAGTAGAGCGCCGCTGGCGTGATTCCCACTATCTTCGCGATCTCGGAGACGCTCGTGCCCCGATATCCGCGGGTCGGGTATAGCTGGCCCACAGCGTCGAGGATGCGCTGAGGAGTCAAGTCCGGCGCTGCCGCCATGCCGTCACGTCCCTGGCCGCGTACATCTTCAGTAACTTACTAAAGGCTTGTTTAGTGCGCCGAGTCCGGCGCTGTCAAGGCTTCGTGCCGCGCAGCAGTGCGGCTGCGGCCGGTGCATGCTCGGCCAGAAACTCCAGTGTCGTGGGCAGATCGACGATTCCGGCGTCCGAGCCGAGGCCCCCGGCGACCAGCCCGGCAGCGGCCGCGCCGAGCCACGCGCCCCCCTCTGGCCCCCAGCCGCGCAGCAGCGCGGTGATCACGCCAGCCGAATATGCGTCTCCGCACCCCGTCGTGTCCACGACGGAGACACCGAACGCGGGGTAGGTCAGCACCCCGTCCCTTGTACACAAGAAGCTGCCCGCAATGCCTCTGGTGGCGATCACTGCGCCGAGTCCGAGGTCGAGCAGGCCCAGGGCCGCTTCGGCGGGATCGGCCGCACCGGCCAGTCCGAGTAGCTGATCCTCGTTAGGCATGAGGTAGTCCGTGAGCGAGAGCAATGGGGCAAGCCGCTGCATGAGCCTCGGGCTGCCCGGACCCAGCACATCCATCGTTATTGTTGTCGCGTGGCCACGGGCGAACCGAAGGATCTGGAGCAACGGCTCGCCGGAGAATCTGCCCAGCGCGTCAGGCCCGCCAACGTGCAAGATCTCGGCGGACGCTATCGCATCCAGATCAACATCACCGAGTTCAAGGAAGCGGCTCGCCCCCCGGGCATGCAAGGACGGCCGGTCGCCATTCGGGTGGATGGGAAGGACTGTCGCCGACGTCTGGCTGCCAGGCTTACGCGCAAGTCCGGTGATATCGATGCCGTAGCCGCGCAGGATCGACGTCAGCAAGTCCCCAAGGAGGTCATCGCCGATCGCGCCGATGGCGGCGACGGACACGCCGAGCTTCGCCAGGTCCACACTGGTGCCTGCCGCCGTGCCCGCCGCAGTGAGACGGATTTCATCGACTAGCTCACCCGCCTGGCCCTGCGGAAGAGCGGTGACCGGCCGGGCCAGGATGTCGATGAGATGAACTCCGAGGCTGACGACGGACGCTCCAGGGCCGGTCCGTCCCATCAGCCCGCCCTGCGCTTGTTGAGGGCCCTGGCGGCCGCCGCGACCTGGTCAAGCTCGGCCGCGCTGAGGATCCGTGGCGTGCCCGCCCCGGCCGCCGCCGTGTACATGACCGCCAGCCACTCCAGCAGCTCAGCGCGTTCATATGCCTGATCAAGGTCGTTCCCATAGGTCAGCGCACCATGATTTTGCAGCAACACGGCCCGCCGGCCGGCCAGGCCAGCGACGGCATTCTCAGCAAGCTGCGCGGATCCGAATGTGGCGTACGGCGCCACCCGAACGGTTCCGCCCAGATTCAAGATCGTGTAATGGATCGGCGGCAGCTCATCCACGACCGTCGACAGCCCGGCAGCCACGGGTGAGTGGGTATGTACGATCGCCCGGGCCCTGGTCGCCGCGTACACGGCAAGGTGCAACGGCGTCTCCGACGACGGGGTGGCGCTGCAGTCAACGACGCGCCCGTCCAGCCCGATAACGCAGATGTCGGCGGCAGATATCGCGCGGTATGGGATTCCCGACGGGGTGATCACTACCAGATCCTGATCTGACAGGCGCACGCTGATATTGCCCGAACTGCCGACCGAGAGCCGGTCGGCGATCAGCTGCCGTCCGTAGTCCGCGAGCCGGTCCCGCTCGGCCTCAAAGATCACGCCAATCCCGCCTTTCCGCTCCATCTCTGTCCTAGCCGCCATCGTGCGTCCACGCCCGTTGCCCCCTGTCACCAGCAGGTCGGCCAAGTAGCCAGCGGCCTGGCGGCTGGCGGCACGCGCTCGCGTGTGCCAAGGCGCCGCAGCGCAGCAGCCAGCAAAGCCCGGGTGTCCGCCGGATCGATGACCTCATCGACGCGCATCGTTCCTGCGGCACCGTAGGGCTCCGTGGTCAGCTCCATGTCCGCCGCCAGCCGGCTGAGCTCCACGGCACGTGCCGCCGGGTCCAGCGATTGAAGCGCCTCTGCATGCAGCACATTGGCGCCCACGTAAGGATCCATGAAGCCGATCTCGGCCGACGGCCAGCAATATAGGTAGTCGGCCGCCGTGTCATTTCCGCACAGGCTGTAGTAGGCAAGCCCGAAGGCCTTGCGCAGGACGACCGTCAGCTTCGGCGTTTGCGCCAGGGCGAGTGCCTGGAAGAACATCATCGCTTTGTGGAGCAGCCGGCCGTGTTCGGCCCGCTTGCCGACAATGAACCCCGGGCAATCCTGCAGGAATATCAGCGGTATGTCGAAGGCATCGCAGAGGCAGATCAGTCGGGTGGCCTTGTCACACGCCTCGGCCGTCAGGACACCGGCTTGCCGGGACGGCTGGCTTGCGATAATCCCGACACTGCTGCCGTCAAGGCGGGCCAGCCCGGTCACCAGGCTCGCCCCGAAGGATGGCTTCAGCTCAAGAAAGCCGCCATCGTCGGCCAGCCGGCGGATCACAGCCTTGATGTCGTAGGACTCCCTGCGGTCGGAAGGCACTAGCCCTGCCAGGGCAGGATCACGGCCTATCCGTACACGATCTTGCGGTCCCGTTGGGGGCCTTGTCCATGAATTGGGCGGCAGGTAGCTCAGGAAACTCCGCACGTATCCGAACGCCTGCGCCTCGTCCGCCGCGAGCAGGTCGATCTGGCCGGTCAGACGCCCATGGACGTCAGCACCGCCCAGCTCCTCCATGCTGATCCGCTCACCCGTCGCCATCTCGATGACCCGGGGCGATGTCACCGCCAGGCAGCTTCCTCGCACCTGGACGACGAGATCACTCAGCGCCGACAGGAATGAGGAGCCGCCGAAGGACTCGCCGACTATCACCGTTACGAATGGGATGCGCCTAGCCCGGCGGGCGACGGCAATCGGCGGCGGCAACTTTGTGAAGCCTTCTGAACCCAGGGAGTCGGGGACGCGGGCTCCGCCGGTCTCGCCGAGATAGACGAAAGGTGTCCCGGCACGCAATGCCTGCTCGTACAGGCGTCTGACCCGGCGATCTCCGACAACGGCGCTGCTGCCACGCTTGACGGTGACGTCATCCCCGGCCACCATGACCGGCCGCCCGTCGATGAGCGCATGACCGCCGATCTTGCCGTCACCTGGCGTGCTGGCCCGGTCTTTCGGCTCCTCCGATACCGCGAAAGTGCCGATCTCCTCGAAACTCCCGGCATCCGCCAGCGCATCGATGCGCTGCCGGATCGTCGCCCGTCCTGCAGCGCGCAGCCGGGAGAGGGCGGCCGGGCCGCCCATATCCTCGCGGATTCGCGCGCGGCGGCGGGAGAACTTCTCGAGCTCCTCGTCTGCCACGCCTTCTCCTCTGGCCGGTCATGGACGGGCTGGCCCGCCGATGTCGGGTGCGCGTCCGCAGCGGGATTCTCAGCGATACAACAGGCGCCGCAGCGCCTCCTTCCACACCTTGCCCGTGGGCGTCAACGGCAACCGGTCGACGAACCTGACCAGCGGCACCTTGTACGACGCCATGTTTTCCTTGCACCAAGCGGTGAATTCCACCTCGGTCAAGCTCGCCACCCAGGACTCCCTTAGCTCCACGAAAGCCACTGGGATCTCGCCTTTACGCGGGTCGGCCATGCCGACGACACCGCAGCCGGCCACCGCCGGGTGACGGCACACCAATGACTCCACCTCGGCGGGGAAGACGCTGGCGCCTGCCACCTTCAGCATCTCCTTGCGCCGACCGAGAAAATGCAGATAGCCCGAGGTGTCCAGCATCGCGATATCGCCAGTGTGCAGCCAGCCATCCTGGAGAACTGCCGCGGACTCGGCCGGGTTTCCCCAGTACCCGTCACACACCGAAGGGCTACGGATCGCCAGGCCACCCGCGCTGCCCAGCGGCACCAGCGCCCCCGAGCCGAAGTCGACGATCTTCAGCTGGGTGCCAGGCACGGGCAGCCCGCAGAACACCGGCTCGGAGCGGATGTCGGCGTCCCCGCCCTGCAGCCCGGTAGTGAAGGTGTCCAGGGCATGGGTCTCGGTCATCCCGTAGCCGGCCTCCCGCACGATGCTCAACCCGCCTGCCCGCTCGCTCCACTGATCGCGGATCTGCTCGTTAAGCCTGGTAACAAATGACATCGCCAGCGGAGCCCGCAGCGTTCCGAGCCTCTCCCCAGCGGCGGGACAGCGATGCAGCATCTCCACGTAGTGATCGACCGTACCGAGCATGGTTGTGACCCCGTACCGCGATATCGCCGCCAAGGCCGCATCGGCGTCCCACCGCGCAAGCACGACGCAGGTGGTCCCGGTGAAGATCGGGGCGATCAGCCCGTAGTCCTCCCCCGCGATCCAGCACAGTGGCACAAAGACGAGCGATACCGCGTCGGCGCCGCTGATCACTCCGACTGACCGGGCGCATGCCCCCGCATAGATCATGTTTCGCTGGGAGTGTCTGCAGCCCTTGGGCAAGCCGGTGGTTCCGCCGGTGTAGTTGAGCGCCGCGAGCCGGTCGAGCTCGCCAGGCTGTGTGCCCCCGCTGACGCGCTGGGCACGCAGGGCATCAGCCCACGGTATGGCCGACCCGCCACACTGGAACGCCGACTGCTCGCCGAGGCGGCCGAGGCGGCTCAGCATGGCAGGCAGCGGTAGCTCCGGAGTTGCGGGCAGATAGTCGCCAAGGTCCGCGATGATCATCCTGCCGACCGCAGATCCGTCACTGACCGCGTCGATGAGCTGCCGGGCCGCTGAGAAGGTCACCAGCGTCCGGGCCCCCGAGTCCGTCAGGATGTGCAGCAGTTCCTGCGGTTTGTAACCAGGATTGACCGGCACGTAGACGCAGCCGCTCTTGAGAATGGCGTAAAAGGCGATGAAGAGTTGCGGACAGTTGGGCAGCGCGACCGCAACCCTGTCGCCGCCCTGAAGGCCGCTTGCCTGCAAGAAGCCCGCCAGCCGGTCGCTGGACTCGTCAAGTTCGGCGTAGCTGACCTCCGTGCCGTAGTAGATGATGGCAGGGCGGTCGCCACGATCCCTTGCCCATCTGCGCAAGTACCCGGTGAGCGGGATCTCGCCGAGCGGATAGGCGGGCGCCGCGGCCACTCCTGTCGGCCACCGCAGCTGCCACAGAGCTGTCAGTTCCTCCAGGTATGCCGCCTCATGCCTGTCGGCCGCAGCGCTAGCCGACCGTGTCACGTATCCAGGCCTGGGCGCAGCGCACGCTGACCACGTCTGCCGTGGTGAGCTGGCTTGGCCGGGCAGCCACGACCATTTGGGCAAGGTCTAGGGCCGGGCCCCTGGCACATGACTGGCATAGTCATGATCGGCTGCGCTCCTGAACTGGCGGTCCGGTAGTTCGCGGCGGACGACAGACCTCCCTGTCGTGCCCATCCTTGGGCCCGAGGACGCAGGCAGCGAGCTTAGCCTCGCCCACTGACGAACACTTACTGAACGTATGCTTAGTGACGGGCGGGTGGATTGTCAATGCATGCCGACGCTCCGGTACCCGATCACGTGATGAGGCGTTCCCATCTGGACCATGGCCCTGGCGCCGCAGCCAGCTTGGCCGACACATCCAGTAGCCCCTGCTAACGAGACCACCGTCCGAAGCTGGCACATCGACGACCTGTCCGGCTGATTCCGGCTACGGCCAGTCTGGTCCGGGCACACAGTCACTTGCCCTGGTCACTGCACTGGAACGTCTTGGCTGCGAATCCCCAGGTGATGGACGTCAACGAGCACGGGCCTCTTGCACACTCATCAGGCGTGCTGCCATCGGAACCGCCTGCTTCAAGTGACTGACGTTAGTCACTTTTTCTCGAACGCAGACACGAAAAACGGTGGAGCTACGGAGATTCGAACTCCGGACCTCTTGCATGCCATGAATCACCCGGCTGCTCCCCGACCAGGCCAAATGCCGCCTGACCAGGCCATACGCTAGCTCACACAAGCTGGGACTAGCCCAGACAAGCCCTCGCTAGCACCATTCTGCCCCTCAAACTGCCCCTCGTCATGATCTCCCAGTGGCTACTCGAACTGCCCGCTCCCACAGTCGTCGACCCTACATTCGAAGACCCACGTGGCCAGGCGAGTGCGCCGGTAGCAGTGGCCACGACCCGCCTAACGACCGCGGCCGGAGCTTCTGACACCTCTCCCCCATTGCCGCCATCTCACCGGCCGCCCTGTGGCTACCCAGAGTGATGTGAGAGCGCAGGTAGTCCCTGCTTCCGAGCCGGAGAACATATCGCCAGGCGGGCTCTTATGCTCAGATGCTGCGTCACCTCAACGCCGTCGGCAGGCCAGCCCGTCCCGGCACCGCGACCTGAGCGGTATCACTGCCCCGCTGCGGCGTCGGCTCCGCCCGTTGCTGTGTTCAGCGAGCTCGCATACGTCCCAGGATTGGTTCATCTGATCGGCACTGTGCCCGGCTGAGCGTGACGCTGTCCGGACATGGCTGGTGGTATGCCCGGGCAGCGAAGGTCCCCGGGCATGGACGGTCCCGAAGTCCCGTGCGGCGCCTGACGGCGTCGGCGGCTCGGTACGCAACCCCGTGCTCTGATTGTCGTTCAAGGACGTGGCCGACGCGATGAGCCCTGTGACCGCCGGCCCAGCCAGGCTGGTCGGTGAGCAGGCACCGCACCTGGACTACTTTGATCCACCCGCGGCATACCACGTGACAGGCCACACGTGTGGGCCGGCACTGTCAGGTGCTATCTAGTCCTGGGACAACCTCCACGCATCCCCCACCTCGACTACCGCGCGACACGCTGGAACTGCCGCCGAAGCCTGATCGACGCCGGCCGGCCGTGGGCCCTCGCCCTGCGACTGCTGTATTACCGCCCCCTTCCCGCGGCGCACCGTGCCGTCGGTATGCTCGGCGGCCGCTACGCCCAGACCCCGCCCTTCAATCAGCTGACCGCTGACCTCTTGACCTGCAGCAGCGGCGAGGCCTGGCTGCGGCCAACTCGCCCCCGAGGCAGGCCGCGGCCAGGCGGAAAGGGGTGAGGCACGGCCGTGAGGCCGTCCTGCGGCTGGCTGGTGCGCCTCGCTGTACACCTCCTCCATCCGGTCGACGAGCGCTGCGTGTGAGAAGCGGGCCGCGTATGCGCGGCCCGCCTCGCCGAGCTGCCGCGCTTCGTCAGGAGCCAGTAGCAGCGACACGAGCGCTGTCGCCAGTCCCTCCGGGTCCTCCGGATCGATCACCAGCCCGGTCACTCGATGGATCACCTGGTCCGGGAGCCCGCCGACGCGGCTCACCACGACCGGAACCCCGGCGGCCATCGCCTCACCCACGACCAGGGGTGTGCCCTCGCTGCGCGAGGGCACCGCCAGGATGTCGAGCCCGGCGATGAGGTCGGCGGCGTCGTCGCGGAAGCCCAGAAACCGCACCCTGCCCTCGAGCAGTCCCAAGTCGCCCGCCAGCGCCTCCAGCACCCCGCGGAGCCGCCCATCGCCGATAACAACGAAGCGGGCCTCGGGGACGACGCCAGCGACGAGCGACGCGGCACGCAGGAATACGTCGGCGCCTTTCTCCGGGATGAGCCGCCCGGCCAAGCCGACGACCGCGGACCGCCCGCCGCCTGGCCGGGGCGCGCGCGGCCGGACAGCGACAGCGGAGATCGCGGGCAGCACCTCGATGCGGGCGGGCGGCACGCCGTAAGCATCCACGAGCACGTTGCGTATGGAGGCCGACACAGCGACGATGCGGGAGGCCCGGCGATAGAACCAGCGGCTCACCGCCCGTGCCCGCCACGACCGCCACAGCCCCTCCGAGTGCTCCGTCAGGACCAAGGGGGTGTTGCGCGGGACTGCAACGGCGGCGGCCGCGGCGCTGGCGTAAAGGTGCGCGTGCACCACGTCGTACCGGCCTTGGGCAAGGAGGCGGCGCAGCGCGCGGACGTAGCGCAGGGACAGCCGCCGCTTGACCAGCGACCCGGCCAGGACGTTGACCGGCACGTTCGCGGCACGCAACGGGGCCGCCCGGACGCCGGCCGCGGAACACGCAACCTCGACATCCCACCCGCGGGACCGGAGTGCGATCGCCAGGTCGACGACGTAACGCTCGGCGCCACCGCCGTCGAGGGAGTCGATGACCAGCAGCACACGCCGGGGCCGGCCCACGACCGGCGTCCTGCTGCGCGCGCCAGGCGGCCGAAGTCCTCGGAGCTTCACCTGCCGGGGGTGCGCCTGGCCGGGCATGCTGGCCGCGGCGGGTAAGCCGTTCCGGGCCGGCGGTCCTGGTCCGCTGCCCTGGCCGTGGTGATCGATCGCTGCTCCGGCCACCGGCCCGCCTCCGCCGGCTGGGACTGGAGCGGCTCACCGTCGCCGTGCGCACTCCGCGAGCATGGCCGCCATCCCCCGGCGTCTACAGCGCCGCGCCGGCCGAGTCCCGGGCCAGCGCTGAGCCGCGGCGAGGGCGGGCTCGGCGGGTACCGGAGAAGGAGCACCAGCTGGGGCGGTACGAGCGATGCGTGCGGTCCGGCACTGTGGTGCGCGGTCATGCGGCCGCCTCCTTTCCGTCCGTTCACGAGTGAGGCTGTGGCTCTCGCCGGGCCGGGCCGTGATGCGGGCCGCGGCGTGGTTCTGGCGGCGGAGTGTGCCTGGTCGCGGGCCGGGGCTAGGGGCGCCGGAGGGTTCGGCGCATGATCCGGCGTAGCTGTGTGATCCGGGTTCTTGCCGCGCCGGCAGTCAGTCCGGTGCGGATTCTGCCGATCCGGGCGGGCCGTGGCTGGCGCGGAGGCGCTGCCAGGGCGGGCTGGGACGGCAGACGCGGGGGGGGAGCCGCTGACCGATGGGCGCGGCCGGGTGCTGGTTGTGCCCGGGTAGGGCGCCGCTGGTGCGGGCCTTGACGCTAGTCCTCGCGCGAGCGGGGAATGGTGCCGCGTCCCGGCCACCGCTGCGGCAGCGGCCGACCGGGACGCGCAGGCGGGGGATGCGCGGCGCTAACCGACGCCCGTCAGGGCAGGCGTCAGCTGCTGGCGCGCGCGGCCTGACGCTGCTGCGATCATCTCCGGCCGGCTGGCGGTCACCGGCGGGTGCAGGCCAGGTGACCCGGCCGCCGCGCTGTGCCCGCCGCTGGTCTCTGCCGGGACCACTGGCGGCGGCCGCGCGTCCATGGGCTCGTGCGCGGCCGGGGTCATGTCCGGTACAGGGCGGCCAAGCTGTGACCATGGCGGGCCGCAGGGGCCCGGCGCGCCGTCGTCGTCGAGCCGGGCCAGGAACTCCGCGGCCTCGAGATCATGGGCGGTGAAGGCGTTCATCGTGTCACCGCTGCCGCGTCCGCAGCCGCCAGGCCAGGGATCTGGCCCGGCGGCTTGCATCGGGCACCGACGGCCTCAGCCGGATGCGGCATTCCGAGCGCCATGAGCACGGCCATGATGGTGACCATGCCGACGGGCATGCGCTCCTCCGGTAGCCCCGGGTAGCTGGCCGCCCACGGCGGCTGAGTTCCGGTGCGTGTCTCTCAAGCTACACTCGCAACCGAAAACTAGCAACAGATTTCCAGAATTTGGTGGGCATCCTGCTGGTGGCGAACTGGACCTTCCTGACCAACCACGCCCGGGTGCTGCTGTGCATCGCCCGCGACCCGGGGGTGCGCCTGCGCGACATCCCGGCCAGCCTGGGCATCACCGAACCCAGCGCCTACGGCATCGTCACCGGCCTGACCGCAGCCGGCTCCATCGTCAAGCAGAAGAACGGCCGCCGCAACCGCTACCAGATCCAGGCACAGCTGCCGCTGCCAGAACCCACCCGGCGGGAACGCACCGTCGGCGAAGTCCTGGCCCTCCTGGCCGGAACCGGCGCCGGGCCGTGACCGACCCAGACCGCGCGCCAGCCCGGGCCTCACGGGGGCTTGGCGGCCGACCCGGGTCTTGCCTGTACAAGACACCCCTACCAGCCGACCGGTAGACCGCGCACGGTCTATTGGCGCCACCTGCACGAGGTCCCTCCACGCCTGGCCGCGCTCATCCAGCCAGCCGGTGACCGCAGCGCCGGTCCGCCCGGCCAGCTGGCCCAGCAGGCGCCCGTCGGCAGCACCCGCGCCAGCGCCGACAGCACCGCCCGGTCCGGCCACGACATCCGCGGACGGCCGGCCTGACGGCGTAGTACCGCGTCCTCATGACGCAGCACCAGGATCTCCATGTCCTTGGCCGCATCGCTGCGAGCCAGCAGGGACAGCCAGCGGGCGACCTTGCAGAAGACGAGATACGGCAGTCGGAAAAGCACGAACGGTTAACCTGCCGCACCCTGGTCACGATCTCCCCACCAGCACCACCGTCGACCCGCCGCAGAACCGGCCAGCCCTCCCCACGGCAGCGGCGGCGATCTCGCGCACCTGACTGAATCCCCAGCTCACCGCACTGCGACGAGTTCTGGGTCGGTACACGGGTCCGCGGCAAGCCTGGCATCCTGGGCTGCGGGCAAGGCCAGATCGGCAACGCGCCGCCGGTGTTCGCCAGCCCCTGAGCGCCTGCCCGGTGGCGGCTTCGCGCCGCGCCCGGGCACTCCGCGAGCACTGTGCCCGGGACGGGTCGCCCCGGGCGAGCAGCTCATCCGGCGAGACCGCGATCCGCCCAACATCCTCAATCGGGCCGAATCTGCATGGGCGATGGTGATCATCCAGGAGTACGAGGCCTCGCACTAACTCGGCTCCGGGACCGCGTGGGTGGGCAAATGCGGCGGGCCCATTCAGGCGCGCTGCCGTGCGCGGGCCTACCCGCTGTGATCGTCAGCAGCGCAGTCAGCCCGGCGCTCAGTCAGCTGGCCAGCGGCGCATCGCATCCCCGCGGCGCGCCGCTGCCTATCTGCACGCTGTCCGCCGCGCGCGTTCGCTGCCGGCGTAGCTGAGAACACTGCGCCCTTGGGGTGAACGCCCTGGCGACCGGGAACGTTTTGCTTGTGCGATATTCGCATGCGCAACGTCGTCCGGCGCGTGGGCTAGCATGTGGAAGGGACGAGCAAGACTTCAGTTGCCCTCCCCGGCCGCTCGGTGAGGGGGCCGCGAGATGTTCGAGAGGTTTACCGACCGGGCGCGGCGGGTTGTGGTCCTGGCTCAGGAAGAGGCCAGGATGCTCAACCACAACTACATCGGCACCGAGCACATCCTGCTCGGCCTCATCCACGAGGGTGAGGGCGTCGCCGCCAAGGCGCTGGAGTCGCTGGGCATCAGCCAGGAGGCTGTACGCCGGCAGGTGGAAGAGATCATCGGCCAGGGCCAGCAGGCGCCCTCAGGCCACATCCCTTTCACTCCGCGCGCCAAGAAGGTGCTTGAGCTCTCACTGCGTGAGGCGCTGCAGCTGGGCCACAATTACATCGGCACCGAGCACATCCTGCTCGGCTTGATCCGCGAGGGTGAGGGCGTCGCGGCGCAGGTGCTGGTCAAGCTGGGCGCTGACCTGAACAGGGTCCGCCAGCAGGTGAACCAGCTGCTGCAGGGCTATCAGGGCAAGGAGCCCGCCGCCGCGGGCCCGCCGTCTGAGACGGCGCCGTCCACCTCGCTTGTGCTCGACCAGTTCGGCCGGAACCTGTCCGCGGGCGCGCGCGAGGGCAAGCTCGATCCGGTGATCGGCCGTGAGAAGGAAATCGAGCGCGTGATGCAGGTGCTGTGCCGGCGCACGAAGAACAACCCGGTGCTGGTCGGCGAGCCCGGCGTCGGGAAGACCGCCGTGGTGGAGGGGCTGGCGCAGAAGATCGTCAAGGGCGAGGTGCCGGAGACCCTGAAGGACAAGCAGCTGTACACCCTGGACCTGGGCGCGCTGGTCGCTGGCTCCAGGTACCGGGGTGATTTCGAGGAGCGGCTGAAGAAGGTCCTCAAGGAGATCAGGACTCGCGGGGACATCATCTTGTTCATCGACGAGCTGCACACGCTGGTGGGCGCGGGCGCGGCTGAGGGCGCGATCGACGCCGCGTCGATCCTGAAGCCGATGCTGGCCCGCGGTGAGCTGCAGACGATCGGCGCGACGACGCTGGATGAGTACCGCAAGCACCTGGAGAAGGACGCTGCGCTTGAGCGCAGGTTCCAGCCGGTCCAGGTGGCCGAGCCGACGATCTCGCACACCATCGAGATCCTCAAGGGCCTGCGGGACCGCTATGAGGCGCATCACCGCGTGTCGATCACCGACGGGGCCATTGTCGCCGCCGCGCAGCTGGCGGATCGCTACGTCAGCGACCGGTTCCTGCCGGACAAGGCGATCGACCTGATCGATGAGGCAGGCGCGCGCCTGCGGATCCGCCGGATGACCGCGCCGCCTGCCCTGCGCGAGTTCGACGAGAAGATCGCACAAGTGCGGCGGGAGAAGGAGTCGGCGATCGACTCCCAGGACTTCGAGACGGCAGCCGCGCTGCGCGACAGCGAGAATCAGCTGATCGCGAAGAGGGATGCCAGGGAGAAGGAGTGGAAGGCCGGCGACATGGACGCCGTCGCCGAGGTGAACGGGGAACTGATCGCGGAGGTCCTGGCCACCGCCACGGGCATCCCGGTGTTCAAGCTCACCGAGGAGGAGTCGCAGCGGCTGCTGCGCATGGAGGACGAACTCCACAAGCGGGTGATCGGGCAGGACGTGGCCATCAAGGCGCTCTCGCAGGCCATCAGGCGCACCCGGGCTGGGCTGAAGGACCCGAAGCGGCCCGGCGGGTCGTTCATCTTCGCCGGGCCCTCGGGGGTCGGCAAGACGGAGCTGTCCAAGACGCTCGCGGACTTCCTGTTCGGCGATGAGGACTCGCTGATCCAGCTGGACATGAGCGAGTACATGGAGAAGCACACGGTGTCGCGCCTGTTCGGCTCCCCGCCCGGGTACGTCGGTTACGAGGAAGGCGGCCAGCTGACCGAGAAGGTCCGCCGCAAGCCGTTCTCCGTGGTGTTGTTCGATGAGATCGAGAAGGCCCATCCGGACATCTTCAACTCGCTGCTGCAGATCCTTGAGGACGGGCGCCTCACCGACGCGCAGGGCAGGGTGGTCGACTTCAAGAACACGGTGATCATCATGACCACCAACCTGGGCACCCGGGACATCTCCAAGGGGGTCTCGATTGGTTTCGGTCCGGCGCATGAGTCAAAGGGCTCGTATGACCGGATGAAGACCAAGGTGCAGGAGGAGCTGAAGCAGCACTTCAGGCCCGAGTTCCTGAACCGGGTCGATGACACGATCGTGTTCCACAAGCTCAGCCAGGAGGAGATCGTCACCATCGTGGACCTGATGATCGCCAAGGTGGATGAGCGGCTGAAGGACCGCGACATGGGCCTGGAGCTGCTGCCCGCGGCCAAGACGCTGCTCTCCGAACGGGGCTACGACCCGGTGCTCGGCGCGCGGCCGCTCCGCCGCACGATCCAGCGGGAGATCGAGGACAACCTGTCGGAGAAGATCCTGTTCGGCGAGCTGAAGGTCGGCCAGATCGTCACGGTCGATGTGGAGGGCACCGGGCCGGAAGCGCAGCTCACGTTCAAGGGCGTGCCCACGCCCGGCGAGGTGCCCGACGCGCCGCCCGCCGAGATCGACAGCAAGGCGGCCGCCGGCGGGACCGACGGGCGCCTGGCCAACGGCGAGTAGCACCCCCCAAGGGCAGCGGTTAAGCAGCCCCTCCTGGGGCGTTCTGCGGTCGCTGACACGACTTCGGCGTGGGCCGCCAGCTACCGGGACCTGGCCCTGGCGGGGGTTCGCCCGGAGGAGGTCACCGCGGGGGTAGTGCTCCGCCTGGAGCGCTTCGTCGAGTACCTCACCGCCACCTAAACTCTAGAAGCTTGAGGTTCCATGATCTCCAAAAGTTTGGTTTTGCGGAGGGTTCTGGTTATGCCGTGGCTGGGCCGGGCTCGATGCCCAGGTGGCTGAACAGGGTGGCCATGTCGGTTCGGAGGTGTTCGTAGTCCTGGTCGATGGGGGCCAGCCTGGTCGGGACGTGGTCGTGCCGGCGGATCTGGACGCCGGCCAGGATCGGGGCGATAACGTGGTCCCGGAGGGTGAGCAGGGCCGATATTGTCCGGGCGGCCGGGCCGGGCAGATAGTAGCGGCGGGTGCGCGCGAGTTTGCCGACGAGCTGCTTGCCGCGGAGCTTGCGCAGATCGTAGGCGGCCTGGCGGGTGTTGTAGGTGGCGTGGGCCTGCCCGGTCATGGTGTGGACTCTGGCGGTCATATCGGCCACGGTGAACCCGCCGGGAGATGCCGCGAGGGCGAGCACGGCGGCCAGGGCGGCGCGGATCCGGGGCTTGTTCACATCGATGCCGCCGACCCGGCTGGCGCCCAGTTGCGCGGGAAGCGGCAGCTGATCCAGCGTGCCGTCGGGGATGAAGCCGATACCGGCGCAGTCCAGCGCGGTGCAGAACCGCTGGCACATGCCGGCCAGCCGGGCGACGATCTGGGGGAAGCGCTCCAGTACCCGGCCACAGCCCAGCTGCCTGGTGTTGTGGGTGATCGCTTCGAATCGAAGGACGCGCGCGCCTTTGGTGTAGCCCTTGAGTGTCAGCAGTCCGAAGTGGACTTTGAACACCGTCAGGTCCCACGCAGGTGTCTCGAGCACGACCCCGACCCGGGGCGAGGGGTGTGTGCCGTACTTGCCGGGACGGCGGCGGGCCCCGAACAAGGTCCGCAAGGCCGGGATGTCCAGGCGGGACCGGGTCCGGTCCAGCATGGCGTTGAACACCCGGTCCATGTGACCGCCGTAGGCAAAGAGCAGGTTACGGGAGTATTCGGCCTGGCAGGCCGAGTAGGCGTAGGTGAAGCAGGTCTGCTGCTGATCGGCCAGGTTCAGGCCGAAGATCAGGCATGCGGTGTAGATCCACCGGTCGATGACCTGGCCCAGGCGCCCTGCAGCCGCATCCTGCGGCAAGGTGTCTGCGATCTGGGCCAGGCCGGCCGGATCCGTGGTACCAGTAAAGCAGTTGCCCTCCTTGGTGAAGCCGATCCCGGCCGCCTGGGCCGCGACCGCCACATGCTCATGGCCGTTCAGGATGACCTGCGCGGCGAACGGCGCATGCCCGGCCATCTTGATCGTCAGGTGCCCCCACTGCGAGTCCATGATGTGGAAGCTGTAATGATTCACATAGGTGCGCTTTTTGGCCAGGCTGCCGATCACGTTGCCGTCCGCGGACCGGCGCACATCCCACACCATCGCCGGGGCCCTGGCGACCAGGATCATGAACACGCCCAGTCCCCCCGAATACGTGTGCAGGTACTCCTCGGCGATCAGGTGCTTGCGTTCCCCCGCCGTGCAGTCGATGACCGGGACGGCGTTGTCAGCGGCCCAGGCCCGGACCCGCCGCGCGAACCGCCCCGCCAGCCGCATCAGGTGAGTGTTGTCCAGCACCGCATCCGCCTCCGCGTCACTGCCCCCGATCAGCCGCCGCCACCAGGTGCGGAATCCGCCCGAGCTGCTGCCCAGGGGATAGTAGGCGTTCAGCACGATCCGGTCCACGCAGTCATACGAGCCGGTCAGCAGCTCTGCATACCGCGCCGCGAAGTCATCAGCCACGCACTGAACGTGTCACTTTCATCGCTTACCATCAGGCGAACTGCCCCGAAGGGGCCATTCCTTCCGGGCGAAGTCCCGGACGGAACGTAGGGTCTTGCGTATGCCAGCCAGGAAGCGGCCCGGTCCCGCTGAGGCCGCCGCGGCCACCCGGATGCTGCTGAGCGGGCTCGCCGAAGGCCGGGACTTGTCCGATATCGCGGCCGAGCTGGCGCCCATGCATCCGCGCGATGACACGTTCCCCGGCGAGGTGTTCCTGCGGGTAGCGGCCGGTGCCCTGGCCTGGTGCGGCGCGAGCCGCGCCGACCCGGTCCCGCTTTGGCATCCAGCCCGACAAGCCGCTGCCGTACTGGGGCTGGGGTGACGTCCCCGACCAGTACCGGCGCCGCTGGGACGGCGACGACGGCCAGACACCCCTGCCACCAGACCCCATGCTGGCCGACCTGCCGCCACTGCGGCCGCTGTGGGGACCGGACGGCTCGCGCACGCGACCCAGGCTGACCTTGTTGTAGTCCCGCACCCCGGGGTCATCCTCGGCAAGCAACCGTCTGGCTGAGCGAGGTCCAGAACGATTCGTTCGGCGGCACGCCCCGCGCGAGCCAAGAGCTGGTCGAGGGCCCGGGGTCCTTGACGATCCAGCGACAAATGCGCGACAGCCGGCGCTTTCGTGCGGTGAAGGCGGCACTTGAGCCGAGATCGATCGAGCACTCGCTGCCAGAACTGGGCTGGGTGATTGGGGTCAAGCCACTGGCTGGCCCGTTCTTCCCAGTGCTCGGCGGACGAGCCGGCTAGCGCGCCACGCGGTAGCGGAGGTAGACGACTCTTGAGCTGAAGGTGCGGGTCTCGGCGAGTTCGAGATCCACCCGGCGCCCGCGCTGGGGAAAGAACGGAATCCCGCCGCCAACCAGCACCGGGTAGACCCTGGCCCGGTACTCGTCGATCAGACCCAGCGCGGCCGCCTCGGCGGCGAGCGCCGCGCCGCCGATCGCGATATCGCTCTCCCCCGGCTCGGCTCGCAACCGCTCGATCTCCTCGGCCAGGTCGCCGGAGGCCAGGCGCGCATTGCCCTCCACCGTCGGCAGCGTGGTGGAGAACACCACCTTTGGGAGCGGATTCCAGATCGCGGCCCACTCGAGCATCGAGTCGCCGAGCGATGGATCCTGGTCGGCGGTCTCCCAATACAGCATCGTCTCGTACAGCCGTCGTCCCAACAGGTGGACGCCGACGTCTCGGATCTCGTCGGTGACGAAGCGAAAGACCTTCTCGTCGGGCTCCGTCCAGCCGAAGTTCCCGTCCGGCCCGGCGATGTAGCCGTCAAGTGAGACGCCCATCGAATAGGTCACGCTGCGCATCAGAAGTCCCTCCTTGGTAACGGGTTCGACAGTACGACCGCAGGACGCCGCAGGACTCATCGCGGCTGGCGGGATTCCCTGGGCTCGTGGTCGGTCGCTGACATGTGTTATCCGGCGGTACGGGAGAGAACCTCGCTGATCCGGACCCGCTTGCCGGTCCGGAGGATGGCCCGGGTATAGA
>DATKRG010000114.1:0-10066 GCA_035532275.1 Streptosporangiaceae bacterium | reverse complement strand
CCGCGGCAGGTAGGCGGGCGAGCCGCAGGCACCGGCGGCTGTGGTCCACCGCGCCCTGGACCCGGTCACAGCCACCGAGCCAGGCGGCGGTGACGTGGCGGCCGGTGGCCTCGGCGAGGAGGCCGGGTGCCGCGGCCCGCTGCGGGCGGCTACCTCGCCGGCCAGCAGCGCCACCGCGGCGATCCCGGCGATGGCCCACACCCACCGGGGCGGCCGGGGCCAGCCACCGAACTCAACCGTGTCGCTCACCGCACACCTCGCCTCATGGTAGATGGCGGGCCTGCCTGCGGCTTCGGGGGAGAGCGGCGCTATCCGGACGGGGAGCCGCCCGCGGCCGACGGCGTCACGATCGGGTACACGGGCACGGGCCTGCGTGCGCACTCCAGCCAGACCAGCAGGTCAGTGCCGGGCGCGCCAGCGCGTAACCCGCCGTGTCGCCGGAGCCGCCGGGCTGGAAGGAGAACGCGCCGGCGCTCCCGCTCACCTGCCTGACCACCCCGGTCTCGGTCTTCGGCACAGCGGTATCCCCCGGCATGGACCCGCGGCCCCAGAAACCGGTCACCAGCAGGGCGGCGGCGGCCACGCCGCAGGCCATCCCTGCGCCGTCGACCAGGCCACCGTGGTCCAGTGGGCGGGCCACCGGCTGAGCAGGGTGAGCTTCCCGCCGACCGGCGGGTGCACGGCCACCTGAGGGTCGATGGGCGAGGCGTCCTGGCTGGTGGAGGCGGCGCCACCAGTCGGTGTGGCCGTTGACAACTGCTTTCACTGCTACCAAACGCAGCCGCCCGCCGCCAGGTTCTGTCCGGTGCCCCGATATCCCGAACCGCAGTGCGAAGGTGCTCCAGCCGCCGACTGAATCAGGCCCGCGGACCAGCTCACCGAAGATGATCTCGCTGACGACGCGGCGGTCCGCGAGCAGCGAGGCCGCGATGTCGCTGGCGACCGTGGCGGCCAGCGCCGGGCTGGCCGTGGACGAGCAACTGGGCTTGGCTGCCGCGGTCGCCCGGCCGGCAGCCCTGCCTGTGTCCCGGCTGACTCAGGTATGACGTGCGCTTGCGGGGCCTGCCGTCCACGGACGGCAGGCCCCGCAAGTCAGCTGCTGGCTGGGCTAGACCCCTGGCGGCGGGAGCGGCTCGTCGGGCACGGTCCACGAGGGGTTGGGGGTGGTCCGCGGCACCGCCGCCGCCAGCGACCCGTTCAGGTCGTGGTGGACCTTGGTGGCCACGTCCTCGATCGTGGTGACCCCGTAGGCCATGTCCGGATTGCCGTCCGTGAGCACCACGATGCTGTAGTTCTCGGTCAGGTGGGTGAAGCAGCCGATGCTGTTGACGTTCCAGTCCGGCGCGTTCAGCGGCGCCCAGCCGTTCTTCACGTGCACCTTGAAACCGGCAGGTGCCCCGGCGGGGGTTCCCCAGCGCTGGGACGGGATGACGTTGGCCATCAGGTCGAGCTCGTAGTGCCGGCTGGCCGTGGTCAGGACCGAGTTCGGCCGCATGAGCAGCCACAGCAGGAGCTGCTCGTCATGGGCGGTGAGCAGGGTCACGCCCCAGTAGCCACCGGGACCCAGCACGGTGTCCTTCATGCCGGCCAGGTTGAGGAACTTCTGCAGGCTCGGCCTGCGGACGTCGTTCCACAGCTTGCTGGCCGCGTAGTTGTCCGACTGGGTGATCATGATCCAGGCGCGTTTCTTCTCGGTGGTGGTCAGGCCCCGGTGCTGGCTCTGCGCCTTGCGCAGGAGCGCGGCCAGGATCGTCGCCTTGACCACGCTGGCCGACTCGAAGTGCTGCTTGGCGTGGAGCCCGCACGAGACACCGAGGTGCTCATCGAGCACCGCCACCGAGTACCGGTCACCGCGGCCGCTCAGCGCGTGGGTGATGTCAGCCGAAAGAGCGGCAGCAAGCTTGGTACGCTTCTGCCCGCTGTGGCTCCAGGCCCGGCAGATCGGGGCCACTGCCGCTGCTGTCCCGGCCCGCGCCTGGCTCGCGGTCGCGACCTGGGCCGGAACCGCGGTCAGGACCGCACACCCGACCGTGACCGACCCCGCGACGACGGCCTTCCCGACGCCACGCCATCTGCGCATCATGCGCATCACGCACCACCCGTCCCCATGTGGATTTGACCCGCCCATGCTGAGACGTCTGATCCTTATGGAAGGTTGGCCGCGATAAGGAGACTTCTGCCAATGCTGCCGATTTGTGATCTGAGTCTCAGGGCAGCGGCTCGTCCGGTGTGTTCCAGGAGCGGTTCGGAGTGGAGCGTGGCACCGCCGCCCGCAGCCGCGGACTCAGGTCGTGGTGGATCTTGGCGGCCACGTCCTCGATCGTCGCGACTCCGTAGGCCATGTCCGGATTACCCGCGGTCAGGACCACGATGCTGTAATCCTGCGTGCCGTCGCCCCGGGTGAAGCAGCCGATGCTGTTGATGTTCCAGTCCGGCGCGTTCAGCGGGGCCCAGCCGTTCTTCACGTGAACGGTGAAGCCGGCCGGTGAGCCGGCCGGCACGCCCCAGCGCTGCGCGGGGATGACGCGGGCCGTGAGGCGGAGCTCGTAGCGCCGCGAGGCCTTGGTCAGCACCGGGCTGGGGTCCAGGAGCAGCCACAGCAGCAGCGTCTCGTCATGGGCGGTGAGCAGGGTCAGCCCCCAGAAACCGGCCGGGCCGAGCACGGTGTCCTTCATGCCGGCCAGGTCGAGGAACCGCTGCATGCGGTACCTGCCGACGTCGTTCCACAGCGCGCTGGCCGCGTTGTTGTCCGAATGGGTGATCATCAGCCAGGCGAGGCTCTTCTCCCGCCGGGTCAGGGCACGGTGCCTGGCTTGCGCCGTGCGCAGGAGCGCGGCCAGGATCGCCGCCTTGACCACGCTGGCCGCCCCGAAGTGCTGCCGGGCGTTGATCCCGCAGGAGACACCCAGGAAGGGGTCGAGCATCCTCACCGCGTACCGGTCGCCCCGGTGGCGCAGCACACCGCGGATATCACGGGAGAGCCTGGCCGCGAGCCCGGTGCGCGTCTTGCCGCCATGCGGCCACGCCCGGCAGACCGCGGCCCCGGCGACGGCCGGGTACCCGCTGCCCGCTGCCCGCGCCGGGACGGCGGCCAGCACGGCGCAGGTCGCCATGGCTGGCCCCAGAAGCGCCGCGGTGCCAGCACTGCGCCACCGGTGACTCATACGCATCGCGCATCACCCCGTTCGGCTCGGCATTGCGGTGGCCGGGACGTTCGGCCCGGGTCTATGGACCAATGCCGGCTGCCCGGCTTGCGCCGGTGCGGCATCCTTGGCACGAGGCCGTGCCGAACCTGCTCGGGGCGGGGCTCACCGGCAGGAGGTGCCGACGATGTTCTGGTACGGCCCCGGCATGGGCTGGGGATACGGGCTGATGACTGGCAGCTTCTTCCTGTTCTGGGGACTGGTGATCGTCGCCGTCGTCCTGCTGGTGCGCCACTTCGGCCGGTCCGGCCAGCGGCCGGGGCCGCCGCCAGGGCCACCCTCGCCACCGGGGAGCACGGCGGAGCAACTGCTCGCGGAACGGTTCGCGCGCGGCGAGATCGATGACGAGGAGTTCCACCGGCGGCTCACCACCTTGCGGGAGGCGTCCGGCACCACGAACCAGGGCGGCGGATGAGGCACGCCGGCTGAGCCGGGTGCTACGACGAGGTCGCGCCGGATTCGCAGTCAGACAGGGGCTTACGGGATGGCGTTTAGCTCCAGCCCACCTTGCGTTCACTTTGCATTTACCTAGAAGTCGGCGGCGTGTCGTCTGGGGCGGGTAGCTTCCGCGGCGAGAGCAGGTAGCGGCGGGGCTGGCCGCGTGCGGATGAGAGGGAATGCCGTGACCGAGATCCGCTCCGCGGACGTGATCGCCGCACTCGACGAGGCCTCGCTCAGCAGGTTCCACCTGCGTGCGGTCGTGGTGTCGGGAATGGGGTTCTTCACCGACGCCTATGACCTGTTCGTGATCGGGATCGCCTCCGCGCTGATCACCAAGGAGTGGAACCTGAGTTCGGGCAAGCTCGCCCTGCTCAACAGCACCATGCTGGCTGCCGCTTTTCTCGGCGCGTTCGTCTTCGGGCGCTTCGCCGACCTGGCCGGCCGCAAGCGCGTCTACTGGATGGTCGCCGCGATCATGGTGGTCGGGGCGGTGGGGTCTGCGCTGTCTCCCTCGTTCTGGGTGCTGATCGCTTTCCGTTTCCTGCTCGGGTTCGGCGTCGGCGGTGACTACCCGGTCAGCGCGGTGCTCATGAGCGAATACGCCAACCGCAAGGACCGCGGCAAGCTGGTCGGGATGGTGTTCGCGACCCAGGCGCTCGGGCTGATCGTCGGGCCGCTGATCGCGCTCACCCTGCTCGGCGCCGGCACCAGCAACGAGGTCGCCTGGCGGGTGCTGCTCGGGCTCGGCGCTGTGCCGGCCGCCGCGGTGATCTACCTGCGCCGCCGGATGCCGGAATCGCCGCGCTACCAGATCCACGTGCAGGGGAAGGCCAGCGAGGCGGCGACCCAGATCGCCGACTTCACCGGCGGCGTGGTCAGCGGCGACGGGGCCGGCACGTTCCGGCACCGGATGGGGCTGCGGGCCTTCCTCACCGACCGCCGGTACCTGATCATGCTGGCCGGCACGGCCGGCACCTGGTTCCTGCTCGACTACGCCTACTACGGGAACACCATCTCCACCCCGCAGATCCTGGGCCTGATCTCGCCGAACGCCTCCACCATGACCAAGATCGCCATCCAGCTGGCCATCTTCGTGGTGGCGGCCGTGCCCGGCTACCTGCTGGCGATCGCCAAGCTGGACAAGATCGGGCACCGCAAGCTGCAGCTGACCGGGTTCGCGATGATGGCGGCCTGCTTCGCCGTCATCGCACTGGTGCCGGGCATGACCACCATCGTCGTCCCGTTCCTGCTGGTGTACGGGGTGAGCTACTTCTTCACCGAGTTCGGCCCGAACATGACCACGTTCGTGATGCCCAGCGAGCTGTACCCGGTGACCATGCGGGCGACCGGCCACGGCATCTCGGCGGGTATCGGCAAGTTCGGCGCGTTCATCGGGGTGTTCCTGTTCCCGGTGCTGCAGACCTCGCTGGGGCTGCGCGGCACGCTCCTGCTCACCGCCGGGGTGTCGGTCCTGGGCTTCGCGCTCACGCTGGTCCTGCCCGAGCCGTCCGGTGTCAGCCTGGAGGAGATGCCTCCCGCCCGGCGTCCGTCCCCCGCGCCGTTGCGCGTCGCCGACCAGGCCCCGGCGCGCTGACCGGTTCGTCAGGCCGCCGCGTGCGTGACCGGGACAACGGCGCCTTCCTCCGGGTAGCCCAGGTGCGCCCAGATCTTGTTGAGCTCGTACTGGTAGTACAGGGTCTGCAGGCTGAGCACGAAGATGCCGACGATCCCGATCACCCCGCTGCACGTCCGCGGCAGCCCGGCCGCCTCCTGCATCTGGGCGATCCGCTCACCGGTGCGGTAGGTGGAGACGAACGGCGGGACGATGATGATCCAGCCGATCAGCACGGCGAGCAGTGACCACGTCGGGTCCACCTGGATCTGATCGTCGAAGTCCCGTGCCTCCCGGTTGATCTTGTACCACCAGACGAAGAAGTAGACCCCCAGCGTGATGAGTGGCCAGACCAGCCAGACCAGCCAGATGTTGCGCGTCTTGCCCGCACGTCCGGTCATGTTTCCCCCCGAAGCCCCCTGTGGTGCGGCAGGCAGCCGCCCCGATGGATACGTTCTGTATCTCTATGGTCTTATATGAGTGACCACAGGTGGACAGCGGGGTCAGCCGGGCGGCCCACCCCGGCCAGCACCGCCGCGGAACCGGCTCACTCCATCGGCCGTGCCGGGGGCCGTCAGCACGGCCGCGCCGTGGCGGAGCTCGTTCGCCATCGCCTCGTCGGCGGTGAGCCAGGCGCCCTCCAGCGTGGCGGCCCGGTCGCTGCGCAGGCAGTGCTGGGGCAGGGCGGCGATCTCGTGGGCGAGCTCCTGCGCTGCCGCCCGCGCCCGGCCCGCCGGGACCACCCGGTCGGCCAGGCCGATCGCCAGCGCCTCCGGGGCGGCGACCGGCCGCCCGGTCAGGATCAGGTCGAGCGCCCGGCCCAGGCCCACCAGCTTGGGCAGGCGCACGGTGCCGCCGTCGATCAGCGGCACGCCCCACCGGCGGCAGAACACGCCCAGCACCGCGTCCTCCTCCACCACCCGCAGGTCGCACCAGAGGGCCAGCTCCAGGCCGCCGGCCACCGCGTGCCCGGCGATGGCGGCGATGACCGGCTTGGCCAGCCGCAGCCGGGTGGGCCCCATCGGCCCGTCGCCGTCGGGCTGCACCAGGTTGCCGTCCGGGCCGCCGATTGCCTTGAGGTCGGCCCCGGCGCAGAACGTGCCGCCCGCTCCGGTGAGCACGGCCACGTGGGCGGCCTCGTCGGCGTCGAACCCGCGGAAGGCGTCCGCCAGCGCTGCCGCGGCCGGCCCGTCCACCGCGTTGCGCACGGCGGGACGATCCAGGATCACGGTGGTGACCGGCCCGTCACGCTCCACCCGCACGGTCATGTCGGCCTCCTCCGCGGGGGCGCGGCGTGAGGGTTAGCTGACCTGCCAGGTGTCGGGGCCGGCGAGCAGCGCCGCCAGGTCGCCTTCGCCCTGCTTGGCGCGGGCCTCCTCCAGCTGCGCGGACATCAGCTCGTCGTAGCTGGGGCGGGCGACCTTGCGGAACACCCCGATCGGGGTGTGCGTGAAGTCGGACCCGCCGAGCCGGGAGAGGGCGAACGCGTAGGCCGGGTCGGCGGTGTGGGCGTCGTGCACCAGCAGCGAGCCTTCGTCGGCGCCGGCCACCTCGACCGCCTCCAGCGACCCGTACCGCCCGGCCCGCAGCCCATGGCCGCGGTCGGCGCCGAACCGGACCGGCTCGCCGTGCTCCAGCCGGATCAGCCGGTCGTCCCTGGTCGCCGGGTCGGTCAGCGGGGCGAACGCGTCGTCATTGAAGATCGGGCAGTTCTGGTAGATCTCGACGAGCGACGCGCCCCGGTGGTCCGCGGCGGCCCGCAGCACGCTGGTGAGGTGCTTGCGGTCGGAGTCGATTGTGCGGGCCACGAAGCTGGCCTCCGCGCCGACCGCGAGCGAGAGCGGGTTGAACGGGGTGTCCAGCGACCCGTACGGGGAGGACTTGGTCACCTTGCCCTGCTCGGAGGTGGGCGAGTACTGGCCCTTGGTCAGGCCGTAGATCCGGTTGTTGAACAGCAGGATCTTGATGTTGATGTTGCGGCGCAGCGCGTGGATCAGGTGGTTGCCGCCGATCGACAGCGCGTCGCCGTCCCCGGTGATCACCCAGACGGACAGGTCGGGGCGGGTGGCGGCCAGGCCGGTGGCGATCGCCGGGGCACGGCCGTGGATCGAGTGCATCCCGTAGCTGTCCACGTAGTACGGCAGCCGGGACGAGCAGCCGATGCCGGAGATGATGACCAGGTTCTCGCGCGGGATACCGAGTTCGGGCAGGAAGGACTGGAAGGCGGCCAGGATCGCGTAGTCACCGCAGCCGGGGCACCAGCGCACCTCCTGGTCGGACTTGAAGTCCCTGGTGGAGAGCTTGTCGTCGGCCACCGGCACCAGCGTGAGCGAGGCCGGCCGGTGGGCGACGTCGGCAGCGCCGTCGTTGGCCATGCTGTCAGACATTGGTGATCACATCCTGGATGACCCCGGCCAGTTCCGCCGCACGGAACGGCAGGCCGCGGACCCGGTTGTAGGAGATGACGTCGGCGAGGTAGCGGCCGCGCAGCACCAGCGCCAGCTGCCCGAGGTTGATCTCGGGGACCAGCACCTTGTCGTAGGCGGCCAGCACGTCGGCCAGGTTGGCCGGGAACGGGGACAGGTGACGCAGGTGGGCCTGGGCGACCGAGCCGCCGGCGGTCCGCACCCGGCGCACCGCCGCGCCGATCGAGCCGAAGGTCGAGCCCCAGCCGAGCACGAGCACCTTGGCGTTGCCGTCCGGGTCGTCCACTTCCAGCGGGCCGATGTCGTGCGCGATGCCGTCGATCTTGGCCTGCCGCAGCCGGACCATCTTGTCGTGGTTGTCCGGGTCGTAGGAGATGTCACCGGACCCGTCGGCCTTCTCGATGCCGCCGATGCGGTGCTCCAGGCCCGGGGTGCCCGGGATCGCCCACGGCCGGGCCAGCGTGCCGGGGTCCCGCCGGAACGGGTGGAACTCCAGCTTGCCGTCGTCGGCCTGCCACTCCTTGGGGCTGGAGAACGAGAACTCGTCGCGCAGCTTGGGCAGGTCGGCGACGACGGGGACGCGCCAGGGCTCCGAACCGTTGGCCAGGTAACCGTCGGACATGATGATCACCGGGGTGCGGTATTTGGTGGCGATCCGGACCGCCTCGATCGCGGTGTCGAAGCAGTCCGACGGGGTGGCCGGGGCCAGCACCGCGACCGGCGACTCGCCGTTGCGCCCGTACAGGGCCATCAGCAGGTCGGCCTGCTCGGTCTTGGTCGGCATGCCGGTGGACGGCCCGGCCCGCTGGATGTCGCAGATGATCAGCGGCAGCTCGACCGAGACGGCCAGCCCGATCGTCTCCATCTTGAGTGTCATGCCGGGGCCGGAGGTGGTGCTGACGCCGAGGGCGCCACCGAAGGCGGCGCCGAGCGCCGCGCCCACGCCCGCGATCTCGTCCTCGGCCTGGAAGGTGCGCACACCGAACCGCTTGAGCTTGGACAGCTCATGCAGGATGTCCGAGGCCGGGGTGATCGGGTAGGAGCCGAGGAACAGCGGCAGCCCGGACCGCCGGGAGGCGGCGACCAGGCCATAGGCGAGTGCGACGTTGCCGGTGATGTTGCGGTAGGTGCCCGGCTTCAGGCTGGCCGGCTTGACCTCGTACTGGACCGAGAACGCCTCGGTCGTCTCGCCGAAGTTCCAGCCCGCCTGGAAGGCCGCGATGTTCGCCTTCATGATCTCGGGCTTGCCAGCGAACTTGGACTCCAGGAACGTGATCGTTCCTTCCAGCGGCCGGTTGTAGAGCCAGGAGAGCAGCCCGAGCGCGAACATGTTCTTGGCCCGCTCGGCGTCCTTGCGGGTGATGTCGAACTTCTCCAGCGCCTTGACGGTCATCGAGGTGATCGCCACCGCGTGGACGTTGTAGGCGGCGAGTGAGCCGTCGTCCAGCGGGCTGGCCTCGTATCCGACCCGGGACAGGTTCCGCTTGCTGAACTCGTCGGTGTTGGCGATGATGTCCGCCCCGCGCGGCAGGTCGCCCAGGTTGGCCTTGAGCGCCGCCGGGTTCATCGCCACCAGGACGTCGGGTGCGTCGCCGGGGGTCAGGATGTCGTGGTCGGCGAAATGAAGCTGGAAGCTGGAGACGCCGGGCAGGGTGCCCGCCGGCGCCCGGATCTCGGCGGGGAAGTTTGGCAGCGTGGAAAGGTCGTTCCCGAACGCCGCTGTTTCCTGCGTGAAGCGGTCGCCAGCGAGCTGCATGCCGTCGCCGGAGTCGCCCGCGAAACGGATAATGACGCGGTCAAGTTGCTGGACCTGCTTGGCCACAGTAGGTGGACCTCCTCGACGCGCCGCGGGCGGGCGCCGATGGCGGCGGAGGTCCGTGAGCGCTCCCGGGCTGGTGACAGTCCCCGGGGTTCTTGATTCAGGACTTTGTCAGGCTACCCGCGGCGGCCGACCGCGGGAGGTCGTACTGTCGCGCTCTGGCGGGACTGTGACGCAGATCGCATTTGACTCGCTGGCGGGCCGGAGAGCCCGCTGCGGCCCTGCCTAATCTCTATAACAGTTCCACGTTCAATCATACCCTTCCTGTCATAAGACGTATGAGCGCAGCGCGGGGTTCACGGCGCCCTCACACCGAACCTTTGCCTCCGCGATGATCATGCATTGCCGGGCGGTGTCGGGGGTGGCGGCGCCCGGCGGGGTGACGTCTGGGCCGCGCGGAGCGGCACGTCGGTAGGCTGGCTGGATGGCCGCCGTGGACCTGCCGGTGCCGCGCGCCGGGAGCCTGCCCGGCCCGGAGGTGATCACCGTCGACGCGGGCGAGGGCTGCTCAGTGCGGGTCTTCGACGCGGGCCTGGCCTGCTGCGCGGTCGAGGTCGCGGCCGCG
>DATKRG010000113.1:0-6607 GCA_035532275.1 Streptosporangiaceae bacterium | reverse complement strand
GTACGGCGGGGTGACCTCCACCCGGGCGGTCGAGCCGTTCGCCGGGTGGATGCGCGGCTACCAGCGTTTCGTCTACCTGCGGGGCACGCTGCTCGGAGTCCTGCTCCTCGTCGGCCTCGGCGGGATCATCCGGTCCTGGCGTGGCGGCGCGTTCCGGCGGCTGGACGGCTGGGGCGGTCCCGGCCTGTTCCCGTGGGCGGCTTCGGTCACCTTGCTGCTGGTGCCGGTGCTGACCGCCGACTTCGCGCAGCGCTACGTCCTGATCGGCGTGCCGGTGGTGTGCCTGGCGGCCGGGCTGGCGTTCACCCGGCGCGACCCGGCCAGCCCCGAGCCAGCGGTCCAGGCGCCAGCGGCGCAAGCCGTCCCGGCAGCCAGCACCGGGACCAGCAGCCCAGCGGGCCCGGCGAACGGCCAGGCGGCCCCGCCGAACGTCGAGGCCCACCGCGGCGCCTGAGGCGGCCCAGCCCAGAGGCTGCCGCCTTGCCGGGCGAGACCAGCCCCGCAACCCGTCCTCGCCCAGCCCCCCGGTAGACCGTGCAGGCCAATGCCGCCCCCGCAAGAGCTCAGCCAGTGTTCTGCAGCCCAGCCGCAACCCCGTTCACACTCAGCAACAGCAACCTCCGCAACTTCTCCCGCTCCTCCCCGTCCAGCTCCGCCTCCCGCAACGCCGCCAGCGCCCGCAGCTGCAAATGCGACAGCGCATCCACGTACGGATCGCGCAGTGTGACCGCCCGCGACAGCACCGGCCGGTTCGCCAGCAGCCGGTCGTGCCCGGTCACCGCCAGCAGCAGCCGCCTGGTCAGGTCGTACTCGGCGAGCACCAGTGCGGTCAGGTCCTCCCGCCCGCCGAGGGCGAAGTGGCGCACGGCGATCCGGCGGTCCGATTTGGCCAGGCTCATCTCGACGTTGTCGAACAGCACCGTGAGCAGCGGCCACCCCTGGTAGGCCTGCCGCGCCCCGGCCAGGCCGGCCTCGCCGTCCAGCACGGCGGCCAGGCCGCTGCCCAGGCCGTACCAGCCGGGCAGGTTCAGCCGGGTCTGCGCCCAGGCGAACACCCACGGGATCGCCCGCAGGTCCGCCAGGCTGCCCGGCCCGCCGCCAGCCGCCCCGGCCGACGCGTCGGCCCGGCGGGCCGGGCGCGACCCCATCCGCATCCCGCTGATCTCCGCCAGCGGGCTGATCCGGGCCAGCCACCCGGCGAAGCCACCGGTTTCCACCAGCGTCCGGTAGGCGCCCAGGGCGGCGTCCGCGATCTGGTCGGCGACCGGCCAGAAGCGCGCCGCCGCCTCCTCACCCCGCGCCCCGGCGCCGGGCGCCGAGGCGAGCAGCACCGCGGAGGTGACCTGTTCCAGGTGGCGCCGCGCGATGACCGGGTGCCCGTACCGGGCGAAGATGACCTCTCCCTGCTCGGTGACCTTCAGCCGGCCGTTCACCGAACCAGGCGCCTGGGCGAGCACCGCCCGGCCCGCCGGGCCGCCGCCGCGCCCGAGCGCCCCGCCCCGGCCGTGGAAGATGGTCAGCCGCACGTCGCGCCGGGCGGCCCAGCGGGCCAGTTCCGCCTGTGCGTCGTACAGCGCCAGGGTGGCGGCGACCGGGCCTAGCTCCTTGGCCGAGTCGGAGTAGCCGAGCATGACCTCGAGCTCACGGCCACCGGCCCGCATCCGCGCCTCAACCGGCTCCAGGCCGAGCATCTCGTCCAGCACCGAGACAGCGTTCTGCAGATCCTGCCCGCTTTCGAAGAGCGGGACGACGTCCAGCTCCGGCGGCTCACCGGTGCGGGTGGCATGCCTGGCCAGCCGGTACACGGCCGCGATGTCGGCGCCGGAGCGGGTGAAGCTGACCACGTACCGGCGGCACGCGTCCACGCCGAACCGGCCCTGGATCCACGCCACCGCCCGCAAGGTGGCGAGCACCTCGGCGGTCTGGTCCGACAGCTGCCCGCCCGCCTCGATCTCGGCCAGTGCGCGGGCGTGCACGGCGGCGTGCTGGCGGATCTCCAGCCCGAACGCGTGGAACCCGAACGTCTCCGCCTGCCAGATCAGGTTCTGCAGCTCACCAGACGCCTGCCGGGCCGCGCCGGCCCCGGCCAGCGCGTCGCGTACCAGCCGCAGGTCGGCCAGGAAGTCAGCGCAGCCCGGGTAGGCCAGGTCGGCCTGGCGCAGGCGGGTCGCCCGCAGGCGTTCTGCCAGGTAGAGCAGGTAGGTCCGGTAGGGCTCCTGCGGTGAGCGCTCGGCCAGGCTCGCGAGCAGCTCGGGATGCTCGGTCTCGGCGGCCTCCAGCGCGAGGGCGAAGCCGGTGCCCGGCGGCGCGGCCTCGGCGTGGACGGTCAGCGCGCGGCCGATCCGGCTGGTGGCGTTCTCCAGCGCGCGCAGCGCGTGGTCGGCCTGGATCACCGCAGCCTCCCGGGTCACCTGGGCGGTGACCAGCGGGTTTCCGTCCCGGTCGGCGCCCACCCAGCTGCCGAACCGCAGGAAAGCGGGGGCCAGCGGCGGCCCGTCCGGGCGGGCGGTCCCGGGCCCGGCGGGACCGGGTCTGGGCGAGCCGGGCTCGGCAGGGCCGGGGCCCGCGCGGCAGGCGGCGTCCAGACCGCGGTAGACGGCGGGAGCGAGAGTGAACAGGGTCTCGTCGAACACGGCCATGACGGTGCGGACCTCGTCGATCGGCCCGATCGGCTTGACCCGCAGCGGCGCGGTCAGCCACAGCAGCTCGATCTCCTCCCGCAGCCGCCGCCGGACCTCGGCGCCGCCCGCGCCAGGTGCGCCGCCCGGGCCGGGTGCGCCGCCCGGGCCGGGTGCGCCGCCGGCGCCGGGTGCGCCGTCCAGCGCGTCGAGCAGGTCCGCGATCCGCCGCAGCGCCGTCGCGACCGCCCGGCGGCGCGCCTCGGTGGGGTGCGCGGTGAGCACCGGGTGGACCCGCAGCCGGCGCAGGAGGCCGCCGAGCCGGTCCCCGCCGGGTTCCGCGCTGAACTGGGCGACGGCGGCCGCCAGCGACTCGCGGCGTGGCCCCAGCTCGGCGTCCTGGCCGTGCAGGGTCCGTACCCGCTGCCGCTCCTCGGCCAGGTTGGTGAGGTGGAAGTAGATGGTGAACGCCTTGGCGACCAGCTCGGCCCGGGCCAGCGGCCAGCCCGCGACCATGGCCGCGATCTCGTCCCCGGCCGGGTCGGCCTCACTCCCGCCGGCCCCGCTCCCGCCGGCCCCGCTCCCGCCGGCCGCTGGCGAGCCAGCGCGGGCCGCGATGACCGCGCGCCGGAGCCGCTCCACGTCATCGAGCAGATCCTGCCCGCCGGACTCGCGGATCACCTCGCCGAGCAGGTCACCCAGGAGCCGGACATCCCTGCGCATCAGCGCAGGCAGCTCCTGCCGGTCCGCCTCCCTGCTCATCGCCGCCCAGCCTAACGACCCTGCCGGGCGGGAGCAGGCCCCCCGGGGCAGGCGGCTACCCTGAGGCCCATGACCAGCGAGGCTCCCGGCCAGCCAGCAGCCCCGGCCGATCCCGGGGATGAGGCGGCCAGCTCCCCCGACCCGCGCACCACTGCCGCCAAGATCGCCGACCTCCAGCGCCGCCGCGACGAGGCGATTCACGCCGGCTCGGCGCGGGCCGTGGAGCAGCAGCACGCCAAGGGCAAGATGACCGCCAGGGAGCGGATCGAGCGGCTGCTCGATCCCGGCTCGTTCACCGAGCTTGACGAGCTGGCCCGGCACCGGGCCACCGGCTTCGGGGTGGCGGCCAACCGGCCGTACGGGGACGGGGTGGTCACCGGGTTCGGCACCGTGGACGGCCGCCCGGTCTGCGTGTACAGCCAGGACTTCACCGTGTTCGGCGGCTCGCTGGGCGAGGTCTACGGCGAGAAGATCGTCAAGCTGATGGATCACGCGCTCAAGACCGGCTGCCCGGTCGTCGGCATCAACGACGGCGGCGGTGCCCGGATCCAGGAGGGCGTGGTCGCCCTGGGCCTGTTCGCGGAGATCTTCTACCGCAACGTGATCTCGTCCGGCGTGATCCCGCAGATCTCGCTGATCATGGGGCCGTGCGCGGGCGGTGCGGTCTACTCCCCCGCGATCACCGACTTCACGCTCATGGTGGACCAGACCTCGCACATGTTCATCACCGGGCCGGACGTGATCAAGACGGTGACCGGGGAGGAGGTCTCCTTCGAGGACCTCGGGGGCGCTGCGGCGCACAACGTCAAGTCCGGGGTGGCCCACTACCAGGCCAAGGACGAGGACGACTGCCTCGACTTCGCCCGCGAGCTGCTGTCGTACCTGCCGTCCAACAACCTGGACGACCCGCCGATGGCCGCCGCGCCGCCGGTCACCACCGGCCCCGACCCGCTGCTGGAGATCAGCGACGAGGACGCCGCGCTGGACACCCTCATCCCCGACTCCCCGAACCAGCCTTACGACATGCACCTGGTCATCACCAGCGTGCTGGACGACGGGGAGTTCTGCGAAGTCCACGCCTCCTTCGCGCCGAACATCCTGGTCGGGTTCGGCCGGGTCGAGGGCGCCAGCGTCGGGGTGGTCGCCAACCAGCCCATGCACCTGGCCGGCTGCCTGGACATCGACGCGGCCGAGAAAGCGGCCCGGTTCGTCCGCACCTGCGACGCGTTCAGCATCCCGGTGCTCACGTTCGTGGACGTGCCCGGCTTCCTGCCCGGCACCGGCCAGGAATGGGGCGGCATCATCCGGCGCGGCGCCAAGCTCATCTACGCCTACGCCGAGGCCACCGTGCCCAAGATCACGGTGATCACCCGCAAGGCCTACGGCGGCGCCTACGACGTGATGGGGTCCAAGCATCTGGGCGGCGACATGAACCTGGCCTGGCCAACCGCCCAGATCGCGGTGATGGGCGCCCAGGGTGCGGTCAACATCCTCTACCGCCGCGAGCTGGCCGCCGCTGCCGATCCGGAGGCGCTGCGGGCCCAGCGAGTCGCCGAATACGAGGACACCCTCGCAAACCCCTATATAGCCGCAGAACGAGGGTACGTGGATGCTGTGATCCGTCCCGCTGAGACTCGTTCCCAGGTGATCCGCGCGCTTCGCGCGCTGCGCACCAAACGGCAAACCCTGCCACCCAAGAAACACGGGAACATACCTCTGTAGCCGGACGGTGGCTTAGAGTCGTGATTACGATGACGGACGTCCCTCCCCCGCTCCCGACGCTGGCGCGTTACGCGATCATGGTCGACGTCGGGTACATCTACGCGGCCGCCGGTGAGCTGCTGTTCAGCACCGCCTCCCGGCGCGAGTACCGGGTCGACACCGACAAGCTCATCCAGTCCCTCACCCGGCACGCGGACAGCCAGGTGCGGGGCGAGCTGCTGCGGGTGTACTGGTACGACGCCGCCCGGGACCGGGTGCCCACCATCGACCAGCGGGTGATCGCCCAGATGGCGTGGGTGAAGCTGCGGCTGGGCAACCTGAACGCCCGCGGCCAGCAGAAGGGCGTGGACGCGCAGATCCGGGCCGACATGGAGGCGCTCGCCCGGCACCGGGCCATCACCGACGCGGTGCTGGTCGCCGGGGACGAGGACATGGTGCCCGCGGTGGAGGCGGCGCAGGCCTTCGGTGTCCGGGTGCATCTGTGGGGCGTGGAACCGCCGTTCGGCACCAACCAGGCCGAACGGCTGGTCTGGGAGTCGGACACCGTCGAGGTGCTGGACCGGGCGTTCCTGGAGCCGCATTTCTCCCGGGTGGCGGTGGCCACGCCGGAACATCACCCGGCCAGCCAGCTGGCCGGGCCGGCGGTGCCCTCCCCCGCGCAGCTGTTCGGTGAGCGGACCGCACCGGTCCGCCCGGTCCTGCGGGCCGGGCACGGCATGACCTCACATGGGATGACCACGGTGGCCAGGCTGGGCCCGGACCGGGACCGGGTCGAGGAGGCCGGTGAGCACGTGGCCCAGAAATGGATCCTCACCCGCGGCGAGGACAACATCCGCGACCTGCTGCCCGGGCCGATCCTGCCGCCGGTCATCGACAAGGAACTGCTGGTGGACGCCGAGAAGGAGCTCGGCCTCTCGCTGCGCCCCTACCAGGAGGCCCGCGAGTGGCTGCGGGACGCGTTCTGGGAGCGGGTGCGCCGGCAGTTCGGCATCGGCACCGGGCGGTCATGACCGGCACCCACCCGGCGGCCCGGCCCGGTGACGGCCCGCTGCTGGAAGTCGTGGCCGGCCAGCCAACGGCCGACGAGGTGGCCGCCCTGACCGTGGCGCTGTCGGCCGTGCTCGCGGCCCGGCAGCGCGCCGCCAGCCGCCGCCAGGCGACCGGCGGCTGGGCCGACCGGTCCCGGCTGCTGCGCGTCCCGCTCAGGCCGGGCCCGCAGGGCTGGCGCCGCTCCGCCCGGCCTTAATTAGAACGTCCACACCAGACAGAATGGCTTGCCGGCCGGATCGGCGTAGACACGCCAGTTCGGGCCGGCGCCGTCCAGCCGGGTGGCGCCGATGTCGAGGGCGGCCCGTTCCGCCGCGTCCACGTCCTGGACCGTCACGTCGAGGTGGATCTGCTGCGGGTACGCCGGATCCGGCCAGCGCGGCGCGGTGTACTGCTCCACCTGCTGGAACATCACCGGCTGCGCGCCGTCCTCGCCGATCATGGCGACCCCGTCCGCC
>DATKRG010000112.1:0-1496 GCA_035532275.1 Streptosporangiaceae bacterium | reverse complement strand
AGCGCGCTCACCTTCATCCTGGCGTTCGGCGCGGTCAAGGCGGCCACCAACTTCTTCGCCGGGACCCTGTCGGACCGGTTCGGCCGCAAGCCGGTGCTGGTCGCCGGATGGCTGGCCGCGCTGCCCATCCCGCCGCTGCTGATCTGGGCGCCGAACTGGGGCTGGGTTGTCGCCGCGAACGTCCTGCTCGGCGTCAACCAGGGCCTGACCTGGTCCACCACCGTGATCATGAAGATCGACCTGGCCGGCCCCGCCCGCCGCGGCCTGGCCATGGGCCTGAACGAGGCCGCCGGGTACGGCGCGGTCGCGGTCACCGCGCTGGTCACCGGGTACCTGGCCGCCGCCCACGGGCTGCGCCCGGCCCCGTTCCTGCTCGGCGCCGCCTGCATCGCCCTCGGCCTCGGCCTGTCAGCGGCCGCGGTCCGCGAGACCCGCGGCCATGCCCGGCACGAGGCGGCGGGGCATGTCGCCACGGCGGATCACCTGGGCGGGCACCTGACCACCCGCCAGGTCGCCTGGCTCACCAGCTTCTCCGAACCGGCGCTGTCCGCCGCCTGCCAGGCAGGTATGGTCAACAACCTCAACGACGGGCTCGCCTGGGGCGTGTTCCCGATCCTGTTCGCCCGCCACGGGCTGACCGTCAGCCAGATCGGCATCCTGGCAGCCCTGTACCCAGCGGTCTGGGGAGCCGGGCAACTCGCCACCGGAGCACTCTCGGACCGGATCGGCCGCAAATGGCTCATCGCCACCGGCATGCTGGTCCAGGCCGCCGCGATCAGCCTGACCGCCCTCGGCACCACCTTCACCACCTGGGCGCTCGCCGCCGTGCTGCTCGGCGCCGGCACCGCCATGGTCTACCCGACCCTGCTCGCCGCGATCGGCGACGTCGCCCACCCCACCTGGCGCGCCCGCTCCGTGGGTGTCTACCGGCTCTGGCGCGACGGCGGATTCGCCGTCGGCGCCCTGCTCGCCGGGGTCATCGCCGACGCCTTCGGGATCCTCGCCGCCATCTGGGCCGTAGCCGCGCTCACCGCCGCCTCCGGGCTGGTCGTCGCGGTGCGCATGTACGAAACGCGGCCGGGCCGCTCTGCTGCGTGATGCGCCCGGCGGCACGCAATCGCTTACGTGGAGGCGCGGGGCTGGGCTTCGCAACCATCACCACCCGGGTGGCAGCGGGCCTCCTGCTCAGAATGTCAACAGCCACCCCTTAACGCTATCATCGCGGTATGGCGATGATAGCTACCGAGGCAGCACCCACCCGGGCGGCCCTGGCACCGGCCGCGGCGCTGTTCCGGTCCCTGGCCGACCCCGCCCGGCTGGCGATCCTGCAGCACCTGGCCGCCAATGGGCAGGCACGGGTGGTGGACCTGACAACTGAGCTGGGCCTGGCCCAGTCCACCGTCTCCAAGCACCTGGCATGCCTGCGCGACTGCGGCCTGGTCGAGGCCCGCCCGGCCGGCCGCGCCTCGGTGTACTCCCTGGCCCAGCCCGCGCTG
>DATKRG010000111.1:0-6858 GCA_035532275.1 Streptosporangiaceae bacterium | reverse complement strand
GCGGATTGCGCGGTGAGCTGGCGGTGTACCCCGACCCACGGGGCGGGCTCGTTCTTGCGCCGCGTCGGCCGGGGGCGAGCGGACCACCACCATCGGCGCCGAGAAGGCCGCCAACCCGCTGCTAGCCGCACCCGGCGAAGGCCACCTCCTCTACGACCGCGCCGACCGCCTCCACCGAACACCAGGCCGAGATGCTCAGGGAATCAGGCGGTCAACAGCTCGCCGAGCCCGGTTCGAGGCCGGGGCCAGAAGACCGCCGGCCCGGCAGGAACGCGATCCTTACTGGCGGATGCGGGCGAGGACGAGGGTGATGTCGTCTTCGCCTTGCTGTCGCAGTGTCTGGGTTACCGTCTGGCAGGCATCGTTGAGGGTCCCGCCGGGCCGGGCGAGGGCTGTGCTGAGCGCGTCGCGCAGTGCGGCGAGCCCGTCGTCGATCGGCTGGGTGCGGCTTTCCACCAGCCCGTCTGTGTACAGGGCGAGGGTGGCTCCGGGTGGCAGGCTGATCTGGGTGGCCGTAAAGGATTGGGCGCCGAGGCCGAGGGGGAGCCCGGGCGGCAGGTCGAGCACTTGTGTCGCGCCGCCGGGCAGGACGAGTATGGGCGGCAGGTGCCCGGCCTGGGCGGCCAGACATGAGCTTCGTGCTGGGTCGATGACCATGGAGATGCAGGTCGCGAACGGGGTGGTGGCCATTTCTGCGGCCATCCGGTCCAGCCTGGACAGTATCTGTCCCGGCGGGAGCTCAAGGCTGGCCAGGGTGTGCGCGGCGGTGCGGAACTGGACCATGACTGCCGCCGCCTCCGGGCCGTGGCCCATCGCGTCACCCATGATTAGGGCCGCCCTGCCGCCGGGCAAGGACACGATGTCGTGCCAGTCGCCGCCGACGACGCTGACGCCGACCGGCAGGTAGCGCTGCGCGACCTCCAGGCCCGCCGGGATCTGTGGCTGTCCGGGGAGCAGCCCGCGCTGAAGGGCAAGCGCGGTGCGCTGTTCGCGGTGATACAGCCGGGCGTTGTCGATGCTTAACGCGGCATGTGAGGCAAGCTCCCCGGCCAGCTCGATCTCGCTGGGGCTGAAGGCGGGGCTGGCTGCCACCCGCCCGAACACCGCGCACCCCAGGACCGCCCCACGGGCGGGGAGTGGCACCGCCAGGAAACAGGTGTAGCTGGCGGCGGCTTCGCGGCCGCCGGGGCGGCGGCTGATCCGCTCGGCGCTCTCGCCGTCCAGCTGGCCGAACAGGACCGGTTCGCCGGTCGCCATCGCCCGGCAGCTGGGTGTGTCCGCGCCCAGGACGAGCACCTCGCCGGGGTCCAGCAGTCCGTCGGCGGTGGCCGGGTCTGGCCCGGCCAGGCGGGCAGCGAGCCGCCGCACCACCGCCCCGCGCCCGGCCGGGAGTGAGGGAACCTCATCGGCTACCAGCAGGCGTTCGGCAATATAAAGGACGGCAGCGTCAGCGAACCCGGGAACGGCGGCGCCGACGATCTCGGACGCCGTCTGGGTGAGGTCAAGCGTGCTGCCGATCCGGGAGGCCGCTTCGCTCAGCCAGCCAGGGCCCGGCCGCGGCGAAGCGCGCTGGGCGATCACCAGCGCGTTCGGGCCCGGCTCTGCCATCGGCTCCCAGCGGATGGCGAACCGGCCTTCACCGAGATCCCCGCCTGCCACGGTTGCGGCCCAGACCCTCCCCGCGGCAACCTCGGCCAGAGCATGGCGGACCAGCTGGCGCTGGCCCGGCCCGGTCATGATCACGTCGCATACGTCGTGCCCGATGACGGCGCTCGCGGGCTGCCCGAACAGGGCGGTGGCGGTGAGCGACCACGAAACAACCCGCCCCTGGGGATCCAGCATGAAGGCGGCCAGGCCCGCCAGATCCGGTTCGCGCCGTCGCGGCAGCCCGGGCTCGCTGTCCCCAGCTATCTGTGACACCACCGGTATCCGCACCAACCTTGACGGCCAATCCGGCAGGCACGCAGCGCCTGTCCGGGCAATGGCGTGCCCGCACTCTGAGATATCGTGCAAACACGAAATGTATCGCATGGGCGTCGAAATAGGCCTGGCACCGGGGACTGCGGGACCGTTGCCCGGGCGCCGGGCAGCGAGAGGCACAGTGGGCACGCACCGGGAGAGAAGGAGGCGCGATGGCTGGCGATCCGAGCTGGGTGCCGCCGGGAGTGGACACCCAGCGGGCGAACGTCGCCCGGGTCTACGACTACCTGCTGGGCGGCAGCCACAACTTCCTGGCCGACCAGGACGTAGGCCGGGTGATCGCCGCGGTCGAGCCCAACGCCCGGGCGATCGGCCGCGCCAACCGTGCGTTCCTGGGCAGGGCGGTGCGGTTCCTCGCTACGGCGGGCATCCGCCAGTTCCTTGACATCGGTTCCGGCATCCCGACCCAGGGCAACGTGCACGAGGTCGCCCAGCAGGCCGACCCAGGCGCCCGGGTGGTCTACGCCGACGTCGACCCGGTCGCGATCGCGCACAGCCAGGCCATCCTGGCAGGGAACGAGAATGCCGCGATCATCGACGCGGACCTGCGCGACCCGCAGAAGATCCTCGCCCACGAGGGCACCCGGCGCCTGATCGACCTCGGCCAGCCGGCCGGCCTGCTGCTCGTCGCCGTCTTGCATTTCATCGCCGATGCCGAGGACCCCTGGCGCATCGTGGCCACGCTGCGCGATGCGCTCGCCCCTGGCAGCTACCTCGTGCTGTGCCATGGCACAGATGAGGGCAAGCCCGTGGTGGCGCAGGCCGCCGAGAAGGTATACAGCCACAGCGTCTCCGCGCAAATCCACATGCGCCCGCGCGCGGAGATCCTGCGTTTCTTCGACGGATTCGAACTCATGGACCCTGGGCTGGTCGCCATCCCGCTGTGGCGGCCGGACTCGCCCGCCGACGTGCCTAGCGACCCGGGCAAGTTCTGGGGGGGCCTGGTCGGCGTGGCGCGAAAGCCCGCAGCGAGGTAGTTCCCACGTTGCCGGCGTAACGCCGGCCTTCGTCGGCCAGGCCGCAGGGCCGGGCGTGGCCAGAGGACATCCAGGTCAGCCTGCGCCACCGGTGCGCGCAGGTCCTCAAGGTTGAGAACGACTTCCTCACCCGCTGTCGGCCCTAGCCTCCCAGCCGGCATCGCATCCGAAGGGAATGACAGAGTTCCGGGTCCGCTGGACCGCTTCTGAGATCCGCCACAAGATTGAAGGGCTGCCATCCGAGGACATCGGCGGAGCCCCCGAGGCGGCCGCGCAGCGGCGCCGCAGGCGTCCTTGAGGTGGCCGGCCGCGATCCGGTAATGGGGTGGCGGGGAGCAGGGGGTATGTAGTTGTGTTCCGACCCGGGTGCAGCCTTGGTGGGGCAGGCGCCTGGCTGCGGTCATCCCTTCGGGGTTCCCGCGGCTGCCGGCCGCGGGAGCATGGGGCGGTCCGCGTGCGGGCAGCGGGATCAGTCCGAGCCGCGGCCGCGCCGCCGGGGGCGGGAGCCAGACCTGCGGGCGATCACGCGCTGCCCGTGTCCGGGCCTGCTCACGCCGCCTCCGCCGCGCGGCTGCGGGCGGCCAGTGACCTGACCTGCCCGTCGCGCATCGCGTAGAAGACGTAGGTGAGCAGCTTGCGGGCCGCGGCAGTCTTGGCGATGTTCTTTGCCTCTTTGCCGCGACGGACGATGATGCGGTCCTTGATGTCGCGGACCGGGCTGCCGGCGGGCTGGTGCTGGATCGCCTCGGCCAGCGCCCAGCGCAGGACAGGCGCAGGCCGTCTAGCCACGTGCTGCCCCAGGTGCCGACGATGTCGGTGCAGATGACCGGGATGCCGAGTTTGGCGAGCACCGCGTGCACCTGGTCCTTGCCGCTGGCCCGCAGGCTCACCAGCTTGATCCGCGGTACCTGGTGAGCTCCCGCAGCTCGCGGACCTCCGGCGGGGCGATCCACGCCTTTCGAACACCCGGCGGCCGGGCATCGCGAACAGGCGGACATCGAACGAACTCACCGAGCCCTCCTGAGCGTGATCAGCGGAATAACGAAACTCCAGCCGATCACGCGAGCCCCCAGCCTGCTGACTCCGCCTGAGCGGCGGGCCGGTGGTTACTCCCACGCGGCAAGCCCGGTCACCCCCCGGCAGGTCCCGCTGGGCCGGACCGGGCTTTCGCCCGGTTCTGCTGTTCGCTCTCCGGCAGCAGTGCGCGGGTGTCCGGCGGTACAGTCGCTGCCTTAGAAGGGCCGAGCCGGGAGGGCTTCATGGGTCGCACGGCACGGGAACGGCTGGCCAAGCTGCTCGACGACGCGCAGGCGTCCGGGGCGTTCAGCGCGCAGATCCTGGCACCAGCCGGCGTGCTGCAGGTCGAGGTCGATGGTGTCGGGGCGGTGCATCCTCCCGTGCGTGCGCCGCTCGCGAAGAAGCTGATCGCGGTGGCGCGGCCGGCGCTGTTCGGGCGCGGGGAGCAGACGCTGACCGACACTGCCGTTCGTGACACGTGGGAGATCACGACGGACCTTGTCACGCTGAGCGGCCCGGCCTGGGAGGCAACGCTTGGCGCCGTGCTGGACGACGTCCGCGACGAGCTGGGGCTGCCGCCCACGACGAAGCTGCGGGCCGAGCTGCACGCGATGCTGGTGTACGGGAAGGGACAGTTTTTCCTGCCGCATCAGGACTCGGAGAAGGACGACGCGATGGTGGGCACGCTGGTGGTGTCGCTGCCTTCGGCGCATACGGGCGGGGAACTGGTCGTGGAGCATGGCGGCCAGAGCGTCACGTACCGGATGCCGAGGGAGGAGCTGTCTTTCGTCGCGTTCTATGCAGACTGCCGTCACGAGGTCAAGCCCGTGAAGTCCGGGTACCGGGTGACGCTGACGTTCAACCTGCTCGCGGACAGCGAGGCGGACGCGCAGGGAGCCGGGCCGGTCGCCGACCTGGCGCACTGCCTCACCGGGCACTTCACCACGCCCGCCACGCGACGTTATGGCCGCGGCGGCCTCGACCCCCCGAACCGGCTGGTCTTTCTGCTCGACCACGAGTACACGCAGCAGGGCCTGAGCTGGAACCGGCTCAAGGGAGCTGACGCAGAGCGCGCTGCGCTGCTGCGCGCCGCCGCGGAGCGTGCCGGGTGTGAGGCGGTGCTGGCGCTCTCCGAGGTGAAGGAGACGTGGGACGCCTGGCCCTCCGACGGCGAACCGTGGGACGACTACGACGATTACGACGAGGAGGATGAAGACGACGAGGAGGACTACGACGACGACAGCGTCTCCCGGGGCCGGGGCGGCGACCACGATGACTACCAGCTCAACGAGCTGATCGACGACGAGATCACCCTCGGCTGGTGGACCAGCCCGGACGGCACGGGCGGCGAGCCGATATCGCTGCACGTCCCCGACTCCGAGGTGTGTGCCACCACCCCGAGCGGGGACCTGGTGCCCTACCAGTCCGAATACGAGGGCTACATGGGCAACTACGGCAACACGCTGGACCGGTGGTACCGCCGGGCCGCGGTCGTGGTGTGGCCGCGGGACCGGGCGTTCGCGGCGCGCGCTGAAGCCGGGTCGCAGTGGGCGCTGTCGGAACTGCGCACCCGCATCGAGGCCGGAGACCTGGAGGGGGCACGTGCTGGCGTGGAGTCGCTCGCGCCGTTCTGGAAAAAGATCGGATCGCAGGCCGGGCTGCTGGGCACGGCGCTGCATGTGGCGGGGGGCCTGGGGGCGGCCGGGACGGCGGCGATGCTGCTGGAGCCGTTCCGGGTGGAGACGGTCGCGCCGGAGCACGCGGGTGGGCTGGCGGCGGCCGGGCAGTACGGCGAGGAGTGGACGCGCGGGGTCATCGCCGGGTGGTTCGGGCCGGGGCACTACCTTGAGGCGGACCGGTACGAGTGGGTGGAGAGGCTGCCGGGGCTGTGCGCGGCGCTGCGTGCCGCCGGGGGTCCGGAGGTGGCGCGGCTGCTGGCTGCCGGCGCCTGGGGCTGGATGGGCGATCAGCTGCGGCTCTGGACCACCACCGCGCGGACCGAGATCCGGCAGCCGCGACTGGAGATGCTGAGCTCGCCGCTGGTGCGGCTGCTGGAGGCAGCCGACCACGAGCTGCGGGACGAGATCGCGGGAGCGCTGGGCGGGTACAGCGACAACGTGCTGGGGTGCCTGATGCCGGCGCTGCGTTCGGCGGCTGCGCTGCCGGCGGACGCGCGGCGGGCAGCAGGGCCCGACATCATCGCGCGGGACTGCGCTGTGCGGCTCGGCGCGATCATCAAGCGGCCGCTGCGTGATGAAGACGACTGGTCGATCGAATGGACCGGGTGCGGGTGCGACCTGTGTGACACGCTGGGGACGTTCCTCGGTTCCCGGTCGCAGCGGATCTTCGAGTGGCCGCTGGCGACGGCCGGGCGGCGGCACGTCCACACCCAGATCGACTCGGCCGCGCTGCCGGTGCGGCACCAGACCCGGCGGCAGGGGCGGCCATACACGCTCGTGCTGACAAAGACCGGCGAGCTCTTCACCCGCGAGAAGGACGCGCGGCACAAGGCCGTGACCGACCTGGCGTGGCTGACGTCGGCGTGGGGTGACGGTCCGCCGGGAACGTTTTGACTTCCTGGGCTATACGCAATTCCTTACTGCACTTCATAGAGCTGCGGTGATCCTCGCTCAGCAGGTGGACCGTGCCGATAGGCGCTTCAGCGCCGCCACGAGCGGCCGAGCGGACAACGCCGGGACTTGCGGGGAGGGCGGCCACCCCCGGTCGACCAGGCGGCATGATAGTGAGGTGCGCCCCTGGAAACGACGGCTGTCTGATGACGAGTGTTCTGTCCTGCTGGCCGAGTTGCTCCTTCGGCACCCTGAGCTGGCCGCCGAGGCAGAGGAGATCACGTCCACGCTGCTGGTCGTGGAAAACGAACAGG
>DATKRG010000110.1:0-37226 GCA_035532275.1 Streptosporangiaceae bacterium | reverse complement strand
CAGTCAATGTCGGCCTTGCTGGCCATCTTCGATTCGCGGTTATACGGCCCTGCGCGCAGAGCTTGCCCTGCTAGCCGCGCCCGGTTTCCCAGGCCCGGACCCGGTCGCGGTAATGGCGGGCAGCGGCGCGCAACTCGAGTTCGGGGTCGAGCCCGGCTTCACGCGCCCGCGCCACCAGCGCGAACAATGCGGCGCCAATATCGCTGACATTGTCGGCGTCCTGCATCCCGGCCACATCCGCGGGTACCCCGGCCCGCTCGGCGCGACGCTGCAGCTGGGCGGCCAGCGCGAGCGCGGGCTGGCCGAACGGGACCGAGTCGAGCACGAAGGCCGGCTCGCCGCCGGCGGCGGCCCGCTCTGCGGCCTTGATCGCATCCCAGTTCTGCTTGACCTCCTCCGGGCCGGAGACGGTGACGTCGGCGAACACGTGCGGGTGCCGGCGGATCAGCTTCGCGACGATGCCCTCGGCCACGTCGTCGATCGTGTAGCCGGTGCCGTCGGTGCGCTCAGCCGCGATCCGGGCGTGGAACACGACCTGGAGCAGCACATCGCCCAGTTCGTCCCGCAGTGCCGCCGGGTCGCCGCTTTCCAGCGCCTCCAGCGCCTCGTAGGACTCCTCCAGCAGGTGCGGCGCCAGTGACTCGTGCGTCTGCCGCGCATCCCACGGGCAGGAGACCCGCAGCGTGTCCATGACCTCCACCAGCCGCAGCAGGGCCGCCCCCGGCCGGTCATCGGTCACAGCTGCCCCACGGCGGCTAGCACGGAGGGGTGAGCCGCTGGCCTGCCGACGGTGTGGGCGCCCCGCCCTCCGGGGCCGACAGTGTCAGCGCCGAGGGGACGATCGACAGCTGGCTGTAGTCCATCTGGCCGAACTGCGGGTTCACCTTGATGGCCAGGCTCTTGGCGGCATGGCACTGGACGGCGTCGAACTCCTTGCTGAGGGCACTCAGCCCGGCCGGGGAGGACGGCAGGGTGCCGCCGTCGAGCTTGCTCACGACGGCCGCCTCGATCGCCTGGTAGCGGCCCAGCTCCGGCAGGAGGTCCGGTGGCAGGCCGTTGGCGACCGCGAGGTCGGACAGCGTGGCCCGGTTCTGCCGGGCCTGCGCCGCGATGGCGGCGCGGGCCTGCTCGCTCTGCGCGGGCGTCACGGTGATGCCGTTGCGGGCAGCCATCTGCTCGCGGATGCGGAACCTGACCAGCCAGCCCAGCACCTGCTGCGGCGCCTGGGCCAGCGGGAACTGCAGCTGGATCGGCGCCTTGCTGGCGTGGTAGCTGGACTCCAGGTTGCTCACCTCGTCGGCCAGCGTGGCCGTGGTGATTCCCTGGCTGCCCACGACCGCGGCCTGCCCCATCTGGACCGGCCCGCACGCGGTGAGCACGGCCAGCGTGGCAGCCACGGCAGCGGTCACGGTGATCGAGGTGCGGAGCACGACGACGTCCCTTCTCATGTGTGCGATCCAGCCTGGCCGGCCGGCCCGCCCTCGCCGAACACGGCCTCGACCAGCTGCGCACACCAGGCAAGCAGGTCAGTGTCGCGCAGCAGCGGGGCACCAGGCGGCGCGGGGGTGGACGGCCGGTGGCCGGGGGTGGCCCTGGGCACCGGTACGAGCATGGTACGCACCGCCTGCTTGAGCACCGTCTTCGGGTAAAGCCGCGCCACCCGTACCTGCCGCGAGTCGGGCAGCTCCACCGGCGCGAACCGGATGTGGCTGCCCTGCTGGGCGATGTCGGTCAGCCCGGCGCGGCGGGCCTGCGTCCGCAGCCGGGCCACCGCCAGCAGCCCGAGCACCGGGGCGGGCGGCGGGCCGTACCGGTCGCTGAGCTCGGCGTTCACGGCGGCGATGTCGTCGTCGGAGTCGATCGCGGCGATCCGCGTGTACGCCTCCAGGCGCAGCCGCTCGCCGGGCACGTACTCGTGCGGGATGTGGGCGTTGACCGGCAGCTCCACCCGGACCTCGGGCCGCTCGGCCGGCCCGGCGTCGCGCAGTTCGCTGACCGCCTCGCCGATCATCCGCACGTACAGGTCGAACCCGACCCCGGCGATATGCCCGGACTGCTCGCCGCCGAGCAGGTTCCCGGCGCCGCGGATCTCCAGGTCCTTCAGCGCGACGTACATGCCCGCGCCCATCTCGGTGTGCTGGGCGATGGTGGCCAGCCGCTCGTGCGCGGTCTCGGTCAGCTCCCGTTCCGGCGGGAACAGGAAATAGGCGTAGGCGCGTTCACTGGCCCGCCCGACCCGGCCGCGCAGCTGGTGCAGCTGAGCCAGACCGTAGGCGTCAGCCCGCTCCACGATGAGCGTGTTGGCGTTGGGGATGTCCAGCCCCGACTCCACGATTGTGGTGGCCACCAGCACGTCGTGCTCGCGGTCCAGGAACTGGCCCATGATCCGTTCCAGCGCGTGCTCGTTCATCTGGCCGTGCGCCACCACGACCCTGGCCTCGGGCACCAGCTCGGCGACCCGGGCGGCGGCCTTGCCGATGCTGGCGACCCGGTTGTGCACGAAGAACGTCTGGCCGTCGCGGAGCAGCTCGCGCCGGATGGCCGCGGCGATCTGCTTCTCGTCGTAGGGGCCGACCAGGGTGAGCACCGGATGGCGTTCCTCGGGCGGGGTGAGGATGGTGGACATCTCCCGGATCCCCGCCACGCCCATCTCCAGCGTCCGCGGGATCGGGGTGGCCGACATGGCCAGCACGTCCACCTCGGTGCGCAGCCGCTTGAGGTACTCCTTGTGCTCGACCCCGAACCGCTGCTCCTCGTCCAGGACCACCAGCCCGAGCCGGGCGAACCGGGTCTCCGGTGACAGCAGCCGGTGGGTGCCGATCACCACGTCCACGGTGCCGTCGGCCAGGCCCGCCAGGGTGGCCGCCACCTCCGCGTCGCTCTGGAACCGCGACAGTGGCCGCACCACCACCGGGAACGGCGCATAACGTTCGCTGAACGTGGTGTAGTGCTGAGCCGCGAGCAGCGTGGTGGGCACCAGGACCGCGACCTGCCTGCCGTCCTGCACCGCCTTGAACGCGGCCCGGACCGCGATCTCGGTCTTGCCGTAGCCCACGTCGCCGCAGATCAGCCGGTCCATCGGGACCGGGCGCTCCATGTCGGCCTTGACCTCGTCGATGGCGCCGAGCTGGTCGGCGGTCTCCACGTACGGGAAGGCGTCCTCCAGCTCGCGCTGCCAGGGCGTGTCCGCGCCGAACGCGTGCCCGGCCGAGGCCATCCGGGCCGAGTACAGCCGGATGAGCTCCGAGGCGATCTGCCGGACCGCCTTGCGTGCCCGCCCCTTGGTCTTGGCCCAGTCGGCGCCGCCGAGCCGGTGCAGCGTGGGGGCCTCCCCGCCGACATACCTGGTGACCTGGTCGAGCTGATCGGTGGGCACGTACAGCCGGTCGGGCGGCTGGCCACGCTTGCCGGGTGCGTACTCGATGACCAGGTACTCCCGGATCGCCCCCTGGACGCTGCGGCTGGTCATCTCCACATAGCGGCCCACACCGTGCTGCTCGTGCACGACGTAGTCGCCGGCGGTCAGCTGGAGCGGGTCGATCCCGCCGCGCCGCCGGCTGGGCATCCGGCGGGTGTCCCTGCTGCCGGTCCGCTGGCCCGCCAGGTCCGCCTCGCACAGCACGGCCAGCCGGGCCGCCTCCCAGATGAAGCCCTGGCCGATGAGCCCGGTCGCCACGCAGGGCACGCCAGGCTCCGGCGGCTCGTCCAGGTCACCGAGCCGGGCGCCGAGCCCGTCGGCGCGCAGCATCTCGGCCAGCCGCTGGGCCGGGCCGTGCCCCTGCGTGACCAGCACCACCCGCCACCGTTCGTCCAGCCAGCGGCGCACGTCGGCGAGGGCGCGTGCGGTGTCGCCGCGGTAGCCCTCAGCCGGGGAAGCCCCGATGCTGAACGAATGCCTGCCCGCAGCCTGACCGTCGTCACCGCCGGGTTGTTCTCCGGCGAGCACGCCGGGGCTCTCGAACGGGGTGACCGTCCACCAGGGCAGCCCCAGGCTGTCGGCGGCAGCCCGGACCTGGGTGATGGACCGGAAGGCGGCCCCGCCCAGGTCGATCGGCGCCTGCCCGCCGGCCGCGGCGTTGACCCAGGATGCCTCCAGGAACTCCTGGCTGGTGCGGACCAGGTCGGCGGCGCGGGCGCGGATCCGCTCGGGGTCGCACGCGAGCAGCCGGCCGCCAGCGGGCACGTGGTCCAGGAGCAGTTCCATCCGCGACGCGATGGCGGGCGCGAAGGCCTCCATCCCCTCGACGGCGATCCCGTCGGCGAGTTTGCCGAGCACATCGGACAGGCCAGGGTGGTCGGCGGCGAGCTGCTTGGCGCGCTCCCGGACCGCCGGGGTCAGCAGCAGCTCGCGGCACGCAGGCGCCCACAGCCGGTCGGCGGTGCCGAGGCTGAGCTGGTCGGCGACCCGGAACTGACGGATCTCCTCGACCTCGTCGCCGAAGAACTCCACCCGGACCGGATGCTCCTCGGTGGGCGGGAACACATCCACGATGCCGCCGCGCACCGCCATCTCCCCGCGCCGCTCCACCAGGTCGGTGCGGGTGTAGCCGAGCTCGACCAGGCTTATCAGCACCGAGTCGAGGTCAGCCGCCTGGCCGGCCCGCAGGAAGACCGGGGCGATGTCGCCGAGCCCGGCGACGATCGGCTGCAGCAGGCCGCGCACCGGGGTGACCACCACGCTGAGCGGCCCGGTCCGCGGGTCGGACGGGTCGGGATGGGCGAGCCGGCGCAGCACCGCGAGCCGCCGGCCGCAGGTGTCCGAGCCCGGTGAGATCCGCTCGTGCGGCAGCGTCTCCCAGGCCGGGAAGTACGCCACCCCGTCGCCAGGCAGCAGGGAGGTCAGACCGTCGGCCAGTTCCTCGGCCTCCCGGGCGGTGGCGGTGACCGCGAGCACGAACCGGCGCTCCATGCCCAGCTGGCCGGGCGCACCGGGCGCACCGGGCGCACCGGGCGCACCGGGCTGAGCGGGCAGGGCGGGCAGGCCGGTCAGGGCGGCCGCCAGGAACGGCCGCAGCGCGCGGGGAGCGGTGAAATCGGCTCCCGCTGACGGGGCGGCAGGGCCGGTGGTACCGAGAGCTTCCTGGAGTGCGGGATCGCCTGCGATGACGCTGAGTAGTCCGCCGAGGCTCACTGGTGTCCTTCGGTAGGCAGCACAAACGCCCGCACTGGGACCAGGAGCGCCTGGCCCGGATGCGGGACGCTTCCAGCTTATGGCCTAGCTCAACTGGGCTATGGCAAGATGCCTGAGCATCGGGGGGGTTCCCCCAGGGGAGTCAGGTGGAAGGTTAGGGTATGAAGCCGTGGTGTCGGTGAACGGTCTTGCCGGGAGCGGGACCACCGGGGGCGACACAGGACCTGCACGGGGGCGCAGGGTGAAGCAGCAAGCAGCTGCCAGCAGCGAGCTGGGGATTCCCAGCCAGATCACGGGCACGCTCACCGCCGAGCCGGGTGCGGTGATCACCGCGGACGCCGGCCCGGGCGGCGGCACCGCCGCACCGGCGCCGGCCGCGCTGGTTACCCAGCCGCGTCCGGAGCCGGCCGGTGAGATCACCCACCGCGAGCCGGCGGCGCCAGCCCCGGCCGCAGCGCCCGGGCCGCGCGATCGCCCGGCCGCAATCGCCGTGGCTGACCTGTTCACCCGCTACACCAGCGAATATGTGGCCGGCCGGGGCGGGCGGCAGGTCGTGATCCTGCAGGCCGGCTGCACCACCTCCGGCACCGACCTGGGGGCCGCCGGGCTGCTGGCCGCGGGTGCGGACATTCTCGTCAGCCTCATCGATGACAGCCAGCCGGTGACCTCCGCCGCCGTCGGCGTGAACCCAGCCCTGGCCGGGTGCGCCCAGGGCGACCTGCGGACGCTGCCGCTGCCGCCACGCTCGGCCGACATCGTGCTGTGCCCGCTGCTGCTGCAGCGGATCAAGCACACCGAGCTCGTGCTGGACCGGCTGGTGGCGGCGATCAAGCCCGGCGGCCTGCTGCTGCTGCGCTTCCGTGACCGGGACAGCGCGGCGGGCTTCCTCGACCGTGCGCTGCCCGCGCTGGCCAGGCGGCTGATCTGGCGCTGGCGCCGTCCCGGCCAGCCGGGGCCGTACCCGGCTGTGTACGAACGGCTCAGCTCCGCACGTGGCGTTCAGGCTTATGCCCTGATGCGCGGCCTGGTGATAGCCGAACGCCGGGCGCTGGGCGGGCTGGCCGGCGCGCTGCCCGGCCCACCCGGGTTCCTCGCCGCGCAGAAGGTGATCGCCCGGCTGTCGGGCGGCCGGCTGACCGACGCGCACGAGGATCTCCTCTACGTCCTGCGCAAGCCGGAGAACAGGTTCGCCAGGGTAATCTGACCTGGCCAGGGCCGGCCGCCGGCCTGGGCCAGCGGGTCATCCGCCTGGCCCGCTGGCGGCCGCCGGAGTACCCTCAGGCATGCCTTTCGGTATCGGGCGGCACGGGGAGTGGGCCCGCGTGACGGGCGACGCGCCGGACGGAGGTGGACGTGACCGCTGAGGCTGCGGCCAGGCTGGTTGCGGGTTTCGCCAGTCTTCCCTCCTGGACTCTGGACGAGAACCAGCTGGCCGATCTGGAGATGCTGCTCGCGGGTGCGTTCGCGCCGCTCAGCGGCTTCATGACCGCCGCCGACGTGGCATCGGTGTGCGAGCGGGGCACGCTTGCCGACGGGACCGCGTGGCCGGTGCCGGTCACGCTGGACGTGCCCGAGGACGCGGTCCCGCCATCCCAGCGGCGGCTGGCGCTGAACGATCGCGAGGGCGTGCCGCTGGCGGTGCTCGACATCAGCGAGCGGTCCGCGGCCCTGGTGCCGCCGCCTGCCCAGGCCGACGGCGCCGATCCGGGCGGCCGTCACGCCCGCCCGGCGGCGCAGGGCGGGCCCGGGCTGATCCGGCTGGCCGGCCAGGTCATCGCCTGCCGCGAGCCCGAGCACGGCCCGTTCCGCCAGCTGCGCCGCACGCCGGCCCAGGTGCGGGCGGAGCTGGGCGACAGCCCGGTGCTCGCATTCGTCACCCGCCGGCCGCTCAACGCGCGCCAGATCGGCCAGCTGCGGCATGGGGCGGGGCAGCTGCGGGCACGCCTGCTGCTGCTCCCGCTGGTCACCGGCACGGCCGAGGTCGTGACCCGGCCGGAGGCGCTGGTGCGGTCGGTCCGCGCCGCGGCCCGTCACCTGCCGCCGGGCACGCTGGTCGTGCCGCTGGCGCTGGCCGCCCGTGACGTGGGCGCCGAGCGGGAGATCGCGCTGCGCGCGCTGGTCGCCAGCTCGTTCGGGGCCACCCACCTGTTCACGGACGGGCCGGACGGGCCGCCGGCCGGGCCGACCGCGATCCCGGTGATGCCCGGTGGCGACTGGGCATACGACCGGGCGGCGGAGGTCTGGCGCCCGCTGGCACTCATCGAGCCCGGGACCGAACGGGCCGACCTCGCGCTGGGTGAGCTGGAGGACATGCTGGACCGGGGCGAGGAGGTGCCCGCCTGGTTCACCCCGCCCGCCGTGGCGGCCGAACTGCGCCGGGCACGGCCGCCGCGCAGCGAGCGCGGCCTGGTCATCTTCCTGACCGGGCTGTCGGGCTCGGGCAAGTCCACGATCGCCAAGAGCCTGCGCGACGCGCTGGGTGAGCGGGGTGACCGTTCGGTGTCCCTGCTCGACGGCGATCTCGTCCGGGAACTGCTGTCGGCCGGGCTGACCTTCTCGCGGGCCGACCGTGATCTCAACATCGCCCGGATCGGCTACGTGGCCGCGGAGGTGGCCAGGCATGGCGGGATCGCGATCTGCGCGCCGATCGCACCCTACGCCGCGGCCAGGGCCCGCGCCCGCAGCATGGCCCGTGATGTCGGCGACTTCCTGCTGATTCACGTCGCCACACCGGCGGAGGTGTGCGAGGCACGGGACCGGAAGGGCCTGTACGCCAAGGCGCGGGCCGGGCTGATCGGCAACTTCACCGGCGTTTCCGACCCCTACGAGGAGCCCGTCGACGCCGAGCTGACCATTGACACGTCGACGATGACGCGGCAGCAGGCCATCGACGCGGTGCTCCGGCTGCTCACCGTCGGCGGCTGGCTGCAGGACGGTGAGCCCGCCGGGCCCGTTTAGTCCTCGTCCTCTGCCTTCGCGCCCTGGTCGATCCGCGTCCGCAGCGTGCGGAGCCGGCTGACCAGCGCCCCGGACATGGCATCGCGCTGACGCGACAGGAGGACGTAACTGGCGACGCCGCTCACCACCAGCGCGAGGCCGAGCAGCAGCAGGCCGCGGGCACCAGCCAGGTAGAACAGGCCGGTGGCGGCGACGAAGAGCAGTATCCGGGCCGTGGTGTAGGCGAAGGTGGCGCGCATGACGCCCTCAGCCTATGCCGCCGGCGGGCCGCCCGCTGCCGCGTCCCCAGGCCCGGCGGGCTTGCCGCCGACGATGCGGGCCAGCAGCGCCGGGTCGATGTTGCCACCAGACACCACGGCCACCCGCGTCTCCGCGGCCGGCAGGTCGCCGCCGTGGAAAAGGCACGCGGCGACCGCGGCCGCCCCACCCGGCTCGGCGACCAGGTGCGCCTCGACCGCGATCCGCCGCACCGCTTCGCATATCTCGTCCTCGGTGACGGTCACGATGTCATCCACATAGCTGAGCATGTGCTGCAGTGGCAGGGCGCCGACCTGCTCCACCCGGAGCGCGTCGGCGATGGTCCGCTGTGTCTGCTCGGCCGGCCAGGCGACCCGCTGGCCACTGCGGAGCGAGTCCCGCGCGTCGGCCGCCAGCTCCGGTTCCACGCCCACCACCCGGGCCCCGGGGCACAGGGCGCGGATGGCGGCGGAAACCCCGGAGATGAGGCCGCCACCGCTGACCGGGACCACCACCAGCCCGGCGTCCGCACACTCCGCCGCGATCTCCAGCCCGATGGTGCCCTGGCCCGCGATCACCGCCCGGTCGTCGTAGGGCGGGATAAGCCAATAGCCATGACGGCTGATCAGTTCCTGCGTGGCCGCCACCCGGGCCGCGACCGAGGGCTGCGTGGTGACGATCGCCGTGCCGAGCCTGCGGATGGGGGCAATCTTGACCGTGGGCACATTGTCCGGGACGACGACTGTGGCTGGCACGCCCAGCAGTGCCGCCGCGTAGGCAACGGCGTGAGCGTGATTCCCGCTGGAATGGGTGACAACTCCCCGCGCGCGTGCCGCGGCTGGCAGCGCGCTGATCGCGGTATAAGCCCCGCGAAGCTTGAATGACCCGGTTGGCTGCAGCGATTCCGGCTTGATCAGCAAGCCGGAGCCGGCCGGCGGGAACGGCACCAGCGGAGTCCGGATCGTGACCCCGGCCAGGCCCTCGGCGGCAGCACGGATTTCCGCAACGGATACCAGTGACGACACGGGCTCACCTTATGGTCACCCGGCACATCCTCACGTACGCGATGTGCTACAAGATTGTCGAGTGCTGATTTTCCGGAAATCATGACAGAAAACGGGTCTGAGTCCGCGAGACTGAGAACAGGCTCCGCAAACGGAGAGCAGGAGGGGAGTGCGTGGACGGGAACAGTGAGCGGCTTCTCACTCCCGGGGAGGTCGCGGCCCTTTTCCGAGTCGACCCGAAGACGGTTACCCGGTGGGCCGCGTCTGGCCGCATCAGCAGCATCAGGACTCCCGGTGGGCACCGGCGATTCCGCGAGTCCGAAGTGCGTGCCCTGCTGCGCGGGGAGTCGCAGCCGGCCGCGGAAATCCCACCCGTCCCATAACACACGCCACCCGCAGCCGCCCGGCTGAACCCCGGCCGGCGCGTCCCGGCCTGCCCGGCCCCAGCCCGGCTGACCCCGCCAAGCCAACTCTGGCCGACTAGCCCTGGTCCGCTAGCCCTGGCCGGCCCCGTCCCGGCCGTCCCCGGCCTCACCGGCCTCGTCCTCACCGGCCTGGCCACGCCGGGCCAGATAGCTCTCGAACTCCCGGCGCAGCGCCTCGTCCCCGTCCCGCCAGCGGCGCCGCCGGTCCTGGAGTTCGGCCTCGGAGACCGCCTGCGGGGCGAGCCGCGCGTATGCCGGGTCAGCGGGGCCGACCTCCACGTATGCGTCGCCCACGACCTGGCCACGGGCGTCCACAGCCGACTCCGGGGCCATGAGGTTCCCGTTAGGGAGCCGTATAACGTACATCACGCACCACTCTAGATGCCGTATCGCACATTGAAGTAGAGCATCACATCCAGCGCGATCCGGGTGTCGCCGCCCAGCATGTCGACCAGGGCCGGCCGCTGCCGGGAGGCGATGGCGGAGAACGCGTCGGCGAAGAACTCGCGGCGGCCCAGCGTGCCCTCCTGCCGGTGGAAACCGCTCACCAGCCGGGGCAGGCAGCGGCCGTACAGACTGCGGAACTCGTCGGTATCGGACTGCCACATACCGCCCGAGCCGTCGATGTCATCGAGGGCATGCCCGATCTCGTGACACATCACGTCAGGCGCGGCCGACGGCCGCGAGCCGACGATCACCTTGCGCTCGCCGTACGCGCCCGCGCAGGAGTCCCAGGTGGCGCGGCCAGATGGCAGCGGGATGCCGCGCAGCCTGCCCATGTCGTCCAGGTCAGGCACACCTCCCGGGCCGACGAAGATCGCATCCAGCCCGGCCGCCAGCTTCTGCTTGACCCGGGCCGGCAGCTCGGCGAGGCGGTCGATGGCGCGGACCGCCTCCGGCGGCGGCACCGCCCCCTCCGCCCAGTCGCGGCAGAGCACCCGTTCCAGCTCGCCACAGTCCCGGCGGCCTTGCGCGGCCAGGCGGGCGTGCGCGACCTCGTACCAGGGCGGCGCGGAGGTCTGGGCGGCTGGCTGCGGCCGCTCCTGGGCCGCGCCGGCGGCCTGGTCGGCCTGCTTGCCCCGGGTGGCTACCCGGGCGGCGGCCCGGGCTGCCCCGCCGCCGGCCTGGCCGGCGGTCGCCCGCCCGGGCGTGGCCCGGCCCGCGCCGACCTGGCCGGCGGTCGCTCCCCCCGCCCGGGGTGGCCTGCCCGGGCGGGGCCGCGCCTCCCGCACCGGCGAGCCGAACGGGCCCGCGTCGGGCGCCTGCTGGCCGGCGCCCGCCAGCGCCGCGCCCTGCTCGCTGGCCACCTCCTCGCCTAATGCCCCGTCCAGCCCGGCACCCGGCCCGCCACCGGGCCCCGCCGACTCGCCGCCACGAGCTCCGGCCTCATCGCCAGGCCGGTCAGCCCCGGCGCCCGGCCAGCTCCCCCGCCGGTGCCGGCCGGTGCCGGCTGCGGCTGGCGTAGGTATGCCACCGGGCGGGCCGCTCCAGGAAGTCGTTCCGGCACCGCGCGCCGGTGATGGCCGGCCGGGCCGACGGAGGCGGGCAAAGAGCCTCAGCCGCATATCTCGCACTCCCAGCGATCGCGTGCCAAGCCGTCAGACTACGACGAATTATCGGTACCGTCATCTGTCGTAACTGACTGTAATGAGTTATGGCCCTCCGGGTAAGCCGCATGAGTCATCCGATTTACCGGCAGCCGGGATGCAACAGAGGTTAGGCTGCGGCCATGGTGCTGCTGGGACTGCTATCCGCCCTGCTCATCGCGGGGTTGCTGGCCGGCGGCACGTGGGCGTGGTGGATGGCCGGGCGGACCCTGCCGCGCCCGCGGCGGCTGTCCCGTTCCGGGCATGACGCGCAGGCCGCTTTGCGGCGCCACCCGGCCGGACGCGAGCGGTGGCTGGAACCCGAGGGCCTGCTGGCGCTGGGCCAGCAGGCCGGGACTGGCCGGCAGCACCCGGCCGGGCCGGACGACGACCCCGAATTCATCAGTGCGCTGGAGCGCCTGATCCGCGGCGACGAGCCCGGCGGACTAGCCTGACGAACCCGGCGGACTAGCCTGACCAGCCTGGCGTCAGCTCAGCCCCGCGTAGGAGTGCAGTCCCTTGATGAGAAGGCTGATCACAATCGTGTTGAAGAGCAGGCACCCGAACCCGATCAGCTGGATGTAGGCCGACCGGCGGCCGCGCCAGCCGGCGGTGGCGCGGGCATGCAGGAAGCCGGCGTACACCACCCACGTGATGAAGGCCCAGGTCTCGGTGGGATCCCAGCCCCAGTACCGGCCCCACGCCTCGTCGGCCCAGATGGCACCCGCGATGATCCCGAAGGTCCAGAGCGGGAAGCCGAAGACCACCATGCGGTAGGCAAGCTGGTCGATCATCTTCGGGGCTGGCAGGAAGCGGAAGATTGCGCCCGCGCGGGTAGGCAGTCCCGCGGCGACCCGGGCGGCATGCCGGTCGGCGAGCAGGTAGACGACCGCGAACAGCGCCGCCACCACGAACGCCCCGGTCGCGAGGGTTATGGAGGTCACGTGGATGGCAAGCCAGTACGACTGGAGCGCTGGCGGCAGCTGCCCGGCCGGGGTGTAGATGACCGTCTCCGCCAGCCCGAGCAGGATCACCACCGGGCCGAGCACGAACAGGCCCAGCCGGTAGGCCCGGTACCGGAGCATCAGGGTGAAGAAGAACGCGACCGCGACGCAGGTGACCGTGGTGACGAACTCGTACATGTCGCCCCACGGCACCCGGTGCACAGCGAGCCCGCGGCTGACCACCCCGACGATGTGCGCGGCGAGCCCGAGGGCGGTGAGTGCGATGGCCACCTGCACCCAGCGCCCCATCGCCCTGGTGTCCCTCCCGCCGGGCGCGCCCGTGCCGGCACCGGGCGCGGTCACCTCAGCGCCCCGGGCGGCATCAGGCGCACCTGGGCCCGCACCGGGACCACCCGGCTCGGAAGGACCGGCATCAGCGGGAACCGCCCGCGGGGCGGCGGGGCCGGCCAGCGCGCCCACCGTGACCAGGTCGGCCGCTGGCTCGCGGGCCGGCCTGAGCTGGCCCAGGACCTCCCGCCCGAAGGCGAAGTCGCCGGCAAAGGCCAGCACAGCCAGGGCGTAGGCCACCACGGTGGCCACGAACGCGTAATGGCTGAGGTTGGCCAGCCCGTAGTTGATGGGCACGGCAGTCACTCCTCCTCGGTCGTCTGATCCAGGGCGGGCGGGCCGTCGCCGGAACCCGGGCCCGGCTGCGGGCTCCGGGCCGACCCGGCTGGTTCGCCGCCCTGCTGTGCGGTTGCGAGCTCGCCCGTCAGGGTGACGAACTCTGCCTCGAACCCTCCCGAGGCATCGGAGCGTGCGAGCCCGCCCACCTCGACCACGGTGCGCCCGCCTTGCCCGGCTGTGGCCCGCACGAACACCCGGCGCCGCCGGATGAAGAACGACAGCAGCAGGCCCGCCAGGGCCGTCATCCCGGCGATCAGCGCCGGCAGCGTGCCGGGGTCGTAGGTGATGGCCAGGCTGATCCACTGCCGGTAGCCGGTGAAGGTCAGGCTGCCGTTCCCGCCCGGCAGCTTGATCGACTGGCCCAGCGCCAGCGGCCTCGGTGCCACCGGCAGCCGGCGCAGGCCCGCGGTGTCCAGCCGGTACACCGACTGCGGCGGGCCGCTGTTCATGCCCAGGTTGCCGGCGTAGGAGACCAGGCTCACCGCCGGGCGCAGGGGCGCTGGGAAGGCCGAGCCGAGCCGTCCGCCGACGTCGACGGCGGTGGGCAGGAACACTCCCGCGAAACCGAGCTGCCGCGGCCGGGCATCGGGGACCTTGACCACGCCCTCGGAGGTGAGGCCAGCCTGCTCCACGGCGATGAACGGCACCGGGCCGTCGAAGACGACATGGCCGGTGCCGTCGGTGACCCGGAACACCGGCGCATACCCGTGGCCGATCAGGAAGACCCGCACCCCGTCGACGCTGAGCGGGTGATTGACCCGCAGGCTGTACGGGCGCATCGGCGCCCCGGGCTGCGGCGAATAATGGATGAACGCGTCGAACCGGGACGGCTGCCCGCGCAGGGAGCCGGAGGTGAGGTAGGACGCGTCGAACCTGCTGAGCGCGATCGTGAACGGCTGCAGATCCGCGGCGGAAACCAGCCGCCCGGGATGGAACGCGTCGAGGTCGGTGCCCGTGTTGGCGAACGAGTCGCCCACGACCAGCAGCTTGTTCGCCTTGTAGCCGAACATCCCGCCCAGGCAGATCGCGGCCAGCAGTGCCAGCAGCGCCAGGTGGAACAGCAGGTTTCCCGCTTCCCGCAGGTACCCCTTTTCAGCGGCTACCCAGCCGTCCCCGGTCCGCAACCGGAACCGCTTGCCCGCCAGCAGCTCTCCCGCGGCTGCCAGTGCTTCGTCCGGGGCGAGCGCGGTCTGGTAGCGGGCGGCGAGCGGCAGCCGGGACAGGTTGCGTGGCGCGCGGGGCGGCTGCTGCCGCGCCGAGCCCGCCAGCCGGAAGGTGCGCGGGATCACGCACCCGGCCAGGGACAGGAACAGCAGCAGGTAGACGGCGGCGAACCAGGGGGCGGCGAACACGTTGAACAGGCCCAGCCGGGCCACCCAGGGGGCGAGCGCCGGGTGGGCAGTGTAGTACTGCTGCACGGCCTGCGGGTCGATCCCCTGCTGCGGAATCATCGACCCGGGCACGCTCGCCAGCGCGAGCAGGAAGAGCAGGACCAGCGCCGTCCGCATCGAGGTCAGGTGCCGCCAGGCCCAGCGCAGCCAGGCCCAGCCGCCGAACGGATGCTGGGCGATACCGTCCGCCTGCCCCGGGCCCTCGCTGCGGGCGTCCTCGGCCCGGCTGTCCTCGCTGCGGGTGTCTGCGATCTGGCTGTCTTCGGCCTGGCTGTCTTCGGTGCGGGCCGCCGACTCGCCCGGCACCCGGTTCCCGCCCCCGATCCGCACGCCGGTCATCGTGTCACCGGACCACGGCGCACGGGCACGGCCCAGGAACCGCTGACCCCGGGACGTGAGTGACGGCGCGGATGTCGCGCTGGACGGGACACAGGGGAAACTCCTACAGGCAGTAGTGCCGCGCCCCATTGTGCCTGACCGGGCCGACCGCCGTGACAGCGGGCCGGCTTTGGCCGACGACGACCGCGCTGGCGGGCACCGGCTCGCGCCGCGCCCGGCCTGGTCCTGGCCGCCCGGCACCGGGCTGGCATCAGGCGCCGGCGACCTGCCCCCGGCCCCCTCCGGCCGGCTCGCAGTAGCTGATCCCGGCGATGGTGTCCTCGTGGTAGGTGAAGCTGGTAACGCTGGCCAGGGCACACTGCCGGCGGCCTGGATGATGCCACAGGTGACGGTTCTCGGCGGCCCGCCGGGCTACCCAGATCGGCAGCTGGTGGCTGACGCAGACGGCCTCCCGGCCGCGGGCGGCCCTGGCTGCGTCGGCCATCGCCGCCTCCATCCTGGCCGCGATGTGCGCATACGGCTCTCCCCAGGACGGGCGGAACGGGTTGCGCAGGTACCGCCAGTGGGCCGGCCGCCGCAGCGCCCCGTCCCCCACCCCGAAGGTCGTGCCCTCGAAGTGGTTCCACGGCTCGATCAGCTGATCGTCGACGCCCACCTCAAGCCCGTACTGAGCGGCGAGCGGCGCGGCGGTCTCCAGTGCGCGCTCCATGGGAGAGGACAGCAGCAGGGCGATGTCGCGCCCGGCCAGGAACCCGGCGGCAGCCTTCGCCATCAGCTGGCCGTCCTCGGACAGGTGGAAGCCGGGCAGGCGGCCGTACAGGACACCGCGGGGGTTGCTGACCTCGCCGTGGCGCAGCAAGTGGACGACCGTGGTGTCTGACATGGCCCGCCCAGCCTACCGGGGGTGCGGCGCCGTCCGGGGCCAGCTGGGACAGGATGAACCGCAGGTGAACAGCGCCTGGCCCAGGGAGGATGGAGCCACCGCCAGCCCGGCGCGCCGGGCTGGCATGGACCTCGGAGCCGCTGACTGAACAGCACCGCACTCGCCCTCATCCTCGTCGCGGCCGTCGCCCATGCCAGCTGGAACCTGTTCAGCAAGCAGGCGTCGGCGGCTGGTGCGGCATGTTTTGTCTGGCTGATGTCGGCGGCGGCGGCGGTGATCTACGCGCCAGCGGTGGCGGTCAGCGTGGCCGTCAGCCCGCCGCATCTGACCGCCCGGTCCTGGGTGTTCCTGGCCGGCACGGCGGTGCTGCAGACCGGCTACTTCCTGTTCCTGCAGCGCGGCTACCGCCACGGCGACCTGTCGGTGGTCTACCCGGTCGGCCGCGGCACCGGCGCCCTGCTCGCCGCGCTGGCCGGCATCGCCGTCCTGGGCGAGCGGCCGGGGCCCGCCGGGCTGGCCGGCATCGTGCTGCTGGTGACCGGGGTGATCATCATCGGTTTGCCCGCCCGGGGCGGTGGGGACAGGGGAGCGGGCGGAGCCGGCGGGACAGGCAAGGCCGGGGGACCAGGCGCCGGCACCGTCGCGCCGGGTGCGATCCGGCTGGCACTGGTGACCGGGGTCTTCATCGCCGCCTACACGCTCTGGGACAAGGTCGCGGTGACCAGTGTGGGCAACCCGCCACTGCTGCAGGACTACGCGTCCCTGGTCGGGATGGCGGTGGCGCTCGCGCCGTTCGCGCTGGCCGACACCGGCCGGACCCGGCGGGTGTGGCAGGACTACCGGCGGCAGGTCCTCGGCGCCGCCGTGCTGTCCCCGCTCGCCTACATCCTCGTGCTGGCCGCGATGAGCTTCACCTCGGTCAGCGCGGTCGCCCCCGCCCGCGAGATCAGCGTGCTGTTCGGGGTGCTGCTCGGCCGGCGGCTCGGCGAGGGCGGCCTGGCCCGCAGGCTGACCGGTGCGGCCGCGATCGTGCTCGGCATCATCGCCGTCGCCATTGGCTAACGGCAGCGACATCACATAGCGGTTTGATGTAGCAGGAACTACACCAAATAGCGGTTTGATGCACCTGGCGCGGGGGCGGGGCGGCCAGTCCGGGCGGCCGGGGCCGGCGGCCGGAGCGGGGGGGTCAGGCTAGGGCGGCGGCGGCTTCGCGGGCGGCCGCGGGCAGCGCGGCGGAAATCCGGGCTACCGCCTCGTCGTCGTGAGCGGCGGAGGTGAACCACGCCTCGTAGGGCGAGGGCGGCAGGTAGACGCCGCCGACCAGCATGGCGTGGAAGAACGCCGCGTAGGCCGGCCCGGACTGGCCGCGGGCCTCGTCGAAGTCGCGCACCGGCGACTCGCTGCCGAGGAAGACCGAGAACAGGTTGCCGGCTTCGGACAGGTGGAACGGCACCCCGGCGGCGGACAGGGCGGCGGCGGTGAGCTTGGCCACGGTGGCGGCCACCTCGTCCACCCGCGCGTACACCTCGGGCGTGCAGGCCCGCAGGGTGGCCAGGCCGGCCGCGGTGGCCAGCGGGTTCCCGGACAGGGTGCCGGCCTGGTAGACCGGCCCGGACGGGGCCAGCCGGTCCATGATCTCCGCCCGGCCGCCGAACGCCGCGGCGGGCAGGCCACCGCCCATCACTTTCCCGAACGTCATCAGGTCGCCGGCCACGCCTTCCCGGCCGTACCAGCCGGACCGGGTTACCCGGAAGCCGGTCAGCACCTCGTCCATGATCAGCAGCGCACCGTACTCGCTGCACAGCGCGGCCAGCAGCTCGTTGAAGCCATGCGCCGGCGGGACCACGCCCATGTTCGCCGGGCAGGCCTCGGTGATCACGCACGCGATCTGCGGGCCGTGCCCCACGAACGCCTGCCGGATCGTGAGCGCGTCGTTGTACGGCAGCACCAGCGTGTCCCCGGCCGCCGCGCCGGTGACGCCGGGCGAGTCGGGCAGGGCGAAGGTGGCGACCCCCGACCCGGCCGCCGCCAGCAGGGCGTCCACGTGACCGTGGTAGCAGCCGGCGAACTTCACGACCAGCCGCCTGCCGGTGAACGCGCGGGCCAGCCGGACCGCTGACATGGTGGCCTCGGTGCCGGAGTTGACCAGCCGCACCTTCTCCACCGGGGTGCGCGCCACGATCTCCTCGGCCAGCTCGACCTCTCCGGCGGTCGCCGCGCCGAACGAGGTGCCCCGGGCGGCTGCCGCCGTCACCGCTTCCAGCACCGCGGGGTGCGCGTGGCCCAGGATCATCGGCCCCCAGGAGCAGACCAGGTCCACCAGTTCCCGGCCGTCGGCGTCGGTGAGGTACGGCCCGCGGCCGGACTCGATGAACACCGGTACCCCGCCCACCGCGCCGAACGCCCGGACGGGCGAATTCACGCCGCCAGGGATGACAGCGCACGCGCGGTGGAAAAGCCCGGCGGAGTTCGGTGCCGCGGTCACACGGTCACGTCCTCGCAGGCGTCGGCAAGGAAGCCGAGCAGCCGCAACGCGTCGGGCAGCGGATGCTCCCCCGGGTCACGGATCCACTGGGCCTGCCCCCGGCCGGAGCGTGACGGCGGCGCCACCACGAAACTGTCCCTGGTGTGCCAGCGCAGCACCGACACCGGCGCGAAGTCGTCAGGCTCGCAGTCCAGGTGGCACGACCACCACTCGTCCTCGTCGTCGGGAGCACCACGGGTGGCGACGAAGAACAGCGCCCGGCCATCGGCGGACAGCGCCACCGGGCCGGCCGGAACGTCCGCGCGGTCCATCAGGGCGAGCGCGTCGGTGCCGGCGGCGGCCGGCACGTCCAGCACGTCGAAGACCCGGCCGGTGACGAGGATGATGTTGGCCTCCGGCCGCTCCCGCCACCAGCGGCCGACCTCAGCCGGGTCGGTGGAGGCCTCGATCTGCCAGGCGGGCGAGATGGGATGCGCGGCCGGCGCGGGGCAGCCGATCCGGTCGCAGGAACAAGCGCGGCCCGGGTCGCGCACCCGGCCGTGGGTGGCGGTCCCGGATCGCGGGTGGCGTGCCGCCTCCGTGCGCAGATGCGCCCCCAGGCAGACCGGCCAGCCCATCGCGGCGTAATCCACGGCCGCGGCTGCCATCCGGCTCGCGTCCCGGCGGCGGCCACGGCGCAGCATCGCCTCCACCATCGGCTCCCACTCTGCTCCCGGCCGGATCCTTCCATCCCGATGATGCCGGGTCGGCACCGCCGCGCGCAGGCCGCCCCCCCGGCTGAGGCCGAGACGATACCTAACGCAGATACGGGGCTGACCTTTACCGCCGCGGATGGCCCGTTTCGTGGCGGAAATGCCGCGGTGCCGGGCAACCGCGGGGCCACCCGGCCGGGCGGCGGACGGTCAGCCGAGGCGGCGGGCGGCTTCGGTGGCCCAGTAGGTGAGGATGATGCTGGCGCCCGCACGGCGGATCGCGGTCAGCGTCTCCATGATCACACGGTCCCGGTCCAGCCAGCCGTTCGCGGCCGCCGCCTCGGCCATCGCGTACTCCCCGCTGACCTGGTAGGCGGCGACCGGCACCGGCACGGCCGCGGCGGCCTGGGCGATCACGTCCAGATAGGGCAGGGCCGGCTTGACCATGACGATGTCAGCGCCCTCGTCAACATCGAGGCCGATCTCCCGCAGGGCGTCCCCGGCCGCGGGGTCCTGCTGGTAGGCGGACCGGTCGCCGAAGCGGGGAGCGCACTCGGCCGCGTCCCGGAACGGGCCGTAAAAGGCGGAGGCATATTTCGCCGAATAGGCGCAGATCACGACCTCCGGGTAGCCGGCGTGGTCGAGCGCGTGCCGGATGGCGCGTACCTGGCCGTCCATCATCCCGCTCGGGCCGACCACATGCGCCCCGGCAGCCGCCTGGGCGACCGCGATGGCGGCATATCGCTCCAGAGTGGAGTCATTGTCCACCTCGCCGGCCTCGGTCAGCAGGCCGCAGTGGCCGTGGTCGGTGTACTCGTCCAGGCACAGGTCCGCCATCAGCACGGTGGCGTCGCCCACCTCGGCGGCCAGGTCCGCCAGCGCCTGCTGGACGATCCCGTCCGGGGCGTCGGCGGCCGAGCCGCGGGCATCCTTGACGGCGGGGATGCCGAACAGCATCAGCCCGCCGACCCCGGCCTCCACCGCTTCGGCCGCCGCTTTGAGCAGGCTGTCCCTGGTGTGCTGGACCACGCCGGGCATGGACGGCACCGGCTGTGGCTGCGTGATCCCCTCCTTGACGAACAGGGGCAGCACCAGGTCCGACGCGTGGACGCTGGTCTGCGCGGTCAGGCGGCGCAGCGCCGGCGTCCGGCGCAGCCGGCGGGGGCGGGCGACCGGGAATCCACCGTTCACAACCGGCTCCTCCTCAGGCAGGGCACCATCAGGCCATCAGGCGCGCACCGTCAGCGCAGGCGGCGGCGGGCACCGCGGCGGCGCTCGCTGGGCTTGCGCACTGGCTCGCCAGCCGCGACAGCCGCTTCGCGCAGCTTCGCGCCGTGCTCGGCGAGCGCCTCGACCAGCGCGGTCACCGAGGGCTTGGGCGCCATCACGTCCACCCGCAGCCCATATTCGGCCGCGGTCTGCGCGGTCTGCGGGCCGATCACCGCGATGGCGGTGACCGCGTGCGGCTTGCCGGCGATGCCGATCAGGTTCCGCACGGTCGAGGAGGAGGTGAACAGGACGGCGTCAAACCCGCCGCTCTTGATCGCCTCCCGGATCGGGGCCGGCGGCGGCGCCGCCCGCACCGTGCGGTAGGCGGTGACGTCCTCGGCTTCCCAGCCCAGGTCGGTCAGCCGGGCGAGCAGCGTTTCGGTGGCAATGTCGGCCCGGGGCAGCAGCACCCGGTTGATCGGGTCGAGCACGTCGTCGTAGGGCGGCCAGGCCGCGGCCAGCCCTTCGCTGGACTGCTCCCCGTCGGGCACCAGGTCGGGCTTGATGCCGAACTCCCCCAGCGCCGCCGCGGTCTGCTCGCCCACCGCCGCCACTTTGACACCGGCGAACGCGCGCGCGTCCAGGCCGTACTCCTCCAGCTTCTCCCGCACGGCGCGGACCGCGTTCACCGAGGTGAAGGCGATCCACTGGTAGCGGCCGGTGACCAGGCCCTTGACGGCACGCTCCATCTGCTGCGGCGTGCGCGGCGGCTCGACGGCGATGGTCGGGACCTCTTCGGGCACCGCGCCGTGCGAGCGCAGCCGCTCGGACACCGACGCCGCCTGCTCCTTGGTGCGGGGCACGAGCACCCGCCAGCCGAACAGTGGCTTGCTCTCGAACCAGGACAGGCCCTGGTGCGCGGCGGCCTCCCCGACTACGGCCAGGGCGGGCCCCGGCTCGGTCAGCACGCTCACCCCGGCCGCCTTCAGGTCGGCGGCCACCGAGCCGAGCCTGCTGACCACGGTGTGCTGGTCGGTGGTGGTGCCGTTCCAGGTGATGGCGATCGGGGTGGTGTCGGGCCAGCCGGCCGCCACCAGCATCTTGGCGATGTCGACCGGCCCGGTTTCGGCGCCGAGGATCACCAGGCTGCCCGGCACGGGTCCTTCGACCTGGCTGATGTCGGACGCGTGCACGACCCGGACGCCACCGGTGTCGGCGGTGAGCGGAACTCCGGCGAATGCGGGCACGGCGGTCGCGGCGGACACCCCGGGCACGATCTCCACCCGCACCCCGGCCTTGGCGCACGCGTCGGCCTGCCGGGCGGCCCGGCTGAACAGGAACGGGTCACCGGCGAACAGCCGGATCGCCAGCTGGCCGGCCTTGGCCGCCTTGATGAGGGCCTTGGTGTCCTGTTCCGGATCGGCCGCCTCGGTGACGACCGCCTCCCCAGGCAGCCGGTGCGCCAGCCGGTCGGTCAGCTCGGTCCTGCCCACCACCAGGTCCGCGCGGGCCAGCAGCTCGGCGGCCCGCAGCGTGAGCAGCCCCTCGTCGCCGGGGCCGACGCCGATAAAGGCGGCCAGCCCGGCCGGGGCGGCCGCGCCGGCCGGGGCCGCCTCATCGGGCGCCTGCGAAGCCTGGGTGGCCTGCGTCTTCGTGGTTGCGGGTGTGGGATTCACTAGGCATCGTCCCCGTTGCTCGTATGTGCGGTGGACACCGTCAGGTACCTTCCCGCACCGCGGCGGAGCAATTCACGCGCGGCCTGTTGTCCGATCTTTGCCGCCTCCGCTGGCGGCCCGCCCGCGGACGCCGCGACCGCCGGGCCGCCGTCCCCGCCGATGACGACGGCGGTGAGGTCCAGCTGGCCGGCCACGGTGCCATACGCGCCGACCGGGGCATGGCACCCGGCCCCGAGCTCGGCCAGGACGGCCCGCTCCGCGGTCACCGCGGCGCGGGTGGCCGGGTCGTCCACCGAGCCGAGCAGGGCGGCCAGGTCCGGGTCGGTGTCGCCGCACTCGACCGCGAGCGCGCCCTGCCCGGGCGCGGGGACCATTTCGTCCGGTTCGAAGATCTCGGTGACCAGGTCGATGTGGCCGATCCTGGCCAGCCCCGCGTAGGCGAGCACGACCGCGTCGAGCTCACCGGAGGCGACCTTGGCCAGCCGGGTCCCGGCGTTGCCCCGCACCGCGACCGGCCGGGTATCGGGGCGCAGCAGCCGGAGCTGGGCCGCCCGGCGGGGCGATCCGGTGCCGATCCGCGCGCCGGTGGGCAGATCTGCCAGCTTGGCACCGTCCCTGGCCACCAGCGCGTCCCGCGGGTCTTCCCGGGCCGGCACCGCCGCCAGGGTGATCCCGGGCAGGTCGGCGGTGGGCAGGTCCTTGAGCGAGTGCACGGCGATGTCGACGTCCCCGGCCAGCAGGCAGGTGCGCAGCGCGCTCACGAAGACGCCGGTGCCGCCGATCTGGGTCAGGTCGGCCTGGCTGATATCGCCGAACGACGTCAGCCCGACCAGCTCCACCCTGACCCCGGTCCGCTGCGTGACAAGCCTGGCCACGGCCCCGGACTGGGCCATCGCCATCGGGCTCCGCCGGGTGCCGAGCCGCAGCACCGACCAGCTCATGGGCCTACCTCCCGGACGGGTGCCGCGCCCGGCGCCTGCGGCGCGGGCGTGCCGAGGGCGAGGTCTGCGTCGGCCTTGGTGACCGCGTCGATCGCGTCCTGGTCGAGGTCGAACAGCACCCGCAGGGCCACCTCATACGAGTCGCCGCCGGGCGAGCCGGCCAGTTCCTTGACCCGCACCGTCGGAGCGTGCAGCAGCTTGTCCACCACCCGGCGCATCGCGCGCTCGATCTCGGCGTACGCCCGGTCGTCCAGCGTCCCGAGCCGGCCGGTGAGCCGGCCCAGTTCCGACTCGACCACCCCGGCGGCCTTCGCGCGCAGGGCCACCACCGTCGGTGCCACCCGGGCGGCGTGCCGGGCGGAGACGCGGGCGGCGAACTCCTCGGCCACGATCGCCCGGACCGCCGCCACGTCCTCGGCCTGCGTGGCCGCCACCGCCAGCCCGGCGCCCTCCAGTGAGTCCAGGCCCAGCACGCTGACGCCGGGCAGCCCGGCAGCGGCGGGGTCCACGTCGTGTGGCAGTGCGAGGTCGAGCAGGACCAGCGGCCGGGCATCCGGCCCGGGCTGGCCGGCCCGCAGGCTCAGGGCGGTGGTGATCATCGCCGCGGTGATCACCAGGCCGGCCGCGCCGGTGCAGGAGATGACCAGATCCGCGTCGGCCAGCGCGGCCGGCAGGGCATCGAGCCCGGCCGTGGATCCTTCGACCGAGGCGGCAAGCCGCTCCGCCCGGTCGGGGGTGCGGTTGGCGATCACGATCCGGGCCGCACCGAGGCGCTGTGCGGTCGCGACGGCGAGCGAGCTCATGGAGCCGGCGCCCACCACGAGCACGTTCAGCCCGGCGAGCGGGTGAACGGGATCGGGGCCGTCACCGGCTGGCCGCAGCCGCGCCGCCGCCAGTCCCACACCCACGCTGACCAGGTTGGCGCCCGCGCGGTCGATACCGGTCTCCGCGTGCGCCCGTTTGGCCGCGCGCAGTGCGAGCGCGCCGAGATCGTCCAGCACCCGGCCGAGCGTGTCCTGCTCACGCGCCAGGGCGAGCGCCTGGCGCACCTGCCCGAGGATCTGGGTCTCCCCCACCACCATCGAGTCCAGCCCGCTGGCCACCGCCATCAGATGCTGTACCGCCCGGTCCTCGTAGTGCACGTACAGGTGCTGGGTGAGGTCGGCCAGGGGGAGGCTGGAGTGCCGCGCCAGCAGGTCGGAGATCGAGGTGAGGCCCGCGTGGAACTTGTCCACCTCGGCGTAGACCTCCACCCGGTTGCAGGTGGACACCACGAACGTGCCCGCGACAGGTTCCGCCTCGAAGACGTCGCGCATCAGCTTGACGAGCGCGTCGCCGCCCACCGCGGCCCGCTCCAGGACCGCGACCGGGGAACTGCGGTGGCTCAGCCCGACGATCAGCACACTCATGGCGCCGCCACCGCCGGCTCGTCGGCCGCGCCGCCCCGGGCGGGGACGGCCGGGCCGTTCGTCATCGCGCTGCCGGCCCCACCCCGCGCACTGCCACCGGCTACCGGGCCGCTGACCGCGCTGCCCGCGGGTGCGCCGCCCACGGCGGCACCCGGGGCATCACCGGGTACCGCGGCGCTCTGGTAACGGCGCTTCCCATCCTGGGCGACGCGCACGACAGACCTCCGTTGCGCGTGAAAGGCAAGGATCTGCAACTCGATAGACAGGTCGACCTTACGCACGTCGACGCCCACTGGCACGCTAAGCACCACAGGAGCGAAATTCAGGATGCTTGTGACACCGGCGGCGACCAGCCGGTCGCACACCCCCTGCGCCGCTCCGGCCGGGGTCGCGATCACGCCGATCGACACATGATGACGGGCTACGACCGGCTCGATCTGATCGGCGCCCTCGACCACATGCCCGGCGATCTCGGACCCGACGACCCCCGGGTCGGCGTCCAGGACAGCGGCGATCCGGAACCCGCGGGAGGCGAAACCGCCGTAGTTCGCCAGCGCCCGCCCCAGATTGCCGGCCCCGACGATGACGACCGGCCAGTCCTGGGTCAGGCCGAGCTCACGGGAAACCTGGTAGACGAGGTAGTCGACGTCGTAGCCCACCCCCCGGGTGCCGTAGGAGCCCAGGTGTGACAGGTCCTTGCGCAGCTTCGCGGAGTTCACGCCGGCGGCGGCGGCGAGCTCCTCGCTCGACACGGTCGCGACGCCCTGCTCGGCGCAGGTGTACAGGACACGCAGATACACCGGGAGGCGGGCGATGGTCGCCTCCGGGATGCCTTGACTGCCGTGGCCAGTGGCTGGGCGGCGGGACATTCGCCGGGTGCTCCTGAGGGATCGACGCGACAGGCACCGCGGGCGAGCCAGGCGCCCGCCAGGGCACAACTCTGTTTTCACGGTACGCCCTTGTGAACGCATGCACAAAGTGGCCGGCCCACCGGCGCTGACCTGGGGTGCTGTCAGCGGCTGCCCGCTAGCTGGCGAGGGCGGCGCGCAGCCGGTCCTCACTGACGTGCCAGAAGTCATGCTGGACGCCGTCAATGAGGGTCACCGGGATCTTGTCCCAGTACTCGCGCAGCTCGCTGTCGGTGCTGGTGATGTCGCGCTCTTCCCAGCGGAGCCCCAGCTCGCCCGCGACCCGGGCGATGATCTCGCGGGCGCCGTCACACAGATGGCAGCCCTGCCGCGTGAGCAGGGTGATGACATGCGGCGCCGGGCTCACCGGGACCCGTTGCTCCGGCGGCGCTCGCCCGGGCCGCCAGGCGGGGCCAGCCGGCCGTCACCGGCGGAGCGGCCCTGCGGGCCGTTCCCGGACCAGCCCCGCGGGCCGCTGGCGGGCGGCCCCGGCCGGCCGCCCGGGCCGGCTAGGACGTCCGGGCCGGTCAGTGGGGACATTTTGGCCTGCCGGACGCCGAGTTCGATCACGTTCGTCGCCAGCACGAACGGCTTGCGCTCTTCCTCAAAGTCCTGGATGTAGGGCTGATGACCGTGCTCCTCGAACGCGGCCCCGTCCCGGTACACCTCATAGAGGATCCGCTGCAGCGGCGCCGACGGCACCCCGTGGACGATGTAGGCCAGCGTGCCGGGCTCCAGCGCCTTGACCTTCTCGACCACCTGGTGCGCGAGCTGGTCGAACTCCTCCGACTGGCCGTCGATCAGGGTGTAGATGGCGATCTGCCCGTACAGCCGTTCGGTCTCTTCTCCCCCGCCGCCGCTGGCCGCGGGCGTGAACACGTCGAACGCGACCGGCAGGATGTCGCCGGTCTCGACGATCCCCGGTGCCGGCCCGCCGTGCCGGTCCGGGTCGCTGCCTATGGGCGGCCCGAGGTCGGTGTCGGTGCGGTAGAAGCCGTAGCCGGTGTCGCTGCCGACCGCCCCGAACCCCCCGGTGTCCTGGTAGAGGCGCCCGAGGTCGGTGTCGGAGCCGACCCGCCCGAAGGTCCCGGACTCGTCCCGGTACAGGCCGCTGTAGTCGGAGTCGGTGCTGACCCGCCCGAATCCCCCGGTATCTGGGCGATAACGGCTATAACCGGTGTCGTCGGCATGCCGGCTGTCCCAGCTGCCGGTGTCCTCGCCGGGCCCGGCCGCGTCGTGCAGGGCCGCCAGCTGCACCACCGCGGACCGCTGCCCCGCGTACCAGGTGAGCACCGCGGCGATCAGGCACAGCGCCGGGTAGGCGGGCTTGATGGGCAGCGTCACCTGCAGCCCCTCGGTCAGCAGGGCCGCCAGCGCCGCGGCGAGCACCGCGGGGAACAGCCCCCGCCACCCCGGCTGGCGTTGCGCCCGCACCCCGGCCACGATCAGCGCGATCAGGGCCGCCAGCGCGGTGACCACGGCGAGCACCACCAGGGCCAGATTCGGGATGAGCTGATAGTGGGCCGAGGCGCTGGGCCACGCTGTGGTGAATGTCACACCACTGAGCGGGTCGGCCGCCAGGATGACCCCGGTGATCACTGTCAGCGCCCCCAGCGCGAGCCGGGACCCGAAGCGTGCCCAGAAGGTCCTGCCGGTCAGCTCGGCCAGCCCCCAGACCAGCGCCAGCGGGGCGGCCAGCCGGGCGCCGACCTCGACCAGCCGGAAGCTGGTCGGGTTGAACCCCTGGTGGTAGCCCAGCGCTTGGGCCGCCAGGGCGATGGTCAGCCCGGCGGCCGCCAGCACCCAGGCGATCAGGTCCAGCCGCGGCATACGCGCACACCGCCGCACCAGCATTCCGGTGACGACGGCGGCGGCGAGAGCGGCGGCGGCCGCTGCCAGGAATGAAAGAGACATCGCTGCCTATGGTGCCTGACGTCGGTGGATGATGCTGCCTAGATGGTAGACCGGGTGGGGTAGGCAGGCACTGCCCGCGGGTACCATGAGTGGCGCTATGAGGCTGCTGCGGGGACGGCTTCAGTCACCAGGCCCGATCGGCATCGAACCCGGGGTCGGTGACCAGGTCGCTGGTGCTCGCCAGCTGGGCGGGCTTGCGAGGGTGAGGGTGCGGCCGTTGCGCAGGGACCGGGTGTCGCTCGCGGGTGAGGCGTCGGCGGCCGCCGCGACAGTCGAGCACCCGCCACCCACCCCCGACCCGGCGGCCGGCGCGTTCTTCGACGTGGATAACACCCTCATGCGCGGCGCCTCCATCTACTACTTCGCTCGCGGCCTGGCCGCCCGCAAGATGTTCGGCCCCAAGGACCTGGCCAGGATGGCGTGGGGGCAGGTCTACTTCCGGGTGCGGGGGGCGGAGAACTCCGATCACATCGACGCGGCCCGGCAGGCCGCGCTGGCCTTCGTCGCCGGGCACAAGGTCGCCGACATCGTCACGCTGTCCGAGGAAATCTACGACGAGACGATGACCCACCGGATCTGGGAAGGCACCCGTGAGCTGGCCCAGCAGCACCTGGAAGCCGGCCAGCGGGTCTGGCTGGTGACCGCCACCCCGGTGGAGCTGGCCAGCATCATCGCCCGCCGGCTTGGCTTCACCGGGGCACTCGGCACCGTCGCCGAATCGGTGGACGGCGTCTACACCGGCCGGCTGGTCGGCGGGCTGCTGCACGGCGAGGCGAAGGCAGCGGCGGTCGAGGCGCTGGCCGCCCGCGAAGGCCTGGACCTGGCGCGGTGCTCGGCCTACAGCGACTCCACCAACGACCTGCCCATGCTGCGGCTGGTCGGGCACCCGGCCGCGGTCAACCCGGACGCGGACCTGCGGGCCGAGGCGAAGGCCAGCGAGTGGCCGGTGCACGACTTCCGGGCCGGCCGCAAGGCCACCATGATCGCCCTGCCCACCGCGGCCGGCGCGGGCGCGGTGGCCGGCGGCATCGTGGCCGGCCTCGCCCTGCGCCGCCGTCACGCCCGCCGCTAGGGCCGCTCATCCTTGCGATCATTACCAAGGACCGGACGCTCCGGCGCCCGCCGCGTCCACCTCACGTGGGCGCGCCCGGGCCGCGAATGCGCGTGCCTCCGCCGGGATCAGCCGAAGGCGGGGCCGCGCTCGGTGAGCAGGTCGTCCAGTTTGCGCTGGATGGTGCCGCGGATCCGGCCGCTCAGGTCGGCGACCACGGCCGGGTCGTTCTCGCTGCCGCGGTCGTAACAGTCGGTCGGTATCGGCGGGCAGAACTCGATGATCCACCGCGACGGCAGCGGCACCGCACCGATCGGGCCCAGCCACGGGAACAGCGGCGTGAGCGGGAAGTAAGGCAGGCCCAGCAGCTGTGCCAGCGGCTTGGCGTTGCCGAGCAGCGGGTAGATCTCCTCCGCCCCGACGATGGCGCAGGGGACGATCGGCACCTGCGCCCGGATCGCCGTCACCGCGAACCCGCCGCGGCCGAACCTGCGCAGCTGGTAACGGTCGGTGAAGGGCTTGCCGATGCCCTTGAACCCCTCCGGGAAGACGCCGACCACCTCGCCGGACCTCAGCAGCACGTGCGCGTCGGCGGGGCAGGCCCGGGTGTGGCCGCCCTTGCGGGCCAGGAAGGCCAGCGGCGGGATCTCGTACACCAGGTCGGCGCCGAGCAGCCGCACGTTGCGGTGGGCCGGATGCTCGTCGTGCAGCCCGGTCTGGAGCATGACCGCGTCGAGCGGGAGGGTGCCGGAATGGTTGGCGACCACCAGGGCGGGCCCGGCCTCGGGGATGTTCGCCAGGCCGCGCATCCTGACCTGGAACCAGTGCCGGTAGAACATCCGGGCGAACGGGATCAGCACCCGGGTGTTGAACTCCGGGTCGAAGCCGAACTGGTCGACCTCGCAGCCGCCGGTCAGCTGGCGGCGCACGAAGTCAAGGGCGCCGCCGATCCGTGCCCGCCAGTCCTCGGCCGGCCGCACCGTCACGTCATCCTCGCGGGCCACGGGGCCGTCCTTAAGGACCACCGGCGCGTCCCGGAGGGCAACCCCGTTGCCGTTCGGGACGGCCAGCTCCTGGCCGGGCAGGTCCCGGCCGTTGGCCAGCGTCAGCTCGGGCATCTGAAGCAAGCTCAGTGGAGCAGCAGCAGCCGGGAGCTCGCCGGGGGTGTCCCCGGCTCCCTCCCGCGCCGTGCCCCGGACGGAGCCGTCCGCAGTATCCACCTTCGTCACTGTGCCCCCATTCCCGGTACCCCCGTTCCCGGATAGCGCCTCCGGCCAGCCGCGTATGCACCTCGGTGCCGCGTCCTGGCCTGCGCTTTGCCGACAGCCGCCCGCTGGGAACTCGTGCCGGACCGCCCGCCAGTGCCAGCGTTACTTCTTGTTCCGCCGCTGGACGCGCGTCTTCCGCAGCAGCTTGCGGTGCTTCTTCTTGGCCATTCTCTTGCGGCGCTTCTTGATGACGGAGCCCACGACACCACCCTTGCTCTTTCTGGCATAGCCCGGCATGCTTGCGCACGCCCGGGACCGGTCGGCAGGGCACACGCCAACGGTCTAGGTTACCGCTCCCGCCGCCTCGGTTCATCCCCAGGTGCCCCCAACCTCCCCGGGCCCGCTGGGCGGCGCTCCCCGTCGTGCCGCTCAGCTCGCGGCGACGAAAGAGTCCCGCAGGTACTGGTTGACCGCCTGCTCGGGCACCCGGAACGAACGGCCCACCCGGATCGCCTCCAGTTCCCCGGAGTGAACCAGCCGGTAAACGGTCATCTTGGACACACGCATGATCGAGGCTACTTCTGCCACGGTCAGGAACCTGACGTCACTTAGGGGGGTTTCACTTGCAACCATGAGTCGCCCTCTTCCGCGGGTGCTGGGTACGCCTGGCCGGATTCAGCGCATCAGTCACCTCCGTCCCCAGCGTAAGTCTTGTGCGGAAAAGGGCAACCCTCCATCGAGTCTCATTTCGTCACCCCTGGCACGGATCTTGCATTGACGTGGGCAAACGAAAGAGCGGCCATGGCCGGCGGCCTGTTCTGCCCTCAGCACGCTCCGTTGCCGGCACCCGGTTGCGCAAATGGCACCATCCAAATCCGCCGCCAGGCGAGTGCGGCCCAGCTCCCGGCGCAGCTCAGGGTGCGTGCGTGACCGGCCTCGCGCCAGCACCGCTCAGGGTGAGGGCAGCAGCCCGTGCTGCGGGAACACCGCGTTGCGGGTGGCCATGATCGCCCGGTCCACCGCGTCGGCGGGGTCGTATCCCGACGCGAACGGCGAGAACACGGCCGCGGCGCCCTCGGTCATGGTCTCCGGCGGCTGCGCCCCGGTCCGGGCGCGGGCGAACTCGCGCCAGGCCGCCGGCGTCTGCGCCGCCGGGTCCAGCGGGCGGCCGGCCGCCTCCGCCAGCAGATGGGTCCACGTGCGCGGGACCACCCGGACCAGTTCGTAACCGCCGCCGCCGGTGAGCACCCAGCGCCCGCCGGCGATCTCGTGCGCCAGCTGGTGCAGCCACGCCTGCGCGGTCCGCTGTGCGTCGATGCTCAGCTCCAGGTGCGCCAGCGGGTCCAGCCGGTGGCTGTCGCAGCCGTGCTGGCTGACCAGGATCTGCGGGCGGAACGCGCGCAGCAGCGGCGGCACGACCGCGTCGAACGCGCGCAGCCAGCCGGCGTCGCCGGTGCCGGCCGGCAGCGCCACATTGACGGCCATTCCCTCCGCGCCCGGGCCGCCATTGTCGTCCGGAAGCCCGGTGCCGGGGAAAAGGGTCATCGGGTGCTCGTGCAGGCTGATCGTCAGCACCCGCGGGTCGTTGTAGAAGGCCGCCTCCACCCCGTCACCGTGATGGACGTCCACGTCGACGTAGGCGATCCGCTCCGCACCCTGCCCCAGCAGCCACCGGATCGCTATCGCCGGGTCGTTGTACACGCAGAACCCGCTCGCCATCCCGCGCATCGCGTGATGCAGCCCGCCCGCCACGCTCACCCCGTGCTGCGAGCGCGACTCCCACACCGCCGCCGCGGCCGCCAGGGTGGCCCCGGCGACCAGCGCCGACGCGTCGTGCATGCCGGTGAACACCGGGTTGTCGGGGGTGCCGAGCCCGAAAGCCGCGTCTGCGGCCCCCGTCCGCACGGCCGTGATGTAGTGCGGATCGTGGACCAGTTCCAGCTCGGCGTTGCTGGCCACGGTGGGGGCGACCACGGTCACGCCCGGCTGCTCCAGCACGCCGAACGCCCGTGCCAGCGCCACCGTCAGCTCCACCCGGACCGGGGCCAGCGGATGGCCGGGCCCGAAGTCGTAACCGGTCAGCCGCTCGTCCCAGGCGACGTGCAGGGTGCAGGCCATCGCGACCGCCGGCTCAGCCGCTGCCGAGCTCGGCGCCGCGGTCGCGGGCCGCTTCGATCGCCGCCAGGAACGCCGCCCGGACGCCGTGCCTCTCCAGCTCCCGGATCGCCGAGATGGTGGTCCCGCCCGGCGAGGTGACGGCCTCCCGCAAGATCACCGGATGTTCTCCGCTTTCGCGCAGCATCGTCGCCGCCCCGTACACCGCCTGGATCACCATCTCCAGCGCGGTCCCCCGCGGCATGCCGAGCAGGATCCCGGCATCGACCATCGCCTCCACCAGGAAGTACACGTAGGCCGGGCCGCTGCCCGACAGCGCGGTCGCCGCATCCTGCTGCGATTCGGGGATGCGCGCCACCTTGCCGACCGGCCGCAGCAGCTCCTCGGCCCGGCGCAGATGCTCCTCGCCCGCGTGGGCGCCCGCGGAGATGACGCTCATCGCCTCGTCCACCAGCACCGGCGTGTTCGACATGACCCGCACCACCGGCACGTCCGCCCCGAGCCGGCGCTCGATCATCGAGGTGGTGATGCCCGCCGCCACCGAGATGATCAGCCGGTCCGCTGGCACGTGCGGCGCGATCTCATCCAGCAGGGTCGGCATGTCCTGCGGCTTGACGGTGATGATGAGCGTGTCCGCGCTCTTGGCGGCCTCCGCGGCGCTGACGACCGCGATGCCGTAGCTCTCCCGGAGGGCGGCCGCACGGTCGGCCCGCCGGACCACCGCCAGCACCCCGGACGGGCTGCGGCCCGCCCGCAGCAGGCCGGAGATGAGCGCCTCGCCCATCTTGCCCGCACCCAGGATCCCGATCATTCTCCGCAGCCTATCCGGCCGCCACTGTCACCGGTGAGAGGCCAGCGAGCGGAGGAAGAAGGCCAGGTTGGCAGGGCGTTCGGCGAGCCGCCGGACCAGGTATCCGTACCAGTCACTGCCATAGGGCACATAGACCCGGACCGTGGCACCGGCTCTCGCCAGCCGCTGCTGCTCGGCGGACCGCACCCCGTACAGCATCTGGTACTCAAAGCCGGCGCTGCCCCGCCCGGTCAGCTGCACCTGCGCGGTGATGATCTTGATGAGGCGCGGGTCGTGGGTGGCGAGCATCGGGTACCCGGCGCCGTTCATCAGCACCCGCAGGCAGCGGACGTAGGACCGGTCCACATCCGCCCGGGCCGTGAACGCCACCGCCTCCGGCGCGTTGTAGGCGCCCTTGCAGAGCCTGACCCGCGAACCCGCGTAGGCCAGGTCCGCGCAGTCCACGGCGCTGCGGCGCAGCTGGGACTGGATCACACAGCCCAGGTCAGGAAAGTCGGCGCGCAGTTCCCGCACGATCGCCAGGGTGGCGGCGACGTGGGAGTGGTCCTCCATGTCGACCGTGACCGTGGTGCCCGCGTCCCGGGCCGCCGCGCAGATCCGGGCGATGTTCGCGGTGGCCGTCTTCGTCCCGTGCTCGGGCAGGTGCAGGCCGACCGCGGTCGGCTTGACCGAGACCTCCGCGGCCCCGTCCCGGCCGAGCCCGGCCGATCCGAGCCGGCCGAGCAGCGCGACGTACTCAGCTGCCACGGCCGCCGCCTGGTCCGCGTCGGTGGTGTCCTCACCCAGGTAGTCCAGGGTCACCCGGAGACCGCTCGCCTGCAGCCGCCGGGTGGTCTCCACCGCCGCGCCCGCGTCCTCACCGGCCACGTAGCGGGCGACGACGTCACGGGTATAGGGCGCTGACACGGTGAGCTGGCGGACCCGGTCGCTGGCCGATGCGGCCAGCAGCATGCGGCGCAGCACGGCGCATGACCTCCTACCACGGCGTAGCCGTCTGGCGACAGCCTCCCGCACCGGAAGCCAACGTTAGGCCATCTGGTTTCTGGTCTTCCAGCCAGGGACCACCGTCAGCCGAGCGCGCCGCGGGTGCGTTTGAGCGTGATCTTCACGTTCGCGCCCGCGTCCGGCGGCACCACGACCTCCTGGGCCGCGGGCACGCCGCCCGCCCGCAGCGCCGCGTCCACCGGCACCGTCCGCTTGACCAGCGCGAGCGCGACCGGCCCGAGCTCGAAGTGGCGTGCGGCCGAGCCGGTGAACCCGACCTGCGCGTCGCCCATGGTCACCGGGTCGCCGTGGGCCGGCAGGGTGTTCTCGCTCCCGTCCAGGTGCAAGAACACCATCCGCCGCGGCGGATGGCCCAGGTTGTGCACCCGGGCCACGGTCTCCTGGCCCCGGTAGCAGCCCTTGGACAGGTGGACCGCTGTCTCGATCCAGCCCACCTCGTGCGGGATGGTCCGGTGATCGGTATCCAGCCCCAGCCGCGGCCGGTGCGCGGCGATCCGCAGCGCCTCGTACGCCTGCACGCCGGCCAGGCGCACCCCGCGCCGTTGCGCTTGCTCGGTGATGTCGGCGATCCGGTCCCGCGCCACGATCACATCCATCCCGAACGAATCAGCCAGCGTGATCACCGCCCCGTCCGGCAGGCCACCTGCGGCGTCGGGCCCCATGAGCGTGAGCAGCGCGAACTCCTCGGTCACATCGACCGGGTCCACCCGCAGCAGGAACCGCATCGAGGCCAGGAAGGCCAGCAGCGGCTCGGCCGTGCCCGGTTCCACATGGATCCACACCGCGGTCCCGTCGTCGGCCAGGGTCAGGTGATGCTCGACGTGCCCGTTCGGGCTCAGTACCAGTGCCTGGGTGGTGGCGCCCGGTACCAGTCCCTCGGTGTCCTGGGTGGTCAGGCTGTGCAGCCAGGACAGCCGGTCCTCACCGGTGATCCGGACGATGCCGTGGTGGGAGCGGTCGACCAGGCCCGCCGCGGCGGCCAGCGCCCGCTGCTCGGCGAACGGGTCGCCGTAGTGCGCCGCCACCCCGGCGTCGGGCCCGTCCGCCGGGACGGCGCCGGGCTGGGCGAGCAGCGGGGACTCCATATCTGCCAGGCTACGCGTCCCGGCAGGATGCGCAGCGGCCGAAGACGGTGAGATGGCCGACGTCGGTCTGGAAGCCATGGTTGCGCTCCAGCGCTGCCACCAGCGGGCCGACCGCGTCCGGGGCGACCTGGGTGATCCGGCCGCAGTTCGAGCAGACCAGATGCACGTGCTCGGCCTCGGCCGCCAGGTGATAGCGGGGGGCGCCGTGCCCCAGATGAGTGTGGGTGACCAGGCCGAGCTGCTCCAGCAGTTCAAGCGCGCGGTAGATGGTGGAGATGTTCACCCCGCTGGCGGTCTGCTGCACGTCCGCCCAGATCTCCTCCGGGGTGGCGTGCTCCAGCTTGGTGACGGCCTCCAGCACCAGCTGCCGCTGAGGCGTGACGCGATAGCCGCGGGCCCGCAGCTCCTTGTCCCACGCCTGCGTCATGGCCCCGAGACTAGGGCATGGGGCCAGGCCGGCGGCGGCCGGCCGATTACTCACTTGCCTGTCCAGCCCAGCTGTCATAGCCTGCGGCCAACGCGGGAGAGGAGGTGGTCCAACAGCATGCATAGCAGTAGGACTCGCGAGGTGGCTGTCAGCTAGCCGCCGTCCCGCCGGCGCACCAGCCGCGGCGCAAGCCGGGCGGTGCGATCATCGGCCGACGCAGGCCCGGCCCTTCGGGGCATGGCCCGCGTGCCGCAAGGCAGCGGCCGGCGAATATACGGCAGACACCGGGCCCCCGGGCTGACCGGCCTTGTCCAGCCGGTCCCCGCGTGGCCGTCCCTCGCATCCTGCGGAGCGGCTGAAGGCTGCGCGCCGAGGCGCGCGGCCCGCCGCGAGCGGATGCCAGGTGCACGGCGGCGCGGGAGGCGCCCGGGGGCTTTCATATGCCCGGTGCTCCCTCATAGCCCGGCGTTCCCCCTATCGGCCGCACGCGCTTTGCTATTGCCGCGTGGGGTCTTCATTGCTGCAGGCGGCTTCGCTTACTGCCAGGGCACATCGTCACGATTTTGGCCGGGCCGGGAATGATGTGCCATATCGGTCATCTGCACCCATCATGTGGTCGCTGACCTGCACCGGCTCCCTCCAAGCCGAATTCAGCCATCCCCCATATCAGCACTAATAGCTATTTAGCGCTCCGCCACATTAATGGCACCCCAACATTTCCCCGATGAGCTAATCGCCACGGCGTAATGTCTGTGCGGGACGTGCCATTTCCGGCGGCTGCCTGCGCCGGGCGGCACGTCCCCGGGCCGGCCCGGGGATCCACGCTCACGGACCGGCCCGCCAGCACGGGGGCCCTGGCGGGCGCACGCACGTCCCTCCCGCCACCCCTTCCTGCCCAGCCAGCCGATCCGGCCAGCCGGACCGGCCCAGCCCGAAAGGACAGCGACTCGATGCGGGAGCTCTCGCACCTCGCCGGCGTCACCATCGGCGGTGCAGCCATCATCCTCACCGTCGGCGGCTTTACTCTCACGCCCGCTGCCAGCGGCCACGGCACCGTCCGGCCACAGGCCGCGGTGCGCGAGTGGGACCAGCAGGCCAGAGCAGCCCGCCAGGCCGGCGTGGCGCGGCAGGCCAGGGCGGTGCGGCTGGCTCCTGGCCGGCCGATGGCGGCCCACCGTGCCGGCCTGAGGCCCGGGAACCCGATGGTGCGCGCCCAGGGCCAGCCGTCCGCCGCCCCGCTGCTGGGCGCGAACGTGCCCGAGATCACCTCCACCAACTGGGCCGGCTTCGCCGCCACCCGGCCCGCCCAGCCGTTCCGGTACATCCAGGCGACCTTCTTCGTGCCCTACGTCAACTGCGCGACCACCCCGGACTCGTTCTCTGCCCACTGGGCAGGCCTGGATGGGTTCGACAACGGCACGGTCGAGCAGACCGGGGTGGAGGCCGACTGCCAGGGCGGCAAGGCGTCTTATGCCGCATGGTGGGAGATGTTCCCCAACTTCGCGATCTTCCCCAACATCGTGGTCCATCCCGGCGACTCGATCGTGGCGAGCGTGTTCTACCGGCGCAGCACCCGGATGTTCGAGCTCAGCCTGACCGACACCTCCGACGGCCAGCGCTTCACCCGGGTCAGCCCCTGCCCGCCCGGCTCGGTCTGCCAGCGGTCCAGCGCCGAGGCGATCAGCGAGCCGCCGGCCAACGGCGCGGGCACCATCTTGCCGCTGAGCGACTTCAGCGCCGAGAGCTTCAGCGGCGTGCGGGTGACCGACCAGGCCGGCAACCGTGGCACGTTGCGCTCCAGCCGGTGGAGCACGCTGCGGATCGTCACGAAGAGCGCGGCAGACGGTGCGATCCTCGACCAGCCGACCCAGCTGTTCCAGGGCATGACGTTCGCCAACTACTGGATGCGCTCCAGCTAGAGCCGCCACCGCCGGCTGTGGTGGCTGCGCCAGCCATCACAGCCGGCCGGCCTTGGCCGGGGTCAGGGAAGAGCTGGGCCGGTCAGGGCTGGTCTGGGCCGGTCAGGGCTGGGCCGACCCGCTTGAGCTGCGCCGACAGGTGCGGCTGCAGCGGCTGGCCGACCGCCGCCATGTCAAACGCGTACGCCAGGTCGGCGCCCACCAGCCCGTAGAGCCGGTGCCCGGCGGTCACCGTCTTGGCCGAGGAGGTGCGGGCGACCACGTCGGTGGCCATCTCGACCTTGGTTCCGGTCACCTCGCCGAGGTAGATCTCGGCGAACCCGGTCGGGTGGGCCAGCAGCACCTCGACCGTCCCACCGGGTTGTGGCCGCCAGAACCCGGTCTCCATCGCCAGCGGCCGGCCCGGCACGCCGTCGGCGTCCAGCAGCCAGCTCCGGCTGACGTAGATGAGGTACGGCTTGCCGTTATGGCTGAACGAGATCTCCTGGCCGAACTGGAAGCTCTCGATCGTCGGGTAGCCGCCGACTCCGGCTCCCTCCCAGCGACCCAGCAGGAACCGCAGCGGCTCGAGGTCAGGATGTGGCTCCGGCGTGCCCTCAGCCATCGGGCGGCTCCGCGATCCTGCCCGGGCGGCTCGCCCGGTACAGCCGCTTGGCGGCCAGGCCGCACGCCGCCGCGACAGCCGCGAATGCGGCCACCAGCAGCACCCCACTGACCATCCCTGGCATGCCCCGAAGTGTACGCACCAGCTGCCCTCCCTGACCCGGCCACGCCGGCCGTCCGGGG
>DATKRG010000109.1:0-27171 GCA_035532275.1 Streptosporangiaceae bacterium | reverse complement strand
GGACTACGTCGCCAAGATGGAAGCCGAGCGCGGGCTGGACAAGCAGGACCTGCCCTCCCAATGCCTCAAACTCGGTGAAGAGGTCGGCGAACTCTACCGGGCCATCCGCAAACTCCAGGGACAGCCCCAGGATCCGGATGGTCGCACAGCCGACGTCGGCGATGAAGCCGTCGATGCGCTGATCCTGCTTATCTCGATCGTCAACCGATGCGGAATCAACCTTGAGGACGCCTTCCGCGCCAAGGAAGCCCGCAACGAATCCCGCGTCTGGGTTTAGGTAGACCTCGGCTGATGGACGCGCCAGGCATGGCGTGCACACATGCCTAGCGCTACGGCTGGCCGGGCTCCGCCGTGGAGTTGGTGCCTCATCCGCCCTCGCCGAGCCAGAACGGGATCATTGGCGGCCATCCCAGCGTGGCCGCGGTCCTCGTCCAGTGCGATTTGACCACCCGAAATGGCGGGATCAAGCGGTTAGGTGCACCGCTGGTTCTGGCCTGATCCCGTCCGTCATGCGTCCGCAACCACTGCTATACAGGGGCGCACGGCGACACACTATGACCCACAGTGGGACACCACAAAGACGGCCCAGGAGGCCGGGAACACCCAGCTCACGGGGCATTTCCGCAGGTGACGGCAGGTGCTGGGTCCGGACCCCGCCAGGCTAGGCCAGCGGTTCGCCGAACCGCTTGCTCCTGGATTTCGATGGCCCACCGTCCTCGGTGAAGAGCCTGAACGGGCCGGTGAGTTCTCCACCCACCGCTGGTGACGCGGCCGTCACTTGAGCACGATCCTCCCGGGGTCAAGGCTGAGAAGAGTCAGCGATGAGAAGACATGCCGGAACTTCACTACTCCGAGGGACATGACCGCCACCAGGCGATGAGCTATGGTGGATTCACTGCATACACTCGAAAGTGGGCCGATGTCGGTGACCTCACTGAAGCTCCCGCCCGAGGCGCGGAGGCTGGACAGCTCGCCCTTGTCCGAGCACGTCTACCAGGTGATCCGGGACGCGATCTGCGACGGTGTGATCAAGGAGCACGATCACCTGGTCCAGAACCATCTGGCCGAGCAGCTGGAAGTCTCGCGGACCCCGGTGCGCGATGCGTTGCTCCGGCTGGCGCAAGAGGGTCTTGTCCGCGCCGTGAGCGCACGCGGATTCGTGGTGAACGCTCTGACCCCCAGCGACATCCTGGAGATCTACGAGGTACGGACGTTCCTGGAGATTCCCGGCAGCATCTCCGCGATCCCTTTCATCACCGACCGGCATGTTGCCAGGATGGAGGAGATCAACCGCGGTATCGCCGCATCGCCCGTCGGCGCGTCCATAGCCTATGACCTCAACCGCGACTTCCATGCAGTGCTGCTGGAGATCGGCACCAACCGGTTGATCCAGCGCACGCTCGCCGACCTGTGGGAACTGCCGGTGAGCCGCCGGGTCTTCCGCCATCACGTGACGAACCAGTTCGACGCCGAGGCCATGGCCAATGGGCACCTCGCGATCATCGAGGCTGTTGCCATGCGCTCGGAGGAGCGGCTGCGCGCAGCCCTGCTCGCCCATCTGGTCGAGGCGCGCGAGGAGGCGAGCACCTGGCTCACCGCTGACGCACTCGTGGCGGGCAAGCCTTGACCGGTCAGCGCCTGGCGCTGGTACTGGCCGGGGTCCGCACTCCCATGGGCCGGTTCGGCGGGTCGCTGTCCCGGATCCGGGTGGACGACCTCGCGGCCGAAGTGATCCGCGCCGCTGTGCAGCGCGCGGGTCTCGTAGCTGACCAGGTGGACGAGGTCTTCGCCGGGACGGTCAACGCCTCCGGCGAGGCAATGGGAAACGTTGCCCGGTTCTCTGCCCTGCTGGCCGGCCTGCCGGCGAGCGTGGCGGGCGTCACAATGAACCGCTACTGCGGGTCTGGTCTTTCTGCAGTGAATGCCTTGGCCCACTCGATCGCGTTCGGCTCGACTGGGGCGGGAGTGGCCGTGGGAGCCGAAGTAATGAGCCGCTCAACGTGGCCTGTCGCGATCCCGGTCGGCCAGAAGTACCCGGGGCCGCTGGTGGGCCGCAACGCAATGTGGAGCGGTGCTGGCGGGCCGCAGCACCCGGCGCTTGAGGCGGACGGCACCATGATCGAGATGCCCGAGGGCGCTCAGCTCGTGGCGGACAAGTTCGGCTTTGGCCGCCCCGCACTGGACGCGTATGCGCTGGAAAGTCACCGGCGGGCTGCGCAGGCCTGGGACACAGGCCGGTTCGGCGATGAGGTGGTAGCTGTCTCGACCTCCCGTGGCTCCGTCGAGGTCGACGAGACCTTCCGGCGGGATACCAGCCTTGAGTCCCTGGCTAGCCTGGCCGGGTACTACCACGGGTGTCCCGACATCACGGCAGGCAATGCCTCGCCGGTCTCCGATGGGGCCAGCGCGCTCGTTCTGGCTGACCCAGACGTCGCCAGGACACTGGACGCGCATCCCCTCGGCGAGATTGTGGCCACCGCATCGGTCGGTGTGGATCCGGCGCTGTTCTCTCTGGGGCCTGTCGCAGCAGTGCACAAGCTGCTCGGCCGGACCCGGGTGTCCCTGGACGACGTGGGCTTGATCGAGATTAACGAGGCGTTCGCGTCGCAGATGTGCGTCTGCATCGAACAACTTGGCCTGGACCCGGACCGGGTCAACGTGAACGGCGGAGCGATCGCTCTGGGGCACGCACTGGGAAACTCCGGGAGCCGGATCATGGTTACGCTCGTGCACGAGATGCGTCGTCGCGGGACCCGTTACGGCATCGCCGCGCTCTGCGTCGGAGCGGGTCAGGGAATCGCCACGCTCGTGCGGAACCTGGACGCCTGATGGGCGTTCGTACCACTGGTCTCATCGGCCCGGGCTGGCTCGCCGCCGCTGCCGACCGTGGTGAGGTGCACACCGTGCGGCTGGGCTGGGCCGACCGGCTGGGCGGCTGGCGGGGTAAGCGGATGCCGGTCCGCGAGTTCCTTGGCCGCGCGCCGCTGTCGATGGGCTTTTGCGACGGCATGATCGTCTGCGACGTGCAGTGCGACATCATCGAGACGACGCCGTTCTCGAACTACTCGACCGGCTACCCGGACCTGCACGTGCAGTTCCATCCGGACCTGGCCCGGCCTGCGGCATGGGCACCGGGCGAGGCCTTCGTCTTCGGGGTGCCGCGAGACGCGGCCGGTCGGGTGCTCGAAGTGGCTCCGGCCGCCGTGCTGGCCCAGGTGCTGCGGCGCCTTGACGAGCTGCACGTGCGGGTGACAGTGAGCGCCTCGCTGGCCGGGGCTGCGCTACCCCGTCCCGGCACATTGCCCGGCCCCCCCGGCCCTGCGCTGCCGGATGCCAGTTCAGCGGCCTCGGTCGGCGTTGCCTTGCTCGAAGGCCTGGCGGCCAGCGGGCTGCCGGCAGTGAGCGTGCGCGGCGGTCTCGATCCAGGGTCATTCGTGCTGGGACTCGGTCCCGCAGCCCCGGCCGAGCTGACGGAGGCGCTAGTAGTGGCGAAAAGCGCGGCGAAGGAGATCGCCGGAGCACGCGGACTAGAGGCTGTCTTCATGACGCTCCGCCCAGGGGCGGCTGAAGCCTCGCTGCAGGTACTCGATGCCATCGTGACGGGCGCACCGGTGCTGAGCCCGGAGGCGCTGCAATGCCGGTTCGACGCGGTTCGCCCGCTCCTGTTTCCCTCGGTGACGGCGATGAAGGCACGTCCGCCAGCTGTGCACGTGGGCAAGGGCCCCGGCAGGGCACAGCGGGTTCTGGCGCGTGCCAGCAGTGAGGCGGACCCCGCCACAGTGGTCGCCGTCCTGCTCGCCGCCATCGGCTCGCTGGCGGAGGCCGGCCTGCGGGGCTGGGCAGCCGCAGCGACTGCGGCATCGCCCATCAGGGACCTGCGGGACGCGGCCGCGATGGCTGACCATCCGTGGGTGAAGCAATGGCTGGGCGCGCCCTTCGTGGACAACGCGATTCCCCTGTTCGAGCACGAGGCCGAGCTGTTCCAGGCCGCGGTGACCGACTGGGAGATCGCCCGCTACTGGAGCGCGTCGTGAGCGACCCGCGGTGGGTGGACGTGTACTGGAGCGATCTGGTCGGCCGCTGCCGGTTCGTCCGAGTGGGGTCAGACGCAGCCGCGGACGGGGTCCGCCTGCCGCGATCCCTGGTTGCGGCTGGCTTTGCCGGCCCGAGCCCGGAGCCGGGCGAGGTCCTGCTCCTTCCTGACTGGGGATCGGCCCGCCCAAACCCGTGGGATCAGAACGCGCAGGTCGTCCTGGGGGACCTGCTGGATCCCGACGGCCAGCCCGACGCTTCGTGCTCGCGCTCCGCGCTGCGCGCCGTGCTGGACCGGGCAGCCAGGGACGGGCTGGAGATCCAGGCCGCGGCCGAGCTCGAGTTCTACCTGATCGACCCGGCCACCCGCCGGCCGATCTACGACGAGATCAACCAGTACAGCCTGACCAAGGGATCCGAGCTCGAGTTCCTCCTGCACGACCTCCGCGAGCGGCTGGCGGTCCTGGGAATCCCAATCGAGGCCGTGAACCCCGAGTACGCCGGCGGTCAGGCGGAGGTCAACATCAAGTACACCGAGGCGCTCGCCGCGGCCGACCGGGCCGTGCTGACCCGTCACCTCGTCCGCGAGATGGCGCGATCGCACGGGCTGGACGCCACGTTCATGGCCAAGCCGTGGACCGAACAGGCGGGCAGCGGCATGCATGTCCACCAGAGCGTCTGGCGGGTGCCCGGCCCGTCGGCGAAAGCCGGCGGCGCCGGGGCCAACCTGTTCTACACAGCGGGCGAGCTAAGCTCCGAAGGGCATGCGTACGTCGCCGGCCTCGTCCGGTACATGCGCGAGCTTGTGCTGCTGGGCTCGGCGACCCCGAATGCGTACCATCGCAGGGCTGACTACTCGTTCGCGCCGACCAGGATCTGCTGGGGCGCCGACAACCGCACGCTCGCGGTCCGGGTGATCACCGGCAGCGAAGGAGCGAGCCGGGTCGAGCAGCGCGATGCTGCCGCCGACTGCAATATCTACCTCGCGATGGCCGGGCAGTTCGCTGCCGGGCTCGCCGGACTCGGCGCCGGCTGGTCACCTCCCGACCCGGTGACCGGGAACGCATACACCCGCACGGACCTGCCGCTGCTGCCCGAGTCGTTCCCCGAAGCCGTCGACCTCCTGGCATCGAGCGACCTGGCGCACGCAGCGCTGGGCCCGGTCATCGATGCCCTGCTCAGGGTGCTGCGTCCCGAACGCACAGTGCTGGTCACGAGCAGCACCGACTGGGAGCGCGACAGGTACATGTCGGTCGTCTGACCTCGTTTCGGCCTGTCCGGGCGCTGGAAAGACAGCAGCCGGACCTATTGCACTCAGTGAATTCACGGGATACGCTTCACCGAAGTCGGCCGTTCGACCCGTGGTATGGGTGGCAAATCCACAAGGGAGTCCGAGAGGAGTCCATGAAGATGAGTGCATCCCGCCCCGTGGTCTGCTACACCGACGTGGGCGGGACCTTCACCGACTGCTTCGTTGTCACCGAGAACGGCGACTTCGCGCTGGGGAAGGCGCCCACGACTCCGGCCGACATCGCGGAAGGCTTCCACGCCGCCCTGCGGATGGCCAGGGAACACCTCGGGCTCACCGAGCAGGAGTTCCTTGGCGGCCTCGAGGTGATCGGGTACGGGGCGACCACCGTGCTCAACGCGCTGCTGACCCGCAGCGGGGGCAAGCCCGGTGTACTGGTTACCCGTGGCTTCGAGGACCTGCTCACGATGGAGCGCGGGAAGCAGAGCTGGGTCACCCTGTCGCGGGTTGACCGCATCCACCCCGTGACGCACCGCCGTCAGCCGCCACTGGTGCCGCGCACGCGGGTACGCGGAGTGGGCGAGCGGATCAACTCGGTCGGCGCCGAGATGATCCCGCTGCGCGAGCAGGACGTGCTCAGCGGAGTCGACCAGCTGCTGGCCGCCGGGGCGGACTCGCTCGTCGTGGTCTTTCTCTGGTCGTTCCTGAACGACGGGCACGAGCGGCGGACCAAGGAGATCATCGAAGCCGAGCTGGCTCGCCGCGGCCTGAGCGACATCCCGGTCTTCATCTCGAGTGAGATCAGCCCTACCCTGCGTGAGCTGCCCCGCGCGAACGCCACGACGATCGAGGCCTATGCGGGCCCTTCGACCCTGCGGGCGCTTGCCAAGCTCGAGGGCGACCTGAAAGCCGGCGGCTTCACCGGCGACCTGCAGGTGATGCAGTCGGCGGGCGGCCTGGCGCCCGCGCGCCACGTGCGTGCGGTCGACACCGCGATGTCCGGCCCCGTGGGCGGGGTGGTAGGCACGCGGTTCATCGGCGAGCTCTACGGGTTCGACGATCTGATCAGCACCGACGTCGGAGGTACCAGCTTCGACGTCGGCCTCGTCTCCGGCGGATTTATCGGCATCGACCGGGAGCCGGTGCTGGCTGGCCTGCTGCTCTCGCTGCCCATGATGGAGGTCCACTCGATCGGAGCCGGCGGCGGGACGATCAGCCGGATCGACGCGCTGACCGGCCGGCTGGTCGTCGGACCGGAGTCTGCGGGAGCGATCCCGGGTCCCGTCTGCTACCGCAAGGGCGGCACCGAGCCCACGGTCACTGATGCCAACCTGGTGCTCGGCTACCTCAACCCGGCCGGGCTGCTCGGCGGCAAGGTCAACCTCGACGCCGCCTCGGCCGCCGACGCGATCCGCACGAAGATCGCCGAGCCGCTGGGCCTGAGCATCGAGGAGGCCGCGCTCGGGATCCGGCGGGTGATCGACACCCGGATGAAAGAGGCAGTGTCCGGCCTGGTCTCGCTGCGGGGCAGCCGGATGGAGGACTACGCGCTGCTCGGCTTCGGCGGAGCGGGCCCGGGGCATCTGTGCGGGTACAGCGAAGGGCTCCCGCTGAAGGCGGTGCTCACCTTTCCCTATGCGGCCACGTTCACCGCATTCGGCGCCGCCAGCGCCGACTACGAGCACCATTACCACCGCGCGGTCAATGCAGTCGTCCCGCCGGCGGCCGGTGACGACGCGCTCGCTGATGTCGGGCGGCGGCTCACCGCGGCCTGGGTGCGGCTCGAGGAGCAGGCAGTCGAGCAGATGGAGCGAGAGGGTTTCGCCAGGGACGAGATCTCGCTGCGGCACCTGGCGATGGTGCGCTACGGCAAGCAGCTCAATGACCTCATTACCCCGATGCCGATCTCCCGCGCGCACACCGCTGACGACGTGCGCGCGGTGCTGGCGGCCTTCGAGGACCTGTACGCCCGGGTGTACGCCAAGGGGGCACAGTTCCCGCAGGCGGGCTTCGAGATCTTCGAGGTCGGGCTGGTCGCGGCAGCGCACAAGGTCAAGCCGTGGCTGGTGAAGAGCCCACTGGCGGACGAAGACGCACGCGAGGCCAGGTACGACGAGCGGCCCGCATTCTGGCAGGGCGAGTGGCAGCCGACTCAGCGCTACGACTGGGACCTGCTGCGTCCGGGAAATGTGGTCGCCGGGCCGGCCATCATCGAGGCGCTCACAACCACGCTGGTCGTCCCCCCCTCTCGGGCCGCCCGGGTCGACGAGTACCGAACCGTGTGGATCGAGGAGTAAGCATGTCCGCGGACATCGAGACCCAGGTGCCGGGGGCGGCCGGATCGGCGACACCGCTGACGCTCAAGGAGCGGCTGGCCAGAACCGAGCGCGGCATCAGTGAGACGGGCTATTACGAGGCGGACCTGTCGCTGAAGGAGAGCGACCCAATCACTTTCGAGGTGTTGTTCACGCGGCTGCTGCAGACGCTGACCAACGCCCGGGAGGTCGCGCTGTCTATCTCTGCCTCGCCGTCCACCCGCGAGCAGGGCGAGATCATCTTCGGCCTGTACACCCGTGAGGGCGACGCGATCTGCCTGTCGACCGGACTGATGATCCACGTGCACACGATGAGCCGCGCGATCAAGTGGATGATCGAGAACGACTACGAGACGCTGGTCGGGTTCGATGAGGGCGACTACTTCTTCAACAATGACTCGTTCATCGGCGGCGGCCACCCGTCTGACCAGATGCTTATCACCCCGCTGTTCATCGACGGCCGGCTCGAGGGCTGGGTCGGCGGGCTGACGCACGTGACCGAGACCGGGGCGGTCGAGCCCGGCGCGATGGGCAGCTCCTTCACGAGCCGTTTCGCTGAGGGCCTGATCATGCCCTGCGTGAAGATCGGATCCGGCGACACGCTGCGCAAGGACCTCGACATCCTGGTCGACCGCGGAGTGCGGAGCTCGACCTCGTGGCTTGCCGACAACCGGGCCAAGCTCACCGGGAACATGATCGTCCGGGAAAAGCTCAAGGAGCTCGTTGCCGATGTCGGGCTCGGGTTCTACCGGAAGATCTGCCGCGAGTACATCGAGGACACCATGCGCGCGACCAGGGAGAAGGTGCGGCGCTCGCTCTTCCCCGGCCGCTACCGCGAGGTGGCCTGGCGCGGGGTGACCCTGCCCGGCCAGGAGAGCCTGCTGCACAGTCCCTGCGAGCTGGTCATCACCAGAGACGGCCGCCTCGAGCTGGACTACGACGGGCTGCCGTCCGCCCGGCGCCAGCCGTTCCAGGCGACGCTGCCGCTCTTCGAGGGCATGCTGTTCAATGGCCTGATCCAGAACGTCTTCTACGACCTGCGGTACAACGACGGGACGTTCCTCGCGATCCGGCTGAACGTGCCGCTGGGCAGTGCGTGCAACCCGGACAACATCCAGCTCCCGACCACGCTGTGGGGGCCGGCATACGGAGGAATGCAGGCCTGCGCCCAGGCGGTGTCGCGCGCGTACTACGCGCAGGGCTATCGCGAGGAAGTGCACGCTTCCGGCCCGCTCACCAGCGGGAACCTGGCAGGGGGGGTTGACCAGTATGGGCGCCTCTTCGGCAGCCAGTGCTTCGAGTTCGCCTCGTCTGGCATGTACGCGACCAGCTTCATGGACGGCCTGGACACCGCATTCTCCGACTTCAACGCCGAAGGGGACATGGGCGACGCGGAGGTGTGGGAGCAGCAGATGCCGCAGATCTGGCTGGCTCGCGAGATCCGGCGCGACGGCGGCGGCTTCGGGAAGTTCCGCGGCGGCAACGGGATCCACTCCCTCTACCTGATCCCGGAGGGGACCGAGATGGAGATGGGCTCGTTCGGGTCGCCCCCGATCTTCTCGACGGCAGGGCTGATGGGCGGGTACCCGGCGGCGTCGCTGCGTGTCTGGGTGGGCCGGAACACGAACCTGAGCCAGATGCTCAGCCAGGGGCTTGACCTGCCGAACGGCGAAGGGCTGCACACCGAGCTGCCGGACTTCGTCAGCGAGGTCGAGGCCGAATGGGAGTACGTGCCCGGCCAGAACTACCCCGCGCGGGCGCTGCCGCCCGAGTCGCTGTTCTCGGTGGTCAGTGGCGACGGCGGCGGGTACGGCGACCCCCTGGAACGCCGGCCGGAGGAGGTCCTGCGCGACGTGGTGGACGGCCTGTCGAGCGAGCGCACGGCGCTCGACGTCTACGCGGTTGTGTTCACCAGGGACGGTGCCCAGCTCATCGACGGCGTCGACGCCGAGGCGACCCAGGCCCTGCGCGCGCAGCACCGCCGGGACCGGCTCGCCCGCGCCGTCCCGGCCAGGGAGTACAAGGCCAGGGTCCGCGAGCGTCTGATCGCAGGAGACATTCCCGCCCCGGCGGCAGCGCTCTACCGGGACGTGCTGCGGTTCTCGGCCAAGTGGGCCGCGGAGTTCCGCACGTTCTGGGATCTTCCCGACGACTATGAGGTGCCCTAGTGACCAGTTACTCGTCGCAGATGATCAGTGATCTGCTGGAGGGGACGCTGCCGCTGGACGAGGTCGCCCGGCTGCAGCGCGACAAGGACCTGGACCGCTTTACCACCGTGCTCAAGCTGGAGCAGGCCAGGGTTCCCTGGGAGGACCGGATCCTCGTCCCGCTTCAGGAGAGCCTCTACGTGGTCGAGCGCAGCGATGGGGCCAGGGTGGTCAAGTGCCGGTGCGGTCAGGAGTTCGGGGACTACCGGCAGAACTGGAAGGAAGAGGCCGCCGTCTGCGAGCGCCATCCCCAGGACGGCGTGGTCTACCTGAAGTACAAAGGCGCCGACCCGGCCTGGCAGATGCTGCGCGAGTTCTACTGCCCGGGCTGCGGTGTGCAGCTGGACGTCGAGCCCGTTCCGGTCGGCTACCCGTTCGTCTTCAACTTCCTGCCAGACCTCGACGAATGAGCGGTCAGCGGCGGCCTCGGATCGCCATCTCCTCAGGCCGGGCCGGGGTGCCGGTCGCGGCCGGCACACTGCCGTCCTACTACCTCGGCGAGGGCTACCCGCGTGCAGTCGCGGCAGCCGGGGGCATCCCGCTGATCCTGCCGTGCGTGCCAGGCCAGGAGGACGAGCTCGCGGCAGGGTCCATGGACGGCGTGGACGGGCTGCTGCTGGCCGGCGGCACCGACATCCACCCGGAAAGCTACGGCCAGGCATACGACCCGGCCCTTACCCACGACCCCGACCCGGTCCGGGACCGGTTTGAGCTGGCCCTGGTGCAAGCAGCACGGGAACGGTCGCTGCCCGTTCTCGGCGTGTGCCGCGGCTTCCAGATCCTGAACGTCGCCTACGGCGGGTCGCTGTCCCAGCACCACCCACACGAAAGCGCGCGCGTCGTCGACTCGCCGGGCCTGCGGATCGAGGAGACCGACGTCAGGCTGGATCCGTCCTCTCGCCTGTCGGGCATGCTGGGTGCAGCCAGCACCACGGTGTACTGCATCCACCACCAGGCCGTCGACAAGGTGGGGCCGGGACTGCGTGTCGTCGGGCAGGCAGCCGACGGCACCGTCGAGGCACTTGAGGACGCCTCGGGCGCCGAGGTCCTTGGCGTCCTGTGGCATCCGGAGCAGATGCTGGACAGCGACGGCTCCCGCGCGCTGTACCGGGCGTTCGTCGCGCAGGCAGGGGCCCGGTGATGGCGGCGAAGCCCGCCGCGGCGCCCCCGCTCGAGGGGATCAAGGTCGTCGACTTCTCCCGCCTGTTCGCCGGGCCGTACGCGACGATGACGCTCGCCGACCTCGGTGCCGAGGTGGTGAAGGTCGAGTCGCCGTCCGGTGATGACGCCCGCGGGTTCGGGCCGCCGTTCCTCGGCGGTGAAGGCATGAACTATATGGCGCTGAACCGCAACAAGCGGTCGATCGTCCTCGACCTGAAGAAGGACGAAGGGCTGGCCGTGGCGCGCCGGCTCACCGCTGATGCGGACGTCGTCTTCGAGAACTTCCGGCCCGGCGTCGCGGAGAAGCTGGGCATCGGCTACGGTGACCTGGCTCCGGCCAACCCCGGCCTGGTCTACTGCTCGATCAGCGGGTTCGGCCGGGTCGGGGAGTACTCTGGCCGGCCGGCCCTGGACATCATCCTGCAGGCCATGACGGGGGTGATGGACCGCCAGGGGAACGGCGGCGATCCCCGGCTGCTGGTGGTGACGGTCGCCGACACTTACGCCGCCGCGCTCGCGGTCCAGTCGGTGCTCGCGGCGCTGATCGCGCGCTCCAGGGACGGCAGGGGCCAGCGGGTCGAGGTGACGCTGCTGGAGGCGCTGATCGCGGCCCAGGGGTACCGGATCATCAGCCCCGCCGACGAGATCATGCTCCCGGCGATCGACGACACCTGCCCGTACCAGGCGTTCGCCGGCTCGGACGGCGCGTGGTTCGTCGTCGCCGTCGTCAGCCCCAACAACTGGAACGCGCTGTGCACGGCGACAGGCCTGACCGCGCTGGCCGAACGCGAGGACCTGGCCAGCAACTCCGGACGGGTTGAGGCACGCGCCGAGGTGATCGGGGAACTCGAGCGGGTGTTCCGGAGCCGGCCTGCCGCCGGATGGCTGCAGGTCCTGCAGGACAAGGGGGTGCCGTGCAGCCCGGTGCGCAGGGTGGAGGACCTGATGGACGACCCGCACGTCCTGGGACGAGGCACCGTGGTCGAGGTGGACCACCCCACCGCCGGACGGCTGAAGACAATGGGCAGCGCGCTGCACCTCGAGCAGACCCCGGTCCGGACGGGCGGCCCGGCGCCGTGCCAGGGACAGCACACCGAGCAGATCCTGCGCGAGCACGGCTACGGCAGCGAGGAGATCGCCCGGCTGTACGGTGCGGGCGCCATCAGTAACTCGTCGGGCGCGAAGGAGAGACGGTGAACCGACTGGCGGGCAAGGTAGCCCTGATCTCTGGTGGCGCCCGGGGCCAGGGGGCCTCGCACGGGAGGATCTTCGCGCAGGAAGGCGCCAGGGTCGTGCTGGGCGACGTGCGTGACGAGCTGGGTGAGTCGACGGCGAGTCAGCTGCGCGATGAAGGGCTGGACGTGCGCTACGTCCACCTGGACGTCTCCAGCGCCGCGCAGTGGGCGGCGGCTGTGGACTACGCCCAGCAGACCTGCGGCAAGCTCGACGTGCTGGTCAACAATGCTGGCATCGTGGGCAGCATGGCAGGCGTGGTGGACGAGACCGAGGAGGCGTGGGCGAGCACGATCGCAGTAAACCAGACCGGAGTGTGGCTGGGCATGAAGTACGCGATCCCGGCCATGCGCGCGGCCGGCCGGGGCTCGATCGTGAACACGTGCTCGATCTGGGGCGTCGTGGGGGCCGAGACCTACATCGCGTACCAGGCATCCAAGGGGGCAGTGCAGCTGATGACCAAGAGCGCGGCGCTGACCTACGTGGGCGACAACATCCGGGTCAACAGCGTGTGTCCCGGCTTGGTCATGACCCCGCTGGCGGAAGAGGAGGGGGAGGAGTCGAACGCCGCGGTGGTCGCGGCCACCCCCATGGGACGCGGCGCGCAGTCGGAGGAGATCTCGTGGGGGGTGCTCTACCTCGTCTCCGACGAGGCGAGCTACGTGACCGGTACCGAGCTGGTCATCGACGGCGGGTTCCTGGCGCAGTAGGGCGCTGGTCACCGTGTCGGGTCTCGGGCTGGGAAGCGAACGGCGCGTCCTTGACGCGCCCGGCGGCTCGCGGCCGGGCGGGGCCGACCTGATCAGCCCAGACCTGCTGGTCGACTTCGGCAGCACGTTCACGAAGCTGACTGCCGTCGCCCCCGGGTCCGGTGCGCTGGTCGGCTCGGCGCAGCACCGGACCACTGTCGAGTCCGACCTGATGGACGGCTTCGGTGCCGCGCTCAGGCAGCTGCAGGCGGCGGGGGTGGCGGCTGCGGGAGCTGGCACGGTGCTCGGCTGCTCCAGTGCCGGCGGCGGCCTGCGAGTGGCCATCATCGGACTGGAACGTGACCTGACGGCCGAGGCGGCCAAGCAGGTCGCGCTCAACTCCGGCGGCCGGATCGTCACCATCGTCACCCGCGCAGCGAGCGGGTCGCTCGTGCCCCAGGTGGCGCGGTCGGCCGCGGATCTCATCCTGCTTGTGGGCGGCACCGATGGCGGCGACGAGGCGTTCGTCGTCGAGGCCGCACGGTCGCTCGCCTCCGGCGGGGTTGGCCCTCCGGTGGTTTTCGCCGGGAACACCTCGGCCCGTGCGCAGGTCGCCGCGGCACTGGACGGTGGCAGGGTCGTCTGGAGATCGGCCCCGAACGTCCTGCCCGAGATCGGGCGGGTCGAGGTGGACGGCGTCCAGTCCGTCATCCGCGAGGCATTCATCGAGCACGTCATCAAGGGCAAGCGGCTCAGCGCATCGGACCGGTTCCGCCAGATCGTGGCGCTGCCCACCCCGGACGCCGTCCTCGAGGCGGTCAAGCTGATGGCGGCCGGCCTTGCCAGCCCGGCCGGCCCAGAGGGCCTGGCTGGCGCCGGGGAGATCCTGGTCGTCGATGTCGGCGGCGCGACTACCGACGTCTACTCCTGCTTGTCCGCTGGCAACGCGGCGTCCAGCCGGTCCGGCTCGCTGGTCCCCGCGGCACCGGTGGCGCGGACCGTCGAGGCCGACCTGGGACTGCGCTGGAGCGCTGAAAGCCTGGTCGCGGCCGCGCGTGAGCTTCGGCTGGTCACGGGTGCCGAGGCGGACAGGCTGGCTGATGCCGCCCTGCAGCGGGTGGCCGACCCCGGGCTCGTCCCGCAGACGCCGGATCAGGCGCACGACGACCTGGCCCTGGCCCGGCTCGCCGTCGTGGTCGCGATCTCGCGGCACGCCGGCCGGGACCGGGTCGTGCTGACGTCGGCCGGCGCGGACTTCCGCCGCACTGGCCGGGACGTGCGGGGGATCCGGACGGTCGTGCTCACCGGTGGCGTGTTCCGGGCCAACGCCGGCAGCGATCTGCACGGCTTCCTGAACGGCGCCTTCGACCATTTCGACCGCCGGCGCGAGCTTGTCCCGGCGCAGGTCCGCGTCATCGTTGACTCGCGCTACATCCTGGCGGCAGCGGGCCTGCTCAGTGCCCGGTCGCCGGAGCGCGCCCGACGCCTGGTGCTGACCACCTACGGCGAGTTCCTGAGGAGGACCGATGACTGATCCTTTCGAGCCCGGCACGCTGCTGCCGGACGACTTGCCGAACGGGATGGACCTGGTCAGAGCCGGACGTGAGCGTGCCGAGCGTATCCCCGAGGTCCAGCTGCGCTACGCACGAGAGCGCGGCGTCGCGTCCGACCGCGCGTACAAGGAGCGCTGCCGCGACTCGGGCGTGCTGACCACGTACATCAACCTGGGCTACAAGACCTGGGCCGAGACGCGCGATGTCCTGCGCAGTGTGCAGGCCAGGGGACGCGCCCTGGGCTACGGCCTGGACCGGGTCTCGCTGATCCCGGACCGGCGGATGGGCCTGCCGCCCGATCTGCGCGAGCGGGCGCTGGCCGAGACAGGCCTGATGATGTACACGCCCCAGGACTGGGCGGGGGCCGGCCAGGACGTCGACATCGCGCCGATCTGGAACGACCACAACCTCGGCAGCCCGGCAGCTGTCGTCAACACCGAGGCCGCGCTGAGCGCGGGCTTCGGCTATGTCGGCAACATGGCCCAGCACAACTACGGATACCCGCTCTGGGACGACGATGTCACGCAGATGGCCAGGACGGTCGAGGCCATGGGGATGATCGCGCAGCGCAAGGCCTCCGGGACCGTGCTGGAGGCCTACATCGAAGACGGCTACTGCGCCGGGTTCCACGACCTCGCCACCTCGCTGGGCTGGTGCATGTTCCACCGCCACGTCGTCGAGGACCTGGTCGGGGCTGCGCACAGCCAGAGCTACGGATCCACGTTCCAGGACCCGCTGCTCAAGCAGGCGTTCGGCCTGGCCCTGCAGGAGATCAACGTGCACGGGGTCCCGCCGTCGTTCACCCACGGCGACACCAACTCGTTTTCCCCCGACGGCGACTTCGACCGCAACGCCGCCATCGTGTTCAACGACGTCTACTACACGGCGCTGCGCGAGCTCAGCTTTCCTTCCGGCGGCGCGCTGCACGCGACCCCCGTTTCCGAGGCGCTGCGGATCCCGACCGAGGACGAGCTGGTGCAGTCGCTGGTCATCGCGTCGGAGGCGGTAAACCGGGCCCGGTCCACTATCTCGTTGATGGACTGGCGGCCCGTCCTCGAGCTCCGGGACACCATCCTGGCCGGGGGCAAGCGGTTCTTCGCCAAGCTCATGGCCGGGCTGCAGGCCCTGGGCGTGGACACCGCCGATCCGCTCCAGCTGATCTTGGCCACCCGCCGGATCGGCGGGTCACGGATGGAAGAGCTGTTCGGCGTCGGCGAGCCCGACTCGAGTTATCCGCGGGGCTTCACGCCGGTGGTTCCGACCGACACGGTGCGGCGCCTGATGTCCAACGTCAATGTCGTGCTCCGCGATCTCCGCGAGCGGGGCGCTCCTGACCTGTCCGGTCTGCGCGTCGTGACGGCGTCCGGCGACATCCACGAGTACGGGCTCTTCGTCGTCTCCAAGGTGCTCTCCGACCTCGGCGCGAAGGTTGTGGACCTCGGCACGAGCATGTCGTCGCCCGACATCGCCAAGGTGGCGGTCGAGACCGCGGCCGATGTCGTGGCAGTCAGCACCTACAACGGGATGGCGCTCAGCCTCGGCCGTCAGCTGCTCGACGAGCTGCACCGCCGCAACGTGGCGCCGGCCGTCTACCTCGGCGGCCGCCTGAACGAGGACCTCGAGGGGGAGAGCTCAGCCGACGTCAGCGCACAGCTCGAACAGCTGGGGATCACGGCCTGCCCCACGCTGCAGGTGATGGTGCAGGGGCTGCGCGAACGATTCGTGACCGGGCCCGTTTCCACTCGATGACCAGGAGGTCATGTTGAGCGACACCAAGAGCGCGGTAGTGACCGGAGGAGGGTCCGGGATCGGGGCGGCGGTAGCCGCGGCACTGCACTCGGCCGGATACGGCGTCACGATCGCCGGGCGCCGCCCGGACGTGCTGGAGAAGACGGCTCAGGAGCTGCGCGACGCGGCTGGCGGGTCCGGGGCGCAGGTCCGCACCCAGGTGACGGACGTGGCGCAGACCGATCAGGTGACGGCGCTCTTCGACCAGCACGTGGCGCATTTCGGCCGGGTCGACGCCCTCGTCACGGCAGCGGCGGCGTACGAGCCGGTCCCTTTCCTTGACCTGACCCGCGAGTCCTGGGACGCCACCATGGATGTCGCGCTGACCGGCTCGGTGCTCGCCGCGGCGGAGGCGGCCCGGCACATGAAGGCCGCGGGCGGCGGGCGCATCGTGCTCTTCTCCTCCATCAACGGCTTCCACTCCGAACCCGAGTCGGTGCACTACAGCGCGGCGAAGGCGGCGATCATCAGCGTCGCCAAGACGCTCGCGGTCGACCTGGCCGGCACCGGCGTGATCACCAACGCGATCGCGCCTGGCTGGGTGTACACCCCGATGACTGCCGAGTTCGTCGACCAGGCCACCACCGAGCAGCTCCGCCGGGTCAACACGCTGGGGCGGGCGGGGCGCCCGGAGGAGATCGCTGGCGTCGTCCGCTACCTGGTAACCGAGGCGCCAGAGTTCCTGGTCGGGACGACGATCTTCGTTGACGGCGGCCAGACAGCTCTTGCGCCGATGCCCTGATCCGGAGGTGACACATAGCCCTCCCGGGAAAGCCGGCGGTGGCCCGGGAGGCTGGCGTGATGGGAGGCCATACAAGCCGTCGGCGGCTGAGCGCGCGACGGGGCTGCCGCGTTGCTGGGACTGGCCGCCGGCCGCTCGCCGCTGCATGCTGAATCCTCTTATCGCGGCCAGGCTGCCGCGCGGCTAGCGGGCGATAATCCCATCTGCAGTTTCGGGCACCCGAACCCGCAGGCGCAGGTCACAGGCGGGTGGGCTTGCGCATGCGACGAAACTTCGGACGGCGGCAGCGATTCCTCATTGAGTCCCAGCCGAGTGCGCCAGAGTGCTTGCGCATACGTGGTATTCACCGTATGTTCTGCACACAAGCAGGTCTATCGGGGTCTGCGCTGGGGTGGGTGCTACCGCGGAGAAGAGGAGCATTGACGATGGATCGGCAACGACATCTCGTACGCGGGGCCAGTGCGCGGGACAGATCCCGCCCGGCAGACGCCGGTCAGGGACGCGGCTTGGGCCGACGGGAGTTCCTGCGCTACGCCGCGGCTGGCGCCACGGTGCTCGGCGCAGGCTCAGCTCTTGCCGCCTGCGGCGGCTCGAGCTCATCGCCTGGCCCCGGAGGCTCGGCGACTGCCGGCAAGCCCAAGCGCGGCGGCACGCTGACACTCGGCGCGCAAGGCGGTGCGAGCAACGACAACCTGGACGCGCACAACCCGCTCACCAACGCTGACTACCCGCGCATCTTCGCGCTGTACAGCGCGCTGGTGACGCTCGACACCAACGCCAAGGTCGTCAACGTGCTGGCGGACGAGATCACGTCCAACAAGGACGCCACCGTTTGGACGGTGAAAATCAAGAGCGGCGTCGAGACACACAAGGGAAAGACGTTCGGCGCCAAGGACGTGCTGTACAGCCTGCGCCGGATCAGCAACGCCAAGACCCCCTTCCCTGGAGCCGCGGTGCTGACCCCGCTCGACCTCCAGAACGCCAGGGTCCTTAACGCCACGACGCTCCAGCTGCCCTGCAAGACACCGTTCTCCACCTTCGTCGACTCGCTCATCGACCCGTTCTGCCTGATGGTCCCGGAGGGCTACGACCCCAAGTCGCCCGACGGCACGGGGCCGTTCATGTACAAGAGCTTCACCCCGGGGGTACGCAGTGAGTTCCCGCGGCACCCCAACTATTTCGAGAACGGGAAGCCGTACGCCGACGACCTCATCATCACCGACATCCCCGACGAGCAGAGCCAGGTCAACGCCCTGCTGGGCGGCCAGGTCAACCTGATCAACTTCCTGTCCTCCGACTCCCTCGCCGCGCTGCAGAACGGCGCGGTCAACGTGGTCATCTCCAAGACTGGCGGCTGGAACCCGATCACGATGCGGGTCGACATGGCGCCGTTCAGCGACGTGCGGGTCCGGCAGGCCATGAAGCTGATCATCGACCGGCCGCAGATGCTCGACCTCGTCTTCGGCGGGCACGGCCGGATCGGCAACGACGTCTTCGGCTACTACGACCCGCTGTACGACCACTCGCTCCCGCAGCGCCACCAGGACATCGAGCAGGCCAAGAGCCTGCTCAAGGCCGCTGGCCATGAGAACCTCACAGTCACGCTGACCACGTCGGCGGGCATCGGCCAGGGGATCGTCAAGACCGCGCAGGTGTTCGCGCAGCAGGCCAAGGCGGCCGGCGTCACCGTGAATGTCAACGCGGTGACCGCGTCGACCTGGTTCGGCCAGGACTACCTCAAGGTGCCCTTCGGGCAGGACTACTGGTTCTACCTGCCGTACCTGGTCAACGTCCCGCAGGTCACGATCCCCGGCGGCGCGTTCAACACGCCGCACTACGACAACCCGGCCTACACCAGCCTGTACAAGCAGGCACTCGCGACCACGGACGAGTCGCTCAAGGCCGACCTGGCGCACCAGATGCAGAAGATCGACTACAACGACGGCGGGCTGATCATCCCGTACTTCCCGCCGGTCATCGACGCGACGGCCAAGAACGTGCACGGCGTCGTCCAGTCACCGAGCTTCCCGATCAGCAACTATGACTGGGCCTCCATCTGGATCGACTAGCCGGGGTTCGCACGCGCGACCTCCCGGCGGGTCGCCGTCCTCGCGCGAGGAGACCGGCAGGAAGGAGGAAGCGTGGCGCAGATGGCACTCGAAGGCGCGGCGGTAACCCGCCGTCGCTGGCGTGACGATCATCCGATCCTGTGGCTCGCTGTCTCGCGCACGCTGTTCGGACTGCTCACACTGCTCGCTGTGTCGGTGATCGTGTTCGCGGCAACTACCGTGCTGCCGGGCAACGCCGCGAAGGCCATCCTGGGCCAGACCGCCACCCCGGCACGCGTGCGCGCCCTCGAGCTCCAGCTCAACCTCGATCACAGCGTGTGGTACCAGTACTGGGCCTGGCTCACGGGCGTGCTGCGCGGGAACTTCGGCATCTCCTACGCGGCCCGCATACCGGCCTGGCAGGTAGTTGGACCGCGGCTGGCCAACTCGGCCGTCCTGGTGGCCCTGGCCGGCGTGATCGGCACGGTGATCGGGGTGGGGCTCGGCGCGCTGGCGGCCGTACGGCGGGGTGGCCGCGCGGATGACACGCTCGCCGTCGTGTCTCTCGGCGTCACCTCGCTCCCGGAGTTCGTCGTGGGTATCGCCCTCGTGATTGTCTTCGCCACCACCTTCTGGCATGTGCTTCCGGCGGTGTCCCTTGTTCCGCCCGGCAGCACGGCGTGGGAGAACCCGTCGGTTCTGGTGCTGCCGGGGGTCACGCTCGTGATCGTGATCGTCCCGTACATCCTGCGGATGACCCGGGCGGCCACGATCGAGGCGCTCGAGTCCGACTACTTCGAGAACGCCCGGCTGAAGGGCCTGAGCCCCCGGCGGCTGCTCCTGGTGCACGCGCTGCCGAACGCAATCCCGCCCGTGGTGCAGGTGATCGGCCTGAACCTGCTCTACCTCGCCGGCGGCATCGTGGTGGTGGAGACCCTGTTCGCGTTCCCAGGCATCGGCCAGGGCCTGGTCAATGCCGTCGACGACCGCGATGTCCCCGTCATCCAGCTCACCGTGCTGCTGCTGGCAGCGTTCTACGTCTTTGTCAATATCCTCTCCGATGTGGTTTCGCTGCTTGCGAGCCCCCGGCGCCGGCTGCCCCGGTCATGAGCGTCACCGCGGACAAGGCCACAACGCCGCCCGGCGGCCCGGCGCGGGTCGACCGCCGGCAGTGGACGCGGCTGCTGGCCACGGCCAGTTCGAGGGCTCGCGGCCGGCTGGGCCTCGCCCTGACCGCGGTTGTCGTCCTGATCGCTGCTCTGGGGCCGCGTTTCGCGCCGTACTCTGCCACGCAGTTCGTCACCACGCCGTTTTCGAGGCCGTCGGCCCACCATCTGCTCGGCGGCGACGACCTCGGCCGGGACGTGCTGTCGCGGCTGCTCGCCGGCGGCTGGGTGCTGCTGGTGATGGCGGTGGCCGCGACCGCGATCGGCTTGGTCCTCGGCACCCTGGCCGGGGTGTGCGCAGCGTACCTGCGAGGGCGGTGGGACGGCATCATCATGCGCACTGTCGACGTCATTCTCGCGTTCCCCACCATCGTGTTCGCCCTGCTGCTGGTCAGCGTGGTCGGCCCCAAGCTCTGGCTCATCGTGCTTGCCGTGGGGATCAGCCACGCGCCCCAGGTGGCCAGGGTGATGCGGGCGGCCACCCTGGAGATCTCTGAACGGGACTTCGTGAAGGCCGTCGAGCTGTGGGGGATTCGCTCCTGGACGGTCATGCGCAGCGAGGTGCTGCCCAACCTCAGCAGCCCTCTGATGGTCGAGCTCGGGCTCCGGCTCACCTACTCCATCGTCATTATCTCGGGGCTTTCCTTCCTGGGCTTCAGCCAGCCGCCCCCGGCGCCGAACTGGGGCCTGATGATCAACGAGAATCGGCTGGGCCTGGTCGCGAACCCCTGGAGCGTCGTCGCCCCGGCCCTGCTGATCGCGTTGCTGACCATCGGCACGAACACGTTCACCGATGCCGTCGGCCGGCTGGCGATCGGCGTGGGCCGTGGCAGCGAGGAGACGGCAGTCGTCGCCGGGCTCGCCGGGGCGGTCATGATGGGCGAGCTGCAGCAGTTCCCGCTCGACGAAGGGGTCATCGAAGATCCGGAAGGTGCCGATAACCAGGAGCCGGCCGTTGACTGAAAGCACGGACCTGGTGGTCCGCCTCAGCGTCGAGAATCTTCAGGTCAACCTTGCGGGCAAGGACGTCGACGTCGTCTCCGAGGTGTCCTTCTCTGTGGCCGCGGGCGAAGTGCTCGGCCTGGTCGGTGAGTCCGGGTCCGGCAAGACGACGGTCGCTCACGCCATCCTCGGGTATGCCCGCCGGGGGTTGGAGATCGCCGGCGGGGCGGTCCGGCTGGACGGGCGCGATCTGCTCGGGCTGCCGCCCGCCGAGCTGCGCAGGGTCCGCGGCGCGTCCGTAGCCTACGTCCCGCAGGATCCGGGGTCCGCCCTGAACCCGGTGCTGAGGGTCGGGACCCAGCTGCGCGAGATCCTGACCGCGCACCCTGGCACCGTCGCCAACGTCGGCGACCGGGTCCGCGAGGTGCTTGCCGAGGTCAGCCTGGAAGCCACTGCCGACATGCTGCGCCGCTACCCGCACCAGCTCTCCGGCGGCCAGCAGCAGCGCGTCGCGCTGGCCACCGCATTCGCCTTGCGGCCCAGCCTGCTCGTGCTCGACGAGCCGACCACCGGCCTGGACGTGACGACGCAGCGGCACGTCCTCGAGACGGTCAGGGACCTGTGCGCCACCTACGGCGTCGCGGGCGTCTATGTCTCGCACGACCTGGCTGTCGTCCGGGAGCTGGCCCAGTCCGTTGGCGTCATGTACGCGGGCCGCGTGGTCGAATTCGGGGCCACCGACGTCATCTTCAACGCGCCCGCCCATCCCTACACGGCCCGGCTGCTGCGCGCGATTCCCTCAGTCGAGCGCTCGCACGTGCTGGAAGGGATTCCCGGTCAGCCGCCGCGGCCCGGCCAGCGGCCAGCCGGTTGCTCGTTCGCTGCCCGCTGCCCGCTGGTGGTCGACCTGTGCCGCCAGGGGCCGCCGCCGGTCGTCTCGGTCGGGCAAGGCGTCCACCTGTCCCGCTGCGTCAAGGCTGCCGAAGCGATCCTGCCCCCAGTGCAGCAGGCCCTCGCCGGTGCCGCCCGGCGCGCGGATAACGCAGATAGCGGGGGTCTGGTCGTGCGCGACTTGCGGGCCAGCTACGGGGACACCGAAGTGCTGCACGGGCTCGACTTCCAGGTGGCCGGCCAGTCGTGCCTGGCGATCGTCGGGGAGTCGGGCTCAGGTAAGACGACCCTCGCCCGCTGCCTGGTCGGCATGCACCCGAAGTGGCGGGGGGAGATCGCATTCGGCGGTCAGCGCATCCCGCAGGGAGTCCGTGCCCGTCCACCCGAAGCGCGCAGGGCCTTGCAGTACGTCTTCCAGAACCCCTACACCTCGCTCAACCCGCGCAAAACCGTCGAGCAGCTCGTTGAGCAGCCGCTGGGCTACTTCTTCAACCTGTCCAGGAACGAGTCGCACGAGCGGGTGGTCAAGGTGCTCGAAGATGTCGCGCTCTCGACGGCGTTCCTGCGCCGGTACCCGGACCAGCTGTCGGGCGGAGAACGGCAGCGCGTGGCGATCGCCAGAGCACTTGTGGTGGAACCGGACCTGCTGATCTGCGACGAGGTGACCTCAGCGCTGGACGTCAGCGTGCAGGCAGTCGTGATCGAGCTGCTGCGCGACCTCCAGGTCAGGCGCAAGCTCATGCTCGTGTTCATCACGCACAACCTGTCGCTGGTCCGGGCGATCGGGGACCAGGTTGTCGTGATGTCAGAGGGCCGTGTCGTCGAGACCGGGCCCACCGATGATGTCCTCGACCGGCCCAGGCACGAGTACACAGTCCGGCTGGTCGAGGACATTCCCAAGATCGGGGCGGCTTCTGGTGTCTAGCAGCCAGGCCGAAGGCACAACGGCGAGCCGGCCCCCCGTCGGTGTCATGTTCGAGCGGGACGTCCCGCCCGAGCTCCTGAGGGAGCGGGTGAGGCTCTTCGAGGACGTGGGGCTCGACGACGTCTGGGTGGTCGAGGATCTGTCCTTCGCCGGAGGGATCGCTACCGCGGCCACAGCACTGGCGGCGACCCAGCGCCTCGGGGTGGGCATCGGCATCTTGCCATCCATGGTCCGCAATCCGTTGTTCGCGGCTATGGAGATCGCCGCACTGTCCCGGCTCTACCCAGGGCGGGTGCTGCCCGGCATAGGCCACGGGATGCAGGACTGGATGGCCACAGTCGGTGCGCGGCCGCAGTCGCCCCTGGCCGCCCTGGAAGAGGTACTGACCTGCGTCGGCGATCTTCTGCACGGTAAGAGCGTCACCTTTCAGGGCCGATACCTGCACCTGGACGACGTTCGGCTCCAGTTCCCGCCCCGGCAGCACATGCAGCTGCTGGCAGGCGTGCGGGGCCCGCGATCCATCCGGCTCGCTGGAGCAGTGTGCGACGGAGTCATCCTGGCCGAGCCGCTGTCGCCCGCCTACGTGCGCTGGGCGCGAGGACTTCTCGACGAGGCAGCGGCTCAAGCCGGACGCGGCCGGCCCACGGTCGTGGTCTATACCTGGCTTTCCGTCGGGCACGACGCGCAGGCGGCCTACGAGCGGGTTCTGCCGATGCTGGCGAGCATCCCAGGTGGCCTCTCCGAGCCGAGTGTCCGGCGCTCGCTGTCGACGCTCGACTTCGGGCCCGAGCTGATCGCCCGGATCGACAGGGCCGCCGACCAGCAGGAACTTGCGGCGGCTCTGCGGCCGGAGTGGGTCGACGAGCTGTCCGTGACCGGAACACCGGAGGTGTGCGCGATTGCCATCCAGAGGCTGGCCCAGGCCGGCGCGGACCGGGTCGTGCTGGCTCCGCTGCCCGATGACGTCGACGAGCAGGCGACCCTGCTCGGGCGCGAGGTGCTGCCCTTGCTCGACTCAGCCAGCACGCCTCGGACAGGTTAGCCTGCTTGCCCCGGCGACCACGTCGATGCCCGGCCGGCCTGCCAAGTGGTCGGCGGCCTGCGGCACCGCTGGCCGTGCGGACCGCTCTGGCCTCAGCCGACGATCTCGGCATGTTCTTCCGCCTGGCCGATCCTGCTAACGAGCCCACCGCATGGGAGCCGGTCACCGTGCTCTACGCTCCCCGCCGTGGCGGGCCGCTCGATGTGATCCTTGAATCGGTTCGGATCAAGTTGGGCGCATGCGAGCCGAGAGTCGCCGCGTCGCTTTTCTTCCAGGGGTATGCATCCCGGCTGCTGTCGCCACAGCTAGGCTGCATCGCTGTCGCTGGCTGCGTCCCGGAGATGCCCCCTGAACGGCTCTTCTGGCGGTGTCCGGGTGCCGAGATGATCGAGCTCGGGATGACGGCAGGCCGAGGCTGGGAGGCATCCGATGGGCTATTGATCGAACAGATCGTTCGCGCCGCCTTCGATGAGCACCTGCAGCCGCTTACGGACGCCCTGCAGGCCCGGGTCCGGATAGCGGAGGGCCTCCTGAGGGACAACGCCGCTTCTGCGCTCATTGGCGGGCTTCGCTTGTTGAGTGAACATATCGGACCCGGCTGGACAGATCTGGCCGCCCGCGCGCTGGCCCAACCGCGGCTGCGCGAATCTGGCAGCTTGCGGGAGAGGGAGCCCGTTTTCGTCCGCCGCAGCTGTTGCCTTTACTACCGGGTGGCTGGCGGCGGCAAGTGCGCAGACTGCCCGCTTACCACTCGCGAGCCCGATGAGTCGTAGCAAACGCCGCTGGCTCGCCTGAGCCCACCCCGCGCACGCCAGAGGCCAGCCAGCTGCTGGGGGGCCCTGTCAGGGCCGCTTCTCTCCGTTTGGTCCCGGGTGTGGTTGCCGAAATCGCGGCGGAGCGAACTGCGGCGATTCAGGCCACCGCACCATTGTGGGTGGGTGCGGCCTAGCCTTACCGCCATGCGCCTTGTTGTTCCTGTGCGCCTGGGGCCAGGGTCGCGGCACCGGGCCGGAGGCCGCTCAGGACATGGGAGCCGTCGATGGTGGCGCTGACCCGGCGGCTGCCGTCCAGGGTCCGGGTTTCGACATGCACGACACCGACGTCGGTGAACGAGACCATGACTGTGTTGCCGGGCTCCGCGGCCGGAGGGTGGGAGGAGGGCAGGGTGACCACATCGTTCGCCGCCGTGTCTTTGCGCTGGTCGAGCAGGTCCGTGTCACCGATCAGCAGGAGCGCGTCGGCGGGTTGCATCGTGGTCCTCCTCGAGGAGATGTTTGAACGGCTGCCCTGCGCGTGGCCGTTCCAGCGGTGCTGGCAGGTTCTGGTGGGCAGGTGGACGTCGTGCTGGTCGCTGTCGCATGGGCGGGCGACGGGACGTCACTGCTGCGTTCTGGGGCCGCAGCATCACGACTGCAGGGGTTACCGGGGATGTGCCCCCGGCTGGCAGCTGCGCGAGGAGACGGGCATTGCTACTGACCTGTTCGCTGTTCCGGCGGCAGTCTTCGTCCGGTCCTACCGGCCGGATTGGGCGCCGACGCTGGGATTGGCATACGCCGCCAGTACCGGTAGGTCGAGCCCGTTGAGCTGGGAAAGCCATCAGCCCGCCGAATGGGTGCCGCTAGATGATTCGAGGGAAAGTGCCTTTCCTGGGGACATGGCGCGGATCCGCGATTACGCCGCCTGGCTTTCCCGGAACCGGGCAGATTCAGCCCGCTGAGGCTTCTGAGGGGATCCCTGTCGGCTGTTCCCATGGTGATGTGCCCTTCGCGTGACGTTCAGGCTTGCGCGGCAATGAGGAGCCACCGTGTGGCAGTCATGCTCAGCCATGCCCGTTTCTCCTCGACGGTGCCATGGTGGGTGATGAGGTCCTGGGTGAGGACGGTGAACCCCGCGTCCTGGAGTTGCCCCCGGACAGTGTCAGCGGTCAGGGGCGCTCGTGGCGCTAGCTGTTCCTGCGGCACGTGGCCGTAGTCGCGCACGGCGATGGCGTTGATCAGATCGCCGAGGGATGGCGCGCGGCGAGACCGCCGGTCTTCGTCCTTGGCAAGGCCGGCGAAGCCGCCGCCGATGTTGAAGACGAACCGGCCGCCCGGCCGGAGTATCCGCTTCACGGCGGCAAACGTCGCGGGCGTGCCGGTTTTCCAGATGGCGGCGTTACAGAGCACCGCGTCGACTGGGCCTGCCACACATTCTGCGAGGGCTTCGGCGTTGGAGACGACCTACGTGATCCGGGGGTCGGTGCGGCTTTGCCGCCCGGCTTCTTGCATCGCCTTCGAGCCGTCCACGCTGATGACGCGCCCGTGCGGTGGCATGGCCGCGAGGATGACCGCCGCGGTGGTGCCCGTCCCGCCGCACAGGTCGAGGGCCAGTCCCTTGCCGCTGAGGTCCGCGCGGGCCGCAAGGTCCCTGCTGGTCTGGGTGTAGAACGGGAAATCGCGGCCTGCGGTTCAGAAGAGCGAGGTCTGGGTCACGGCCGGGGGTGAGGAAAAGTTGCCGAGGAGGACACGGGAACCCTTCAGGGCGTTGAGGTCGGCGATGTAGCGATCCGGCCCCGGGCCGGCTGTGAGCCGCACGAGCGCCGACGCGCCAAGGCAGGACTCGGCCCAGAACCCGTGCGCCCTCGCGCAGCTCGTGCGGACAGGCCGCCCGTTGCCCCTGACGGTGCGGGGACCGCAGCGCCAGGCTCTCCGCCGGGGGCGGCCACTGCTGCCTGGCAGGTGTTATTCCCCAGCGGGTGAGAGCTGCCACCGCGCGGTCGGCGATGCTGTCATGGGCTTGCTGCACGGAGTCGATGTCGGTCCTCACCAGCGCCGCTAGTTTCGCGGTGCGGCGGGCCGTCTGGGTTATGCCGAGTTCGCGGCTCAGTACGTCTTCCAGGTCGCGCACCGTGCGCCCGCCGGGTACCTCGGCAAGGTAGGTCGCGCACAGCGGTCCCTGTTCGTTCAGGCGTGATGCCTTGCGCGGAACCGCTGCGGTGCCGACCTTGCTGAGGGCAGGGGTGAATGTGGCGAGGTAGAGCCAGTGCGGCTGGGACATGTATGCCTGCAGGTCGTGTCGAGATCGTGGCCGGTGCCCGGCCCGGCGGGTGCCGTTGTGGCGGTGCCCGGCCCGGCCGGACGCGGCGAGCCGGTCGCGGACGTCGGCATCGAAGGGGTCCAGCTCGGCGCCACCCGGTGCCTGGGCTGCCG
>DATKRG010000108.1:0-4161 GCA_035532275.1 Streptosporangiaceae bacterium | reverse complement strand
GAGAATCCCAGCTTGGCCAGGATGTTCGCGACGTGCCGGGCAGCGGTGGCCGGGGAGATGAACAGCTCCTCCGCGATGGCCTTGTTGCTGCGGCCACTGGCGACGAGCGCGACGACCTGGCGCTCCCGCGGTGTCAGTGTGGCGGGCAGTGCCGCTGCCTCATAGGTCTCGACCGCGGTCAGAGTGACGGGGTCGCGGCTGCCCGGGGCTGTCTCCTGCGGCCCGTCGAGCGCCAGCGCGACCGCGGCCTCGCTGCTCAGGGCAAGTCCCCGCGCCCACAGCCGGGCGACGATCGGCTCGCCGAGACGGCGCGCCGGGGCCAGGTACCGCTCGGCCCGCGCACCGGACAGCGCCGGGAAGCCGGCCGCCTCCCGCAGCGCGTTCGCGGCGGCGGCCAGCTGCACCGCCAGCTCCGGCCGGTTCTCGTGCACGGCCAGGGCCGCGAATGCTTCCAGCCCCCGCGCCACGCCGATGCGGGCGCCGGTGGAGTGGCTCAGGCGGATGCTCTCGGCCAGGTGCTGCCTGGCCAGGCCGGCCGCTCCCAGGTCCATGGCCACCCGCCCGAGACCTGCCAGGCAGCGCGCGATCTCGGGCCGGGCGTCGATCTCCCGCAAGATGGCCAGCGCCTCCAGGTACTGGCCGTGCGCGTCGCCGGGGTCGCCGCGCAGCCGGGCCAGGTCACCCAGGCCAAGCAGCGCCCGTGCGGCCCCCCATTGCTGGTCGATGCGGCGCATGACGCTGATGGAGGCCTTGGCGAGCTGCTGCGCCTCGCGGAGCCGGCCGAGCAGCCCGGCGATCGCCGCCCGGGTGCCCAGCGCGTATCCCTCGTTCCAGCCGTCACCGGCCGCCTGGGCGATCGACAGCGCCTCGTCGGCGCACGAGGCCGCCTCGTCTGTCCGTCCCGTGTGCAGGGCGATCTCGGCGAGCAGGTTCAGTGCGGCCGCGGTCCAGAACTCGTCGCCAGCCGCGCGGCACAGTTCCAGTCCTTGCTCGGCCCGGGCCTCGGCCACGGCCGGGTCGCTGGACAGGGCGAGCTGTGCCCGCCCCACCAGGGCCGCGCCCCTCGCCCCGGGCCGCACGTCCGGGGCGTCGAGAGCCAGGAAGGAGTCCAGCCATTCGCCACCTTCGGCGAAGGCGCCCCGGACCAGCCAGCATGGGCGGATCGCGGTGCAGATGCGCAGCCCGGCCTCCACGTCGCCGTCGGCCAGGCACCGGCTCAGCACCTGCCAGACGTTGCCCCCCTCGACGTCATAGCGGCGGAAGATGTCGACCCGGACCGGCCAGGTGGCCGGGATCAGCGCCATCCCGATCGCCACGTTGGTCTCCGCCACCTCCACCGTGTAGTCGCGGAGCCTGCCCTGGAAGACCGCTGACTCACCAGCGTCGGCCAGACGCGCCGCGGCGTACTCGCGGATGGTGTCGAGCAGCCGGTACCGCGCCTGGCCCAGCACTTCCGGCTCAGGCACCACCAGCGACTTGTCCACCAGTGCGGCCAGCAGGTCGAGGATGTCGCGGGCCGGGATTTCCTCGTCGGAGCACACCTGCTCGGCCATCTCCAGCGACCAGCCGGCGAAGACCGACAGCCTCCGCAGCAGCATTTGCTCGGGCGTGGTGAGCAGGTCGTGGCTCCAGTCGATCGTGGCGCGCAGGGTGCGGTGGCGGGGCGGGGCGGTCCGGTGGCCGGTGGTGAGCAGCCCGAAGCGGTCAGCCAGGCGCGCGGCGATCTGCTCCACAGACAGCGCGCGGACCCGGGCGGCGGCCAGCTCGATCGCGAGCGGGATGCCATCCAGCGCGCGGCAGATTTCGGCGACGGCACCGACGTTGGCCGACGTGACGGCGAAGCCAGGCAACAGCGCGGCCGCCCGGTCGGCGAACAGGCGGATGGACTCATACCGGTGGAAGTCCTCGGCCACTGCCTGGGTGCCAGCCGGCGCGACCGACAGCGGCGGCACCTGCCAGACCGTCTCCGCCGCCACCCGCAGCGGCTCGCGGCTCGTCGCTATCACGCGCAGCCCTGGCGAACTGGCCAGCAGGCGCTGGCACACCCGGGCACAGGCGTCGATCAGGTGCTCGCAATTGTCGAGTACCAGCAGCAGCTGGCGCGACCGCAGCGCGTCGGCGAGGGTGTCGAGCAGCGGGCGCCCGGGCTCCTCGCTGACACCGACGGCCGCTGCCACGCAGGAGATCACCAGATCTGGCTGACGCAGATCACCCAGCTCGACAAACCACGCACCATCGGGAAAGTCACCGGCCTTCGCGGCAAGGATCCGCAGCGCCAGCCGGGTCTTCCCGATACCGCCAACCCCGCACAGCGTGAGTGCCCGGGTCCAGTCCATGAGCTGGAGCAGCTCGCCAAGCTCGCGCTCGCGGCCGACGAAACTATTCGGTTCCTGGGGCAAATTGACCGGAATCTCTCCTACCTCATTCCGCTGCAGCGCCCTTCGGCGTTGGCCTACCGATCCTCCCCAGACCAATACTGCCCACAATAACGTCGCTCTCATCCCCGGAACTGACACCTTGGGCGGTTAGCTCCGCAGAACACAGCGAACTGCCCCGCCCCTGCCAGAACCACACGGGCCGTAGACCAGGCCGTAGACCAGGCCGCCGGGGCGGCCACTTCCAGGATGGCCGCCGGGCGCTGAGCGAATACATAGCAATGTACACAGTTCTGACGATGCGGCACCCGATGCCGCCCGCCTAGCGTCATGGCATCAGCTGAGCTGTCCAGCGAGCTGACCGGGTGGCTCCGGCCGCCGGGGCAACCGCCTGGGGGGGCGGGGGCGGGTTGGGCATGCTATAGCGTCCAACCCGCCGCGATGGCGCTGTCCCCGGCGGCCGGTCAGGCCGCCGGGCCCCGGATGACCCGGATGACCCCGGAACACGACCGATCTCAGCTGTGGCGGACCACGGCGGCGGCGAGATGCCCGCCCCTGGTGATCACCTGAATGTGATCCACGAGCACGTCGCCGGGCAGGTGCACGGTCAGGTGCTCCCCGTTCGCCCAGTAGTACTCGATGGCCATCAGCGCGCCGTGATCGATGTGCCCGAACGTGAGGTACCGGCCGCTGCCGTGGCTGATCTCCGTCACCTCGACGTCGTGGTGCGGCCGGAACCGGCCGATCAGATCGCCGACGTGCTGGTGGTAGCGCACCTCTGCCGTGTGAAGGCGCGGCTTGCACGGCAATCCGGTCCCGATGAACCCGATGGTGGGGTAGCTCTGGCCCGCGGTGCCGCAAATAGCGATGTCCTCGGCCGCCACATATGCGCCGCCGGGAATGATCACCCGCTTGGTGTAGCCGTCGTGCAGGTGATACTCGATCCGCCGCAGCTTCGTCCCATCCGCATAGGGGTCGGTGACGGTCATCGACGCACTGCGCCCGGTGCCGGACTCGGTGGCGTTCACCGAGTGGGTGCGGCTGCCCGCACCGTGGTTCCTGCCCGCGCCCGGCGCCACGGGCGCTGACGAGCAGCTGGCGATCACCGCCACCACCACGGCGGCCAGTGCCGCCCATGTCCGTACCCGCATGATCCCTCCGGTGGCTCCCGCCACCTGTAGCACGTCGGGGGACGGCGGCGGGTTCAGCCGCCGCCGAGCTGGGCTGGCAGCTCGGCGCGGGAGGCGATGCCGAGCTTGCTGAAGGTGTGCCGTAGGTGCGTCTCCACCGTGGGCAGGGTCACGAACAGGTGCTGAGCGATCTGGCGGTTGGACAGGCCGCTGGCCGCGAGCTCGGCGACCTGCCGCTCGGCGCTGGTGAGCGCGCCCGGCCCGGTGAGCGCGGTCCGGCGGGGCCGTGCCCCGGCCGCGGTGAGTTCCCGCCGGGCCCGGGCCACCAGCGGCTCCGCCCTGGCGCGCTGCGCGAGGTCCAGCGCGCGCAGCAGCGGCTCGCGCGCGTCGCCGCGCCGGCCGGCCCGCCGCCACAGCGCGCCGAGGTCGCACAGCGCGCAGGCCAGCTGGAGCCGAGCTGGTGTGGCTTCCAGCAGCGCCACCGCGCGCGTGATCAGCGGCTCGGCCTCGGCAGCGTCCGCGACCGCCGCCGCGCTGCGCAGCGCGGTGGCCAGTGGCAGCGGGGCACCGGCCCGCTCGGCGAGGGTGAGCTGCTCGGCCGCGAGGACCGCGGCCGCTTCTGGCTGGCCGAGGGCCAGGTAGGCGGTGATGGCGTC
>DATKRG010000107.1:0-3507 GCA_035532275.1 Streptosporangiaceae bacterium | reverse complement strand
GAGCGCAGCGGCTCGGTCATGGTCGGGAACACCCGGGCGGCCAGGTTCGCGGTGGCCGTGTAGAAGCGCTGCCACTCCCACCAGTCGGTGGTGCCGCCGGTCACCGCCGCGAACGACGCTGACGTGCGGGCCGGGTCGGCGTTGTCGACCAGCAGCCCGCGGTTCCCGGCCGGGGTGTAGGAGGAGATCCGGCGCGGCCGCAGCTCGACACCCAGGTCCAGGTCGCGGATGATCTGCGTGGGCAGCAGGCTCACCAGGTAGGAGTAGCGCGACAGCCGGGCCGGCACCCCGGGGAACACCTCGGCTGACTGCACCAGCCCGCCGACGTGGTCGAGCCGTTCCAGCACCAGCACGGACTGGCCGGCCCGGGCCAGGTAGGCGGCTGCGACCAGGCCGTTGTGGCCGCCCCCGGCCACGACCACGTCATACCGAGAGCGGGCCATGCGGCAAGTCTGCCCGACAGCCCGGCGCGACACGCCCGGCCCGGGTCGGACAAGTCACCGGGCGGGCGGCGGCCCGGCGGTCCCGTCGCCTAGCGTTGGGGTCATGGACGACAAGGAGATCCTGGGCCACATCACCGACCTCATCGCGACCGAGCGCGACCTGCGGGACAAGGTGGCCAGCGGCGAGCTGTCCAGCCAGGACGAGCGGGAGCGGCTCAGCTCGGTGGAAGAGTCGCTCGACCAGTGCTGGGACCTGCTGCGGCAGCGCCGGGCCCGGCGCCAGTACGGCGAGGACCCGGAGCAGGCACACGAACGGCCGGCCGCGGAAGTGGAGGGCTACCAGCAGTAGCCCCGGCGTCTGCCGGAGTCCCGTGCCTGCGCAGGCCCTTGCGCCAATAGGCACGGTGCCTCAATAGGTTGAGTGCCGTAACAGGTTCGGTGCCTGAACACGACAGCGGTGGGGTGTGGGAAACAGGTGCGCATCGCCAGATTCGCCGCCGGCGGCGAGGTCGGTTACGGCGTGGTGGGTACCCGGGGGGACGGCCCCCCGGGTGGCCCGGCAGTGGGTGAGGACGTCATCGCGGTGCTCAGCGGCCACCCGTTCGGCCCCGGGCCCGATGCCATCCGGCTCACCGGGACCAGCCACCGGCTGGCCGATGTCCGGCTGCTGGCACCGGTGCTGCCGAGCAAGGTGATCGCCGTCGGCAAGAATTACGCCGATCATGTCGCGGAGATGGGCGGCGAGCTGCCCCCGGAACCCGTTTTGTTCCTGAAGCCTTCGACCGCCGTCTGCGGGCCGGGGGATCCGGTCCGCTACCCGGCCGGGCTCAGCGAGCGGGTTGACTTCGAGGGCGAGCTCGCGGTCGTCATCGGCCGCCTGTGCCGCCAGGTGCCTGCCAGCCAGGCGGCGGGGGTGATCTTCGGGTACACCTGTGCCAACGACGTGACCGCGCGGGACCTGCAGGCACGGGACGGGCAGTGGGCGCGGGCGAAGGGGTTCGACACGTTCTGCCCGCTGGGGCCGTGGATCGAGACCGGCGCCGACCCGGCCGACCTGGAGCTGGTCACCATGGTGAACGGGGAGGTCCGGCAGCGGGCCCGGACGTCACAGCTGCTGCACGGGGTGGCCGCCCTGGTCGCCTATGCCAGTAACGTGATGACGCTGCTCCCCGGTGACGTGCTGCTCACCGGGACGCCGGCCGGGGTGGGGCCGCTCAGCGAGGGAGACGAGGTATCGGTGACCATCGAGAACATCGGCACGCTGACCAACCCGGTGGCCAGCCGTGACTGAGCACGGGCCCGGCGGGCCGGGCGGGGTGCGGGTCCGGTTCGCCCCGTCCCCCAGCGGCGACCTGCACGTGGGCAACGTCCGGACCGCGCTGTACGACTGGGCGTTCGCCCGCTCGACCGGTGGTGCGTTCGTGCTGCGGATCGAGGACACCGACCAGAACCGGGTGACCGCGCAGTACATCGACTCGGCCCAGGAGACGCTGCGCTGGCTGGGCCTGGACTGGGACGAGGGGCCGGGCGTGGGCGGGGAGTTCGGCCCGTACCTGCAGAGCGAGCGGCTGGACATCTACGCCGAGTGGGTGGAGCGCTTCCGCAAGGACGGGCATGCCTACCACTGCTACTGCAGCCAGGAGGAGCTCGCGCAGCGGCGGGAGGCCGCCCGCAAGGCCGGCGGCCCGAGCGGCTACGACGGTCACTGCCGGGACCTCACCGCCAGCCAGATCGCCGCCTATCAGGCGCAGGGACGCCAGCCGGTGGTCCGGTTCCGGATGCCGCCGGGGTCCACGACGTTCACCGACCTGGTCCGCGGCGAGATCACCTTCGATCACGAGCACGTGCCCGACTTCGTGCTCGCCCGGGCCGACGGCGCCCCGCTGTACACGCTCGCCGTCGCGGTGGACGACGTGCTCATGAAGATCACGCACGTGGTCCGCGGCGAGGACCTGCTGTCCTCCACCCCCCGGCAGATCGCGGTCTACCGGGCGATGGGGGTGGCCGAGGCGCAGTTCCCGGTCTTCGCCCACCTGCCGTACGTGCTCGGCAAGGACGGCCAGCGGCTGTCCAAGCGCAACGGGGTCGTGTCCGTCAACTGGTACCGCAGCCAGGGCTTCCTGCCGGAGGCGATCTGCAACTACCTGGCGCTGCTGGGCTGGTCGCCGGGGGAGAACCGGGAGTCGTTCACGATGGCCGAGATGGCCGCCGAGTTCGACCTGGCCCGGGTGAACAAGAACGCCGCCCAGTTCGACGTCCGCAAGCTGGAGGCGATCAACGGGGACAAGATCCGCGCGCTTGACCCGGCGGACTTCGCCGCGCGGATCACGCCGTTCATGGCCGCCGCGGGGCTGGTCGCCGAGCCGCCGTCGGCCGCCCACGCGGAGCTGATCGCCGTCGCCGCCCCGCTGGTCCAGGAGCGGATCGCCACCCTCGCCGACGCGGCCGTCATGCTCGGGTTCCTGTTCGCCGACGAGGCGGAGTTCAGCGTCGATGCCAAGGACGCTGACTGGGCGCTGACTGCGGATGCGGTGCCGGTCCTGGCCGCTGGGCAGGCGGCACTGTCGGGGCTGGCCACCTGGACCGCCGAGGTCATCGAGCTCGCGCTGCGCACGGCGCTGGTGGACGAGCTGGGCCTGAAGCCGCGGGCCGCGTTCGGCGGGGCGGTCAGGGTCGCGGTCACCGGGCGCCGGGCTGGCCCGCCCCTGTTCGAGTCGATCGAGCTGCTGGGACGGGACCGGACGCTGGGCCGGCTGGCGCGGGCTCAGGTCATCGCCAGCGGCGGAGGCGACCCAGCCGAGTAGCCGGGCGCTGCGCCGGCGCGGCCCCCGGCGGGGTGCCGGGTGCGGGGTTGCCATACCGCTTTGGCGGCCGGGTCGCGGTCGGCTAGACTTCACAGGCGCAAGCGGGCCGGAGGCCCGCTGCGATGGGGTATGGGGTAATTGGCAGCCCGACGGGTTCTGGCCCCGTTAGTCTAGGTTCGAGTCCTGGTACCCCAGCTGACGTGGGAGAAGGCTGGCAGCGCGGAGCGCCGCCAGCCTTTCTTGATGCTCAGATCCGGCGG
>DATKRG010000106.1:0-3240 GCA_035532275.1 Streptosporangiaceae bacterium | reverse complement strand
CAAAGCGGTCAGCCCGGACGTGATCATGGGCCGCTTGGGAAAAGGCCCAGACGCGAGTTTCAGCTGCGGGACCCGATGCCGAAGACGCGATCCCGGACGGCAGCATGACCGCCAGGACGGCCGCCAGCGCGGTCAGGACGGCTGCTGAGAAGGCAACCGGGCGGCGGGCAGGACGCATGAGGCTGAGCCTGGCACCGGCCCGGGCAAGTTGCCGAAAGAATCGCCGGCCTGGGACCGGGCGTGGCGGGCCGTTTTCAGCCGCCCGCCGGCCGCGTTCCCGCCCTGGCGGGTGGTCAGGCGGCGGTGGTGGCGGGGCGGAAGGAGATGTCGAGTTCGGCGTCCAGTGCCCGTGCCAGGCGGGCCAGCAGCGGGACCGTCGGGGTCGCCCCGCCCGATTCCAGCCGGGATAGCTGCGGCTGGGTCATGCCGGTCCGGGCCGCCAGATCGGCCTGGGTCAGGCCCAGGGCGGTCCGCCGGTCATAGACCATCTGGCCGAGCAGCAGCGCCGCCCGCGCCTCGTCATAGGCCGCCTCATGCCGGGCAGCGCCGGTCCGCTCCCACCGGGCGTGGCCCCCGCTGTCGCCCATCAGTCCCACTTCCGCTCGTAAATGTTCCCCGCGGTCCCGTGATCGGGATGCCCGGCCGCGTGCCCGGCCTCACAAGCCCGCTGCGCCGCGACCGCCCGTTTCACTTCCGCCTGCTCCCGCTGCCGGGTCTTGGCGAACACCGTCAGCAGCACCACCCGCCGCCCGGGAGCCAGCCAGTAGCTGACCCGCACGTCACGGCGATGCAGGTGGAACCGCAGCTCCCGGGCCTTGCCGTCCAGGTGCCGCGAGTACGGCTCCCCGAGCGTCTCGGCCCGCTCCGCCAGGAAGTCAGCCGCCGCCTCAGCCTTGGCGTACTGCTCCAGCGGCAGGCCATCCAGCCAGGCCCGGACCTCCGGCTCGATCTCGATGTCAAACCGATCCGGCATACCACCAAGGATATATACCACCTCCGGGATGAGGAAACCCGGCGAGCAAGCCGCCGGGCCAGTTGCCGAAAGAATCCGCCGGACTCGCACCGCGGGCCAGGCGGCCGTGCCACCGCAGGCTGACTGGCTGACTGGCGGCTCAGTTGCCGAATTTAGCTATAGAGGTAATCAAGGGGCGGCCCGCTGCGCGTGCAGCCCTGGCGCGGCGGGCTGCGGCTCTGCGGGCCGGTCCCGCCGCGCCAGCGGCCGGAGACCTACCGTTCGGTGGCGGCGGCCCAGGTGAGGTGGTTCTGGCCGGCGTCCAGGGCCTGGTGCAGGCGGCGGGCCGACGCGGCAGCGGCGTCCAGGTCCGCGGTGACGGCGGCGAGCATGGCGGCCGGGTCCCCGGCGTGCTGCCCGGCCACGACGGTGATCGCCCCGGCGGAGGCCTGGTCGGCGAGGAAGGCCAGCAGCTGGGCCAGGGCCTGCGGCAGGCGGGCGGCGAGCACGGACAGCTGCCCGGTGACCTCGTAGGCGTCGGCGGGGTATTCCAGGCCGCCGGCTCCGGGGAGAGTGGCGTGGTTGAGCGCCCGGACCGCCTCGGCGGCCTGCCCGGCCAGCTCCGCCGGGGTCGCCGGGCCGGTCACGACGCGGGTCCTGGTTCTTCCAGGCCCGCTTCATCGTCCAGGGCGGCGAGCAGCTGGGAGACAGCCACCCGCTTCGCCTCGTCACCATGGCCGCCCGGGCCGGCTTCCCGCTCGTGCCGGGGGGTGTTCGCGGCGGCGGGGTGGGTGGCGGCGTGGATGGCCTGCAGTGCCCGGATGGTGACCTGGGCGTAGATCTGGGTGGTGTCGAGCCGGGCGTGGCCGGGCATGGCCTGGATGTAGCGGATGTCCGCCCCGCCCTCCAGCATGAGGGTGGCCATCGTATGACGGAACAGGTGGCACGCCCCCTGCTTGGGCACCCCGCTCGCCTTCACGTAACGGGAGGCGAGCTGGGTGAGCCGGTCCAGGCTGAACGGCTCCCCGCCGGCGGTCAGGAACAGCGTCCCGTCATCGTCCCCGATGGCGAGCTTCGGCCGGACCTCCGCGAGGTAGCGGGACACCCAGGCCAGCGCCCGGCCGCCGATGGGGATCATGCGGTCCTTCTTGCCCTTGCCCTGCCGGACCAGGAGCGTCTGCCGTTCGTGGTCGATGTCGGTGACGGCCAGGTTCGCCAGCTCGGAGCGGCGGATCCCGGTGGAGTAGAAGACCTCCAGGATCGCCCGGTCCCGGACCCCGAGCGGGTCGGCCAGGTCCGGCTGGGCCAGCACCAGCTCCGCCTCCGCCGCTGTCAGGGCGGGGCGGGGCAGGCGCCGCTCGGCCCTGGGCAGCTCGATCTCGCTGGCGGGGTTGTGCAGCACGTGCCGCTGCCGGGCGGCCCACTTGCAGAACGCCCGGACCGCCAGGAGCCGCTGGGACTGCGACCGGAAGCTCAGCGGGTCCCCGTTCTTCTTCCGGTAATGGAACAGGTGCCGCTGGCAGGACTCCAGCACCGGCCTGGTGACATCGGCCGGGCGGGTGACGCCCCGCTCGCCGAGCCAGGCGGCCAGGAAGCCGAGCATCGCCCGCCGGTTCCCGATCGTGCGGGGCGAGTAGCCGCGGGCGGCCATGTCCTCGCAGAACTCCTCCACCAGCCTCGGGAACCCGGCCAGGTCCGCCCGGTCACCCGGAATGGCCTGCGGTGCCCGCTGGCCGGCCCGGCGGGTCACCGCGGGCCTCCCGCTGTGACTACGACCCGGTGGCTGGCGTGGCCGGGGTCAGTGCTTTCCGGGCCATGACCGTTCCCGAGGGTGCTCGCATGACCGCTGGCCTGCCCATTCGACGCCGCAGGGGCGGGCCGACCGGGGGCCGACCACCCCCCGACCAGGCCCCGACCGGGGGCCGACCGCGAGCCTTCCGGCCCCGACCGGTCCGGCGGCGTAGCCGCATCCCCGCCGCTGTCCGGGGGCTGCCAGGCCAGCTCGTAACTGAACCCGCCCGATCCTGTCCGGCGGGCGGCAACCAGCTCGTAGTCGGCCAGGCGGGCCAGGTGGATCTTCAGCTGGGTGTCGCCGAACGGCAGCGCCTCCCGCAGCTGCCGGCGGGTGAACCGCACCAGGCCCGGATCGGTGCCCTCCGCCCGGCAGCGTGCCGTCACGTAAACGGCGATGGCGTCCAGCAGCTTGCGGGCGCCGGGCGGCAGCTCGTCCAGCGAGCGGCCGGGCACCCCGGCGGCGAGCTTGCCGGCCAGGGCGATATCCGCGGGCG
>DATKRG010000105.1:0-8321 GCA_035532275.1 Streptosporangiaceae bacterium | reverse complement strand
CACAAGGGGGGGTTTCGGTGTAACATGCATAGCGGTGCTCTGGTCCCCCGTCGGAGCACCTGCCGGCGTTCCGGGCCCCCGTCGGAACGCCGATGAATGCGACGCCGGGTGGTTTGCCCCCGTAGCCACCCGGCGTCGCCCCATCTTCGCCGACATTCTGTCGGCTTCGCCGGTGCCCGCAGTGCTTTCCCGGGGGGAGACCCCCCGGGACCCCCCATGTCGCCCCACCTGGCTGCGCTGACGGGCACTCCTCGCCCCATCTTGCTGCGCTGACCCGGGCACTCGTCGCCCATCTTGCTGCGCTGACACGGGCACTCGCTGCGCTGACCCGGGCACTCGTCGCCCATCTTGCTGCGCTGACACGGACCGCTGTGCCTCATCTGGCTGCGTGGCACAGCCGCCTTCGGCAGCGGGCGCTGCGCTGCGACGGGTCACACCCTTCGGCGCCGCCAACCCGGGTGGTTGCCGGGCTCCATCGCTGGGCGGCCCAAGGCACCGCGTTCGTGATGTGCCGGGAGGCCGTGGTGCCATTTAGGTTCGGCATACCTAAGGGCAGCGGTCTGCGCCGGTCATCACCGGAACGAGGAATTAGCTATTCCTTAAGGATTACCGGCCACGACTACTCGGGCCTGCTGAATGTGACAATCGCCACACCCATCATGATGAGCCCCATGACCGCCACGATCCCCAGTGACAGCCCAATCGGCACCACCCAGCCTGCCCACGTGATGCCCGGCGACAACGCCTGCTGGGCGAACGCTGGGAGGTTGAGGTGGGTGAACACCGCGTGCCGCATCGGGCCCACCACATAGGTGAGCGGGTCGATGCGGGTCAGCACGCTCAGCCAGCCCGGCAGCCCGGTCAGCGGATAGAGCGCGCCGGACAGGAAGAACAGCGGCATCACAAGCATCTGGGTGAGAGCCATGAACGCCTGGAACTGGGTGATCCGCGCCGCCATCATCACCCCGAACGCTGTCAGCGTGAAGGCGAGCAGCAGGAGTTCGCCGACCAGGGTGATCATCAGCACGGGGTCGTAGGGCACGTCGGCCAGGCCAGCCAGCGCCAGCATCACGATTCCCTGGAAGGTCGCGATGGTCGCGCCGCCCAGGCACTTGCCGATCACGATCGCCGACCGGCTCACCGGAGCGACCAGCATCTCGCGCAGGAAGCCGAACTCCCGGTCCCACACGATGGAGGCGGCCGAGAAGATCGCGGTGAACATGACCGACATGGCCAGCACGCCGGGGTAGATGAACGCCTTGAAGCTCACCCCCGGTGGCATGCTGCCCTTGGCCAGCGACGACAGCCCGGTGCCCAGCACGAGCAGGAACAGCAGCGGCTGGATCAGCGAGGTGATCGTCCGCAGCCGGTCGCGGCGGAACCTGATCAGCTCCCGCCGCCAGACGATGCTGACCGCGCGCAGGTCGGACCGCAGGCTGTGCTCGGGTACGGCGACCCTGATCTGGCCCGCCAGGGCGGCCTCGTCGACGCTGGTGAGGGCGCGGGTGGTGTCGGTGGTCCCAGTCGTGGCCATCGTGTCACCGCCTTCCCCGGAAGTGGGCCACCATCTGCCGCATCGCGTCGGCGCCGGTTGCTTCGGCGTCGCGGATGGTCTTGCCGGTGTAGGACATGAACACGTCGTCCAGTGACGGGCGGGACACGCTCACCGACCGGATGGGGACCGAGAACCCGGCAAACAGCCGCGGCACGAACTGCTCGCCGCCGGTCACCGAGAACGTGACCGCGCCCTCGTGGATGCCGGCCTCGATCCCGAAGTCGCGCTTGAGCTCGGCGATCGCGGCCGGGTCGTCGGAGGTGTGGATCTGCACGCGGTCCTTGCCGACGCTGGCCTTGAGCGCTTCCGGGGTGTCGATGGCCACGATCTTGCCGTGGTCGATGATCGCGATCCGGTCGCAGTGCTCGGCCTCGTCCATGTAGTGGGTGGTGAGGAAGATCGTGATGTCCTCACGGGCCTTGAGCTCGTTGATGTACTCCCAGATCGAGGAGCGGGTCTGCGGGTCGAGCCCGACGGTCGGCTCGTCCAGGAACAGGACGCGCGGCGCGTGCAGCAGGCCCCGGGCGATCTCCAGCCGGCGCTGCATGCCGCCGGAATAGGTCATCACCAGGCTGTCCCGCCGGTCCCAGAGCCCGACCATCTCCATGACCTGCCGCATCCGTGGTGCCACCGCCGCCGTGGGCACCCCGTACAGGTCGGCATGGAAGCGGAGGTTCTGCGCCCCGGTCAGGTAGTTGTCCAGTGTCGTGTCCTGGAACACCAGCCCGATGTTGCGGCGGACCGCGTCCCGCTCCGCGGTCACATCGTGGCCCGCCACCCGGGCCGAGCCCGACGTGGGCCTGGCCAGCGTGCACAGGATCTTGATGGTGGTGGACTTGCCCGCGCCGTTGGGCCCGAGGAATCCGAACGTCTCCCCCGTCCGGACCTCGAAGTCGATGCCGCGCACGGCCTCGATCTCCCCGTAGTTCTTGGTCAGGCCGGCCACGGTGATCGCGGGCGGCGGGCTGTGCCCGTTGCCGGCCGCGAGGCCCGGCCCGCTTGCCCCCGCCACGTCGCTGGCCGTCGGCCGGTGCTCGTCTGTCCCGTCCACTCCGCCCGCCCCGTCTACCTGACCTGACCCGTCAGGCCCGGTACCGTGCGGACCACGCGCTGCCACCGTCTACCGCCTCCTATGGTCCGATTCGAGCCTAGCCCCTGCACTGAGGGGCTGACCGGCGCTACTGCCCGGCCGCCTCGTCGTCGTCGGCCGCGAGAATCCGGTACAGGCTGCGCCGCGCGTCCGTGAGGATCTTGTGCGCCTGCGCCACCTGCACTTCGTTGCCGACCCGCACCACCTGGATCGCCGCCATCACCACCTGCCCGAACAGGTGCCGCAGCTCGATCGCGTCGTCGCCGACGCTGCTGGCGACCATGTCCCACGGTGCGCGGACCTCGTCGGGGTGGGCGGCCAGGTAGGCCTGGCCCTCCGCGGTGAGCGTGTACCGGCGCCTGCCACCCTCGGGAGTCTCCGCCTGTATCAGCGCCTCGTCCTCGAGTTGCTGCAGCGCGGGATAGACCGATCCGGGGCTGGGCCGCCAGACGCCCCCGCTGCGCTCACCGATCTCCTGGATGATCTGGTAGCCGTTCCTCGGCTCCTCAGCCAGCAGCGCCAGCGCCGCGGCGCGCACATCGCCCCGCTTGACCCGCGGGCCGCGCATGAACTTCACATCGCCGAACCACGGTCCCGGCCCAGGCGGCCCCCATCCGGGCCCCCAACCGCCGCGCCTGCCCGGGCCACCCGGCCCGCCAGCCCTGCGCGCTCGGCCGCGGCCACCATGTCGCAGCCGCCGCTCGTCTTCCTCGCCAAGCGCGTCCCATGCCTGATCTCCGTGCATGTGTCGCGCCTCCCCTCGTTCTTCTAGCTGACCATCGTCATGCTTCCTTGGAATGAACTTTCATTCCTTGATGCCTCAACGATATATCGGAATAGTCGGCAAAGCAAGGTCCGTCTCGCGGGTGGTTTTTCTGGCGTGGCAGGCGGCATGCGGCCAGGCCAGCAGCGGCCGGGCGGGCGCAGGATCCGCCGCATGTGGGCGGTGGCCAGCCGCCGTAGGGGCGGCCGGACGGCAGGACGGCAGGACGGCAGGGCGAGCGGCGTATGCGCCGGTCAGCCGCCGATGGCCGACATCGGCCGGGAGGGCTGCAGGAAGCCGGGGTCGTTGATGCCGTGGCCAGGCAGCTTGCCCGCGACCGCGCGCCGCCACAGTTCGGCGAGCTCTTCGTCGCTGGCGCCGGACCGCATCGGATCCCGCAGGTTGTTCTCCGTCCGGGCGAACAGGCAGTTGCGCACCTGGCCGTCGGCGGTCAGCCGCACCCGGTCACAGGCCGCGCAGAAGGGCCTGGTCACAGACCCGATCACGCCGACCCGGGCCGGGCCGCCGTTTACCAGGAACGTCTCCGCCGGCGCCGAGCCGCGGACCTGCTCGTCCTCCGTGGTCAGGGAGAACTCCTTTGTCAGCAGCGTGAGGATCTCGTCGGCGGTGACCATGTCCTCCCGCCGCCAGCCGTGCTGGGCGTCGAGCGGCATCTGCTCGATGAACCGCAGCTGGTACTGGTGCTGCAGGCAGAACCGCAGCAGCGGCACGGCCTCGTCGTCGTTGACGCCGCGCATCAGCACCGTGTTGACCTTGACCGGTGCCAGCCCTGAGGCAGCCGCTGCGGTCAGTCCCGCCAGCACGTCGGCCAGCCGGTCCCGTTTGGCCAGGGACTGGAAGACGTCGGGCCGGAGCGTGTCGAGCGACACGTTGATCCGGTCCAGGCCGGCCTCGCGCAACGGCCCGGCCAGCCGGGCCAGCCCGATCCCGTTGGTGGTCAGGGAGATCTCCGGCCGTGGCCAGAGCCCGGCCGTCCGGCTGACGATGCTGGTGAGGCCACGGCGCAGCAGCGGCTCCCCGCCCGTGAACCGGATCTCGGTGATCCCCAGCCGCTCGACCCCGATCCGGGCCAGCCGGACCACCTCGTCGTCGGTCAGCAGGGTGGGGCTCGGCAGCCAGTCCAGTCCCTCCGCCGGCATGCAGTACGCGCAGCGCAGATTGCACCGGTCGGTCAGCGATACCCGCAGATCGGTCGCGATCCGCCCGTACGAATCAGCGAGCACCGAGCATCACCTCCATGCCAGTCCGGGCGCGGCAGGCGCCTGGCTGTGGGCACGGCCAGCAAGCGCTGCTCGCAAGCTCTGCCCGCAAGCGCTGCTGGCAAGCCATACCGCAAGTCATCAGCCTACGTGCCAGTCACCCACCCTCGCGATCTTCAGTCTCCGCAGGACCGCCGATATTCCCGGCCGTACTCCCCGGGCTGGACGGTTGGCTGACCCGGCTCACCGGTCCTGCTGGCCCGGGCGGCCCATTTGTGGTGCTGGACGGTGACCGGGTCACAGAGAATGGGGTCATGGCGGAAGAGACTGCTATCTGGCGTGATCAGCTGACCTCCGAGGAACGGGCCGGGCTCGGGCGGGGGGCGGGCGTCATCCCGCTGACGCGGCCGGACATCCTGGTGGTGGGCGGGGGGATCGGCGGCGTCGCCACCGCGCTGGCCTGCCAAGAAGCCGGGCTGGGCTCGGTGCTGCTGATCGAGGCCGGACGGCTCGGATCGGGCGCCACGGGCGGTGCCGGCGGCCTGCTGGCGCCGGAGCCGCACGAGTGGAGCGACCCCGAACCGTTCGTCGACCTGGCCCGGGCCAGCCTCGAACGCTGGAGCGAGCTGGACCAGACCGTGCCGGGCGGGGTCGGCCTGATCGAGCTGGACTGGATCGGCCTGGCGCCCGACCCGGGCGGCTTCGCACCGCACCTGCCGCCGTCGGTGGAATGGCTGGAACCGAGCGAGGTCGCCAGCCTGGTGCCCGGGCTGGCCCGGCCGATGGCCGGCGCGCTCATCCGCCATCAGGCCAGGGTCAACCCGCTCCGGTCGCTGGCCCGGCTGGCGGCTGGCCTGCCCGCGGTCGCGACCGGCATCGCGGCCATCTCGGTCACCATCAGCGGTGACCGGATCGTCTCGGTCACCACCACCTCGGGCGACATCCACCCAGGCGCGGTGGTCTTCGCTACCGGGCTGCCCCCGCTGCTGGACGGGCTCCCGCTCGACCTGCCCGCGAGCCAGGTCAAGGGGCACCTGCTGGTCACCGAGCCGACGTCGCTGCGGCTCCCGGGCACGGTCGCCCCGGTGGCCACCCAGCTGGAGGACGGCCGGCTGCTCGTCGGCGGGACGTTCGACACCGGTGACGAGACGCCCCGGGTCCGGCCCGAGGTGATCGACTCCATCCTGGAGGCGCTCTACGCCACGCTGCCCGCTGTGCGCGGCCTCAAGGCCGCCTACCAGTGGTGCTGTTTCCGCCCCCGCCACCCGGACGGGCGGCCGGTCATCGACCGGGTCCCCGGCCTCGGCAACGCCTGGCTGACCTCGGGCCACTTCCGGACCGGCATCCTCATGGCCCCTATCACCGCCCAGGTCATCAGCCGCTGGATCGCCGACGACCAGCCACCGGCCGAGGCAGCCGCCTGGAGCAGCGCCCGTTTCGCCGACCGCCGGCACTGACCGTTCCCGGCCGGGTCTGGCCTGCCCGATCAGACCTGCCTGATCAGACCTGCCTGAGCTCGCGGCGGTCGTCCGGCAGCCGCCGGGTGACGCCGGCCCGGTCCAGGTACTCCAGCAGCGGGATCGCCACCCGGCGGGTGGTTCCCAGCACCTGCCGGGCCTGCGCGGTGGTGAACGGCTGCGGCAGCCCGGCGAGCAGGCGCGCCGCCTGCGCGTCCGCCCCGGGGGCCAGCACGATCTGGTCGCTGACCCGCAGCAGCAGCCCATCCCGGCCCGCGGCCGCGACCGCCTTGGGCGCCAGGCCGAGCTCACGCAGCCTCGCGACGTCGGGGGCGACAAACGGGGCGTCAGCCAGATCGCGGCACAGCGCCCGCACCGCCGCCAGCACCGGCTCCGGCAGTGCCAACTCCGGCAGTGCCGACTCAGGCCGTGCCGACTCCGGCCGTGCCGACTCCGGCCGTGCCGACTCCGGCCGTGCTGACTCCGGTAGTGCCTGAGTCGGCACGGCTCGTAGCAGGCCGCCGGCGAACGTCAGCGGGGGTACGGCGAGCGCCTGCACCAGCCCGCGGGTGGGAACCCCCAGTGCCGCCCGGGCCGCCTCGATGGGCATTCCCGGTGCCAGCGGCTCGCGGGCAGCGTGCGCCGCCACCACGCCCGGCAACCGCTCCTGCAGCGATGCCCAGTACCCGGGATCCACCAGCCAGTCCCCGGCGGCCGGCGCGGGGTGATCGGTCACGCCCATGGCCCGCAGCACGCTTACCCGCAGCAGCCCGTGCCGGCGCAGCAGGTCCGCCGCGGACGGTACGGCGGCCCAGGACCCGAGCTCGTTCCCGGCGGCCTTGGCCCCGCCCCGCCTGGTCAGGGCCGGCGGCGCCACGTCCAGGACGGTCGCCCCGACCAGCGGCGGCCAGGCCGCCCGCCCCGCCCCCGCACCTGCCGCCGGCTCCCCAGTCACCGGCATGTGCGCGAGCGGGGTATGGGCCGCCGGGTTGTGCGCCGCCTGGACGTGCGCGTGCGGAGTGTGCGCGGGCAGAGTGTGCGCGGGCGGGGCGGCGCCAGGTACCCGCAGCAGAAGCCGGTCCCCCACGTGCAGCGGAAGCGGTTCCGCCAGGGTCAGCCGGGCGATGGCGCCAGCCATCATCCGGACCCGGGCGGCGGTCCGCGCCGACCCCACATGCACCATCAGCTCACGCGGCGGGCTGGCTGCGTGGGTAGTGGTTGTGCCCGGCCCCGGCCAGGCCGGGCCGAGCCGGACGTCCACCACCGAGGTCAGCGTCCAGGCGCCCGGCGTCACCAGCGCCATCCCGCGGGCCAGCGAGCCGGCCTCCACCCCGCGCAGGTTGACCGCGGCCCGTGCCACGCCGCTCACCGAGTCCACGGTTTCCTTGAGCGTCTGCAGCCCGCGCACCCGGACCGGCCGCTGCGACGGCGTCACCAGCAGCTCGTCGCGGACCCGCAGGGTGCCGCCGGGCAAAGTGCCGGTTGCCACGGTGCCGCTGCCCTTGATGCTGAACGCCCGGTCCACCCACAGCCGGACCGGGGCCTCGGGGTCGCTGGCCGGCACGCCTGCCACCAGCCTGCCCAGCGCGGCCAGCAGCGCTGGCATGCCCAGCCCGGTGGCCGCGCTGACCGCGACCGCCTCCACGGCGCCCAGGCTGCTCCGCCCGATCCGGGCCGCCGCCTGCCGCAGCGCCGCGTCAGGGTCCGCCAGGTCGGCGCGGGTCACCACCAACAGCCCGCGGGAGATCCCGAGTGCGTCGATCGCGGCCAGATGCTCCTCCGACTGCGGCATCCACCCGCCGTCCGCCGCCACCACGAACAGTACGGCCGGGACCGGGCCGACCCCGGCCAGCATGTTCGGCACGAAACGCTCGTGCCCGGGCACGTCCACGAACGCCAGCCGCTCCCCCGACGGGAGGGTCAGCCACGCGTACCCGAGGTCGATGGTGAGCCCACGCCGCCGCTCCTCCGCCCACCGGTCCGGCTCCATCCCGGTCAGCGCCCGCACCAGCGTGGACTTGCCATGATCGACATGGCCAGCGGTGGCGACGACTTGCGTCACGGGGACTTGCGTCACGGGGACCTGCGTGATCGGGGGTTATCAACTGCTGGCCAAGCGGTGAGCGCTGGTGAGCAGGAGTGAGCAGGAGCAAGCGGCCTGCGCTGCGGCGGCGGTCTGTCAGTGCCTTCCGCTATGGTGGCCGGGACGTAAGCCCCCCGCACCTGCGTGAACAGG
>DATKRG010000104.1:0-9935 GCA_035532275.1 Streptosporangiaceae bacterium | reverse complement strand
GGCAGAAGGCTGCGGCGATGACGCAGGAGGTCGCGCGCCTTTTCGAGGCAGGAATCAGGGCTCATCCGCAGGACTGGCACATGCTGCAGAAAGTGTTCGCCGCGGATCTCGACCCCGCCCGGCTGGCCGCCGCCGAGGCCGCGGCCGGTGCCGGGCGCGGTAAGGGCGGGTCATGAAGGCCGGCCTGGCCTGCCCATACAGCAGGGACATGCCCCGGCATTGCCTGGGCAATCCAGCTGGCCCCCCCGGAACCAGAACCGGCAGATCTGTGCTCGACACGACGCCAGTCCCAGATCGCAGCCACTGCCCAGCTGTATGAGCATGTCACTTCTGCAGGAGGACCTGCTGTGACCAAGTGTGACTGCCACGATTGGCGTGACATCCCGGAGATCGGCGAATGGCTGGTTGATCGTGCTGGCTTTAGGCGGGTCCGAGAATGGGCGTCGGAGGCTGACATCTGGCAGCCGGGTCATTGCGAGTTGAGCCAGGCGGAATTGACCAACCGCATCCGCGCCGCAGGCGGCATCAGATGCGAGCATGCCCTGCACGCCATGACGAGGCTGTCTGGCGAGATCGAGCTATCGAACGGAGTTCACCGCTGGGCAGTCGCGGCCGAGTTGGGAATCCTGGCGGCGCCGGTACATATGATCCATGAGACAGAACCGGTATGGGCATGGGAGCCGTAGACCGAGACGGTTAGTGGCTGGCTCCACCACATTGCGCACCGCCACAATCATCATGGCCAATATGGAACTGTCATTTCCGAACCCGGACAGCGGACCTCTCGGCCGTGCTCATCTGCCGCGAGGAGGATGGTCGTCGAAGCCTGCACTCGACCCGCTGGTCTGGCCCGGGACTGGTGATGGCGGCCGCTAGTGGGCTGCGTCGTATTGGTGGATGATCTCAGCGCTGATCCGGCCGCGTTCGGAGATCGTCATCCCCGATGCTTTCGCCCACGCGCGCACCGCACTGCGGTCAGCCGGCGCGCCACCGGCCCGGCCACCACCACGGCGGCGGCCCCCGCGTGGCAGCCGCCGGGCAGCGGCGATGAACGGGGCCAGCGCCCGCTCCAGCCCAGCCCGGTTCGCCTCACCCAGATCAATCTCATAACTGACGCCATCCAGCCCGAACACCACTGTCTCAGCGCCAGCAGGGCCATCCAGATCATCAGTCACAACAACCCACACGCTCTTGGACATGCCCTCGATCGTCGATGCCCAGATAGGCAGCTGTCAACGCGGCACACCGCCAAACCGCTCCCCAACAGCCGATAGGCCGCGATCCGGCCCTTACCACCGGGCATTCCCCTCCGCCCCGATGCACACGGGGGACCATGAGGTCACCCCGAGTGGTCACGCAGCGTAGACGCCTAGCACGCGGCGGACCACGCCAGATCCGCCGTTATGCGCGCCCAGTCGACGCGCTACACAATCGTGTTCAGCAGTCCAGAGTTGGGTGTTCTGTCGCAAGTTCAGCAAGTTTGCACTCCTCTGGGCCGGGCAGCAGATCCTGACCGCTGAGGACCTCTACCACCCGACGTGCGCGACGCCCTTGCGCTCATCAAACGACCACGCGGTGGCACCAATTTGAAAAGAGTCGGGGCAGTGATCCGGCAGACTGTGACCAGATGCGCCCACGGAAGGAAGGGGCGGGGACTGTGGCCGGGCCGGGATTCATCGTGGGTCGCCGCAGCGAGATCGAGCTGCTGGACCGGTTCTTGCTCGGCGAGGCGACGGTGCTGAACCTGTTCGGCCCCGGCGGCATCGGCAAGACCGTCGTCACATGCATGTGGCAGGAGCATGCCCGCCAGCAGGGCGTGATCGTGGCCAGCCGTGACGTCGCCGGAGGGGTGAGCCCAGACGTCCTCTTGCAGGATCTGCGCGATCAGTTCGCCGGCTACGAGGGCGCCGACGCCGACGCGGCGTTCGCGGAGTTCGACCGCCGCCTGCGCGAGCACCTGATCTTGTCGCAAGTGCTCCAGGCATCCGGCGGGGCCGGATCGTTCTTTACCGCCCTAGGCCAGGTGAAAGACCCTTCGGGCCTGGCAGCCGCGCTGGGCTCGCTTGGCAGCGCCGTCTCCGACCAGGTCGCGCGGCGGCTGAGCAACCGCGCCGCATTCGAGCGCTACTGGCGCGGTGCCGACCGCATCCTCGCGGACGCGTTCTGCGCCGGGCTCGCCGGCCTGATGGGCCGTTCAGCGGGTGTGCTGGTCCTGCTGGACACCTACGAGGACGCGGGCGGGCTCGACGACTGGGTATGCCGCACGCTCGTGCCCGCCCTGCCGCCGACGGGGCGAATCTGCCTGTCCGGGCGCAACGAGCTGGCCCGGATGAGCTTCGACTGGGCCGATCTGGACGACCAGGTTATCCGGCACCCTCTGGGTGAGCTTGAGCCGGGCGAAGCCCGCAGCTACCTGGCTCACTACGGGCTGCGCGATCCCCAGGGCGTGCAGCGTGTCCTGGAGGTGACCGGCGGCTATCCGCTGCTGCTCATGCTGGCCCGCCAGCTGGCCCGGTCCTGCCGCGGATGGGATTCCGTCACCGGGCTGGAACTGCGCGACCGCGACGAGATCGCCGGGCAGCTGCTGGAACGCATCCTGCGTGAAGAGCCCGTCCGCCAGCTGAGAGATCTCCTCGAACTGGGCCCGGTGGCGCCCTGGCTTGACCCCGGAGTGGTGAGCGCCGTGCTGGAATGCGACGCTGGCGAAGGCCGTCGGCTGTATGACCTGCTCGCCCGCCACTCCTTCGCCGAACGGCATCCCCGCGGGCTGCGCATCCACGACAAGATCCGTGATCTTCTCCTTGACCGGCTGAGGTTCACCGACCCGGAGCGGTATGCGGATGTGACCGCACGCCTGGACGCCTACTTCGCGCGCCGTGAGCAGCAGGCGCAGGAGGAGTCCGGTGGGGCCGTCTGAGGAGGTCGTGTACCTGCTGGCCCGGCTCGGCCTGCACGTCGCCGACGACCCGCTGGCGGTGATCAGGGAGTGGGGCGAGCACTTCGCCCGGGCACGGCAGCAGGGAGAGTACGAGACGTGCCGGTACCTGCTGCACGCCGCTAAGGGCTGGCCGCTGCCAGACCACAGCCGGGCGCTTGTCTTGTACTCCGAAGGCTGGCTGCTGGACCGGCTGGGCTACCCAGGCGAGGCGATCAAGGTCTACCAGCGCTCCAGCCGCTTGTTCGACGCCGCGGGGCTGCCTCAGCTGCGTTCTGTCCTGCTCGGGCAGATCGGTTCTCTGTACCAGGACCAGCGGGACTATGACGCGGCCGGCTCCGCCTACGCTGAGGCACTGGACGCCGCTACCGCTGGCGGTGACGAGCACCAGCGGGCCCGCGTGCTGCACAACATCGGGACCTTGGCCTTGGCCCGGGGCGCGCCCGGCGACGCGGAAGCACCCCTGCAAGAGGCAGCCGATGTCTTCGGCCGCTGCGGCGACACGTACAACGCCGCTGCGGCCAAGCTGGCCCTGGGCTACGTCCGGGAGAGCCTCGGCCGCCCCGCCGAAGCGCAGCGGCTGTTCCTCGCGGCGCTGCAAGACTTCCAGGAGGCCGGAGATCAGCACGGGGCGGCGAACGCGATCGCGAGCCTGGGGGTACTCGAACTCGCGCACGGCGACGATGCGAATGCCGCGCAGCTGCTGGAGCAGGCGCTCGCCGTGCTCACCACGCTAGAGGATCACCCCGCCGTGGCCCGGACCATGAGCAACCTGGCGATCGTCGAGGCCCGGCGGGGCCGGGCACAGGAGGCCATCGGCCACTGGACCCGCTGCCGTGACCTCTACCTGGAAATAGGCGACTCCGAGTCCGCCGACGACATCAGCCGACGCCTGGAGGAGTTCCAGAGCCGTGCCGGTGGCTGAAGAACCGGAGGCATCCGCGGTTCGGTCAGGCGGTCCGGTGTGGCGGCGTGGAAGCAGTCGCGGTGCATGAGGATGACGTCGCCGGGTTTGCCGGTCAGTTCAACGACGCGGAGCGGTACGCCGTCGACGACGGCCCCTGTCGTTCATGTAGCGCTGTATACGGTCGCCGCCGTCGCCGGGTTCCCACAGCCCGCGCAGCCACGGATGGGCGGCGAGCGAGGCGCGTACCCGGGCCATGCGGAACGCCTCGCCGTGGTCGAGATACGGCGCCACCAGCCGGTGCGAACCGGTCAGGACGAGCGTGCCGCCGCCACGGGGCCGCACCTGGTTGAGGAAGGCGAAGAATTGCACGAGCCGCTGCCCGGCTGACGCGGGCATGAAGTCGAAGTGCCATTCGCGTGCCGGCAGCTGCCACGGGCCATCTGATGGGAAGGTCACCAGTGGTCGGCCCCACCACCGGGGACGCGCCCACTGGCCGGCGCCGAACAGCGCGTTCAGCGCGGCGCAGAGCGGGTCGCCGCCGACGGCGCGGAAGGCACCGGAGTGGGTGACGGGCTGGAAGCCGGCCGGTTTCTCGACTGTCCACGTCGGCCGTTCATCGCGGTGAATCGCGTACCGGCTGGCGAAGAATTCGCACAGCCGGTCGCACATGGCCTCGGCGGTGGCCTGGGGGAGCGCTCCCTCAGACGGAGCAGCCCGGTTATGCGGAACTCGTCGTTCTGGTCTGTGGTCAACGCGCCAGCGCTCCTTCCCAAAGCAGAGCACCCGGAGCCAGGCCATCAGGGCCGGCTCCGGGTGCTCCCACGTCAAAGCCCGCCCGGACGGGTGAAGTTGTCACGGCCACGCTAGCGCCGCAGACGGCGAGCTAGGCACGGATTTTCTGCGGCGCGCGCTAAGGCGCGTTCAGGGACGCCGCACCCCTTCCGGGGCAACATTGCTACCCGCATCCAGCGCGATGGCGACCACTACGTGATCAACGGCCGCAAGTGGTGGATCACCGGGGCTATGAACCCGAACGCCAAGATCTTCATCGTCATGGGCAAGACCGATCCTGGCGCCGGCCGAGATCCCGAACGTCATCGCCGGGCAGATCCTCGGGTGATCCTGTGCCGGCGGCCATGCCCGTTGGTGAGGAGATGCGGTCAGGCGGCGGTGCGTTCACCGGCGGGCCGGCGGCGCAGGCTCGGGTTCAGCAGGGCCGGTGGCAGGTAGGCCTGGTCGAGCGTGCCGACGTCGGTGCCGGGCGGGACGATCTCGTCGATCTGGTCGAGGATGTCGTCGGTGAGCGTGACGTCGGCGCTGGCGAGCAGGTCGTCGAGCTGTTCCATCGTGTGCGGCCCGATGATCGCGCTGGTGACGCCGGGGTGGGCGATCGCGAACGCCATCGCGAGGTGCGTCATCGGCAGGCCTGCCTTTTCGGCGAGCGGGATGATCTGCTCGACGGCGTCAAGGCGGCGCTCGTCGCTGAAAGCCTTGAGAAGACCCGCGCGGCGCAGGTCGGTCTGCTGCCCCTTGCGGACGCGGCCGGTGAGCATTCCCTGCGCGAGGGGACCCCACACGAGGATGCCCATCCCGTAGCGCTGCGCGATCGGCAGCACCTCGCGTTCGATGCCGCGGCTGAGGATCGAGTAGGGTGGCTGCTCGGTGCGGAACCGCTGCAGGCCGCGCCGCTCGGCGGTCCACTGGGCTTCGATGATGTCGGAGGCGGGCGTCTGGGACGCGCCGACCGCGCGGACTTTGCCGCTGTGGATCAGGTCGGAGAGCGCGGAGAGAGTTTCCTCGATGTCGGTGGCGGGGTCCGGCCGGTGGACCTGGTAGAGGTCGATGTAGTCGGTCTGCAGGCGGCGCAGCGAGTTCTCGACGGCGGTCGTGATCCAGCGCCGCGAGGCTCCCTGGTGGTTGGGATCGTCGCCCGTCGGGCGGCTGAACTTGGTCGCGAGGACGACGCTGTCGCGGCGCCCCTTGAGGGCTTTGCCCACGACCACTTCGGACTCGCCGTACGTGTCGGAGGTGTCGATGAAGTTGATTCCCGCGTCCAGCGCCTTGTGGATGATGCGGACCGAGTCGTCGTGGTCGGGGTTGCCGATGGGCGTGCCGAGTGCCAGTGCGCCGAGCGCGTAGGGGCTGACCTTGATGCCGGTCCGGCCGAGGGTGCGGTACTGCATACGGGCTCCTGAGGTTGCGGGCGAGATGTGCGGGCGCTCCCCCGGTGTCCTATCCTGGGCTTAAGCGGAACGCTCTTCCGGAACTATATGGAAAGCTCTTCCGGAAAGCAAGTTGAAGGAGTGTCGTGACGGAGAACACGTCGTCGTCCGCCGCCGGCCCGCCCGGCTCCGCGGCTCCGGGCGCACCCGGGCGAGCGCCGCGCCAGCTGCGCGCCGACGCCCAGCGCAACATCGGCTCCCTGCTCGAGGCGGCGAAGGCCGTCTTCGGCACCTCAGGAGTGGACGCGCCCGCGAAGGAGATCGCCGACCTGGCCGGCGTCGGAGTCGGGACGCTGTACCGGCACTTCCCGCAGCGCTCGGACCTGGTCAAGGCCGTGCTCCAGCACGGGATAGACGCCTGCGCCGACGCGGCCCCTGCACTGGCCGCAGCGCACGAGCCGGGAGCGGCGCTCGCGAACTGGCTCCACAGGTACACCGAGTTCCTCGCGACCAAACGAGGACTGGCCACCGCCCTGCACTCGGGCGACCCGGCGTTCGACGCCCTGCCCGGCTACTTCTACCAGCGACTCGAACCCGCCCTCGGCTCGCTGCTCGACGCCGCGGCAGCGACCGGTGAAATCCGTGCCGACATCAGCGCCAGCGACCTGCTGCGCGCCGTCGCCCTGCTGTGCACGCCCGTATCGGACGAGGGAATCGCGTACAGCCAGCGCATGGTCACCCTCCTCATCGACGGATTGCGCTACCCCGCCGAACTTCAGCGGTCCTCCTAATCCGCAGGTTCGACCTCACATTCCGGTGCGCTGTCTGGTCGAACTGATGAGGGCAGATGCGGCCGAGGGAGCAGCTGGCACCATGACCACCCGATCCGGGCCAGGAGGCGGCCGGCCCGGCCCAGGCCTGGACGCGATCATGAGCGAGCGGCGGCAGCTGATCAACCTCGCCTGCCGGCTCCTGGGCTCGCTGGCCGAAGCTGAGGATGCCGCGCAAGAGACCTACGCCCGCTGGTACGCCATGCCCGCACAGCAGCGGGAAGCCATCGAGAACCCGGGCGCCTGGCTGACCACCGTGGCCAGCCGCTGCTGCCTCAGCCTGCCCGGCTCGGCACGGGCCCGGCGGGAGCGTTACGTGGGCGGATGGCTCCCCGGGCCGCTGCCCGAGTCTGCCGGCTAGATCAGCGGGCGGCCCGGCGGGATGACGGCCGGCCCGGCCGGCCGGGTCACCCTGGATGAGCCGGTCAGCATGGCGTTCCTGGTCGTGCTCGAATCGATGAGCCCGGCCGGGCGGGCCGCGTTCATCCTGCACGATGTCTTCGGCTATTCCTTCGCCGAGGTAGCCGGCATCGTCGGGCGTACCCCGGCGGCCTGCCGCCAGCTGGCTTCCTCAGCGCGCCGCCGCGTCCGCGCCGCACAGCCTCCCGCGACCCCGGCAGCCCGGCAGGCCGCCATCGTCAGGGCCTTCAAGAAGGCATGGGAAGCCCACGGCATCAGCGCGCTCATCGGCCTGCTCGATCCCGGCGCCACGGCGGTCAGCGACAGCGGCGGACTCGTCACCGCCGCCCTCCACCCAGCCGAAGGCGCCGAGCAGATCGCCCGCCACGCCGTCCACATCGCCCGCACGGTGCCTGGCCTGACACTCCTGGAGCGCACCGTCAACGGCCAGCCCGGCCTGGTGGCTCAGCAAGACGGCGTCATCGTGACAGTGTTCGCCTTCGACGTCGCAGGCGACCGCATCAGGCACATCTGGGCAGTACGCAACCCCGGCAAGCTCCGTCCCTGGACGACAAGCTGACCCACGCCTGCCATACCATCGGGTTCCCTGATAACCGCCACCCAGCCACCCCCCGCCTCCCTGCCCTCCCAGGGCGGGCCGGGCCACCACCGCACCGCCGCCAGAGAGAGGGACCAGCCCCAGCCAGACACATAACGGGGTTATCAGGGCGCCGCCCGCTACCCGGCTGGCACGAACGCCACACGCGCCGAATCGGCAGGGGCGACGTCAGAGCGTCCACCGGGTGCGGCTGAGGAAGCCGGAACGGTTACCCTTCCTGCTTGCAAGAGTTAGCAGAACGGATGGTCAAGGCGCAGCATGGGGCCGTCCTCGAGGCTGAGTCCGCGAAAGTCCAGGCTCGCGATGAACGCCCGGCCTGGGGCGGGGTCGAGCCCGAAGTGGGCGGCGTAGCGCTCGTGGCGCTCCCCGATTGGTTCGTGGGCGCGCTCTTCGGACAGGTACTCGTCGGCCAGGTGCGCATCGAGCCGCTCGAAGTAGCACTCCCATCCCGCGGCTGTTTGGGCTGCCAGCCTCGCATCGTCGATGACGTGGGTGAACACGAGCGCACAGCCTTCACCCTCTGCGTGCAGCGCGAACCGGAACAGGTCACCACCGAACGTCCAGGCGATCACATGCGGCGGATGGAGTTCGGTGATCTGCCCCGTTTGGCCTCCCAGCTCGAACACCTCACCCAGCTTGGGAGTCCAGTCAGCCGCAGCCGGCATCCAGCGGTCGAGCTCCGTCGGCTCGCTGACGGCACGCCACACCCGCTCGACCGGATGGGCGAGGTAACGCTCGAAGTGCAGCGCAGGGCGGCCGTCGATGGTCTGCAGGTTTGCGTTCATTCCGGATTCTCCTCCAGGTGGCGGGCAAGGGCGTCGAGGCGGTCGGACCAGAAGGTGCGGTACGGCGCAAGCCAGGCATCAACCTCGGCCAGTGGCTCGGGGCACAGCCGATACCAGCGTCGCTGGGCCTCATGGCGCACCGTCACCAGACCGGCCTCGCGCAGCACCCGGAGATGTTTGGACACCCCGGGCTGGCTCAGCTAGACGCCGACTCATGATCTTGCGCGGCCGCCCGCGGCTCACGAACCGGCACGCTGCGGCTGTCACCGTTAGCCTGTAAGCGCCCTATTGGGCACCACGTCGTTAACTGCCATCGGAGGCCGAACGACCATGACTGCCGCTGACGCCAGGCGGGAGGAATTCCTGCCACCGACAGCGCTGGAATCCTCAGTGCGCGCCCTCGGCGCGGACACAGTGCGATACCGCTTCGACTACATCATGCTGGCGATGCGTGACGGAGTCCGGCTGGCAACCGTCGTCATCCGGCCGCGCGTGGAAGGCCGCTATCCCACGCTGATGGTTCGCACGCCATACGCGGTGAACTCCATCCCCGACCAGTTCAAGCCCATGCACACCGCGCAGTTCAAGAAGAACTATGTGCTTATCGTGCAGAACGAGCGCGGCAGCGAGTGGTCCGAAGGCGACTTCGGCTTCCTCACCAGCACTACTGCCGACGCCCAGGACACCCTGGACTGGATCAGCGCACAGGAATGGTCCAACGGCAAGGCCGGCCTGCATGGCTGTTCCTCAACTGCCGAGAACCAGCTGAAGCTCGGCGCCATCGGGCATCGGGCGCTGTGCGCATGCGTGCCGATGAGCTCCGGCGCCGGCATCGGGGACATCCCCGGCGCCGAGGGATCGAAGGGCTGCTTCTTCCGCGGCGGCGTTCCCATGATCAAGACGTGGGCACTGTGGCATGCGCCATTCGGGATCCGGCTGCGCCCGAAGCTGCCCGTGAACGCCGAGGGCGACGAACTCTCCCGCATCTTCCGGCGGTATTCGGTCAGCGCGCCCGACTTCCGGGACCCGGAGTACGCCGCGGCCCTCGACAAGGCCACGCGGGAAGCGCCGAGCGGTGAAGTGCTGCGGCGCATGGGCTCGCCGCTGACGGGCTTCGAGACGTTCATGGCCGGCGGCCCGGCCAGCCCCGCCTGGTGGGACGTCGACCTCATCGACGCCAGCCACACCGGTGTGACGCCATCCATCAACATCAACGGATGGATGGACGTCGGCGCATACGAGACCGTCAAGCTGTTCGAGTTCCAGCAGCATCACCCCGACCAGTACCTCATCATGGC
>DATKRG010000103.1:0-2349 GCA_035532275.1 Streptosporangiaceae bacterium | reverse complement strand
CGGGCCGTATTTCGGCAGCGCGGTCCGCTTGGTGCACGGCTCGCTTCCCTACCGCGACTTCGTGCTGGTGCAGCCGCCGGGCATCACACTGCTCATGAGCCCGGCCGGTCTGCTGTCCAACCTGACCGGCACCGCCTGGGGGATGGCCATCGGCAGGCTCCTCACCGCCCTGGCCAGCACCGCTGGCGTGGTGCTGGCAGGCCCGCTGGTCCGCCACCGCGGGCTGCTCGCCGTCGCCGTGTCGTGCGCGATCGCCGCCGTCTACCCGGCGTCGGTGGGCGCGGCCCACACCGTGCTGCTTGAGCCGTGGCTGGTGCTGTTCTGCCTGGCCGGGGCGGTGGCCGTGTTCGACGGCGACAAGCTGGCCACCAGCACCCGCCGGCTCGCCTGGGGCGGCGCGGCCTTCGGCTTCGCCGGATCGGTGAAGACCTGGGCGATCGTGCCCGTGATCGTCCTGCTGGTGCTCTTGGCGCCCCAGATCCGGCGGGCGGCTGTCTTCGCCGCCGGGGTAGTAGCCGGCTTCGCTGTCGCCGTGCTTCCGCTCGCGGCCCTGGCCCCGCGGTCGTTCTACGACAGCATCGTCCGCGCGCAGCTGGCCAGGACCGGCACCCGGGCCCCGGTCTGGCACCGGGTCGGCGACATGATCGGGATTCCGGCCGCGCGGTCCTGGGCGCACGGCACCGTCCTGCTGGTTGCGGTGATCATCGTGGTCTTCGTGGTGGGCGCCTACGCCCTCACCTGGTACCGGTCCCGCCGGGGGCCGGCGGCGCTGGACTGGTTCGCCGCCGCGGCCGCTGCCCTGGTGGTCGCCATGGTGCTCTGGCCGCCCTTCTATGGCACTCACTACACCGCGTTCGTGATGCCGTTCCTCGGCCTGGCCCTGGCGCTGGCCATCTCCCGGCTCGCCGCTGACGACGGACTGCGCGGCGCCAGGCCCGCCGCCGGCCGCTGGCTCGGCTGGCTGGTTGCGGGCCTGGCCGGGCTGACGGTGCTGGCCGGGGTCATCGGCCAGGCAGCGGCGGTGGCCAAGGTGCGCCCCGGCCCGGCCGCCGCGATCCAGCGGGTCATCCCGGCCCGCGCCTGCGTGCTCAGTGACCAGGTGTCCTACCTGCTGCTGGCCAACCGGTTCGTGTCAAGCACCCCCGGCTGCCCGGCGATGGTCGACGGGCTCGGCACCGACCTCGCCCTCTCGAACGGGCTCAGCCCGGCCACCGGCGCAGCCCGCGTCCCGGCGGTGGCGGCAGCCTGGCGGCAGGCATTCAGCCACGCCCAGTACCTGCTGCTGTCCGCCAAGAACGCACTCCGGGTCGCCTGGACGCCGGCGCTGCGCGCCTACGTCCAGGCCAACTTCCACCGGGTGCTCAATGCGGGCAGCTACTCGGTCTACGCACGCAGGCGCTAGCCCGGGCCGGGCTCCCGCCTTCGGCCACTACGCTGACATGCCATGCCAGCCCACCAGCCCGCCCGGCCGGTGGGCGCGCACGTGCCGGTGGCGGGCGGTCTCGCGGACGGGCTGGCGTACGCGGAGGCGATCGGCGCCGAGGCCATCCAGGTGTTCGTCTCCAACCCCCGCGGCTGGGCGCTGTCGGACGGGGACGCCGGGCAGGACAAGGCGCTGCGGGAGCACGTGGACGCCACCGGCCTCCCGGTCTTCGTGCATGCCCCCTACCTGGTCAACCTGGGGTCTCCGGACCCGGTGACCCGGCGGCGCTCGGCCGGGTCGCTGGCGCACTCGGTGCACCGCGGGCGTGAGATCGGCGCCCGGGGTGTGGTGGTCCACACCGGCTCGGCGGTCAGTGCCAGCCGCGAGCAGGGCATGCGGCACGTCCGGGAGTCCCTGCTGCCCCTGCTCGACTCGCTCGGCAGCACCGGGCCGGACCTGCTGCTGGAGCCGATGGCAGGCCAGGGCCGGATGCTCTGCGCGACCGCCGAGGACCTCGGGCCGTACCTCGATGCCCTGGACTGGCACCCGCGTGCCGGGCTGTGCCTGGACACCTGCCACGCGTTCGCGGCCGGTCACGACCTGGCGGCACGCCGCGGCGCGGCCCAGCTGCTTGACGCGCTGCTGGCGGTCCTGGGGCGGCACGGGCAGCGGGGAGAACGTGGCGGGCTGCGCCTGATCCATGCCAACGACTCCAAGGACAGCTGCGGCTCCCACCGTGACCGGCACGAGAACATCGGCGCCGGCCAGATCGGGGCGGGGCCCTTCGCGGCACTGCTGCGTCATCCGGCGACCAGGGGCGTCCCGTTCATCATCGAGACTCCCGGCCCGCGTGCGGCCCACGCCGCCGACGTGTCCGCACTGAAAGACCTGCGCGGCAGGGCGGCCCGCCGCGGCTGAGCGCCGGG
>DATKRG010000102.1:0-24703 GCA_035532275.1 Streptosporangiaceae bacterium | reverse complement strand
GCATGCCTCATGGGCGTGCCGGCCGGCACCGCACCCCAGGTCGAGCAGCCGGTGACCCGGCCCGACCGGGAAACGGCGGAAGTCGACTGTCAGCACTGGCCAGCTCCCTTCAGCCGGCCCCGGCGCCCGGCCGGGCCCCGGCGGCGGTGGCGGCTGTGGCGGCGATCGCCCGTTCGTATTCGGCCACGGTGGCGCGGGCCACGGCGGGCCAGGCGAACCGTTCCTGGACCCGCTGCCAGGCGGCGGCCGACAGCCGGGCCCGCTGCGCCGGGGAGTCGAGCAGGTCGCGCAGGGCGGCGGCGAGCTCTTCGGGGTCGCCAGGCTCGACCAGCCTGGCGGCGTCCCCGGTCACCTCGGGCAGGGCGCCGGTCCGGCTGGCCACCAGCGGGGTTCCCGATGCCATGTGCTCCACGGCAGGCAGCGAGAAGCCCTCATACAAAGACGGCACGACGGCGATCTCGGCGCTGGCCACCAGTTCGGCGAGGTCGTTGTCGCTGATGCCGTTGACGAAACGCACCCGCTCGCCGAGCGCGAGCTCGCTGACGAGCCGCTCGGTGGGGCCGCCGGGGGCCGGCTTGCCCACCACGATCAGGTGCGCTTCCCGCTCCGCGAGCAGCTTGCCGAACGCCCGCAGCAGGGTACCGACGCCCTTGACCGGCGAGTCGGCGCTGGCCACGGCGACGACCCGGCCGGGGGTGCGGGATGAGCGGGGGTGGAACAGGCGGGTGTCCACCCCCAGCGGAATCACCCGGACGCTGCCGGGCGGGACCTTGAAGTCGCGGCAGATGTCGTCGCGCGAGGACTGCGACGCGGTCAGGATGGTGCCGCAGTGGCGGGCGACCCGCGCCTGCATCCGGACGAAGGAGTACCAGCGCCGTTTGGCGAGCCGGGTCAGGGACAGCTGGAACAGGCCCCTGGCCGCCGCGAGCTCGATCCGGCGGTCCACGCTGATCGGGTGGTGGATGCTGGTCACCAGCGGGAAGCCGACCCTGGCGAGCCCGAGCAGCCCGTACCCGAGCACCTGGTTGTCATGAACGAGGTCGAAGTCGGCGCGGCGGGCCCGCAGCACCCGCAGCGCGCGCAGGCTGAACGTGAGCGGCTCGGGGAACGACCCGGTCCGCATGGAGGCGAACTCCGCCGCGTCGATCCAGTCCCGGAACTCCGACGGCCGTGGCCAGCGGAACGGGTCGGGCTCGCGGTACAGATCCAGGCTGGGCACCGTGCGCAGTACCGGGCCGGGCTCGAGCTCGGGGTAGGGCTGGCCGGAGAAGACCTCGACGTGGTGGCCGAGCGCGGTCAGTTCCCGGGACAGGTGACGCAGGTATATGCCCTGGCCACCGCAATGAGGCTTGCTGCGGTACGACACCAGTGCGACGCGGAGCGGGCGACCCATCGTGAGCACGCAGCTTCGTACCTTTCGTCCGCTTCGCTATCCAGTGATGGCCATGCCTGCTAGGCAGCGAACATTACCACCGGGTACGTCCCGTACCTTTGCGCCCCTCCAGCGACAGTAAGCTGCCGCGACAGGGCCGCAATGGCGCACCGCCGCCCGTGGTGCGCCGGGGTGGTCACGACCGCAGGTGGAGGACTGGCGATGACGAGGCGTGCGCTGATCACCGGAATCACCGGGCAGGACGGGTCCTACCTTGCCGAACACCTGCTGGCGCAGGGGTACGAGGTGTGGGGGCTGGTGCGCGGCCAGTCGAACCCGCGGGTGCGGCGGGTACGTGAACTGCTCGGTGAGGTCAAGCTGGTCCGCGGTGACCTGCTGGACCAGGGCAGCCTGATTTCCGCGGTGGAGCGGGTCCAGCCCGACGAGGTGTACAACCTGGCGGCGATCTCCTACGTGCCGATGTCGTGGCAGCAGGCCGAGCTGACCGGTGAGGTGACCGGGCTGGGGGTGCTGCGGGTGCTGGAGGCGATCCGGGTGTGCAGCGGGATCAGCGGCTCGCGCAGCCCGGGCGGCGGGCAGATCAGGTTCTACCAGGCCTCGTCATCAGAAATGTTCGGAATGGTCGCCGAGTCGCCGCAGACTGAGCGGACCCCGTTCCATCCCCGCAGCCCGTATGGGGTGGCCAAGACGTACGGCCATTTCCTCACCCAGAACTACCGCGAGTCCTACGGCATGTTCGCCGTCTCCGGGATCTTGTTCAACCACGAGTCGCCGCGGCGGGGCAGCGAGTTCGTCACCCGCAAGGTGTCGCTGGGCGTGGCCAGGATCAAGCTCGGGCTGGAGCGCCAGCTGCGGCTGGGCACCTTGTCGGTCCGGCGTGACTGGGGGTTCGCCGGTGACTACGTGCGGGCCATGCACCTGATGCTCACCCGGGACGAGCCGGAGGACGTGGTGGTGGGCACCGGAGTCACGCACAGCGTGGAGGAGCTGGTGGACCGGGCGTTCGGGGAGGCCGGCCTGGACTGGCGCGATCACGTGGTCTGCGACGCGGCGTTCGTCCGCCCGGCCGAGGTGGACCAGCTGTGCGCGGATCCCTCGACGGCGGTCAAGCAGCTGGGCTGGGAGCCGAAGGTGGGCTTCGAGGAGCTGGTCACCATGATGGTCGAGTCCGACCTCGCCCTGCTGTCCGGGCCCGGGACCCACGGCGACGACTCCTTCACCCCCGACACCTGGTAGCCCTCCCCGCAGCAGTTAGTGAATGGCGGCACCGACCAGGCTGCCGATGAGGTAGGTGACCGCGACGGCGGCGGCGCCGAGCAGCAGCTGGCGCAATGCCCCGTGCAGGAACGGCCGGCCGGTGAGCCGTGCCACCATCCCGCCGCCGGCGAAGGCGGCCACCGCTGCCAGCCCCAGCGCCACCCAGAGCGAGTCGTAGGACAGCAGGTAGGGCAGCAGCGGGACGAACGCGCCGACGGCGAAGGTCACGAGCGACGCGACGGCGGCGACGACCGGAGATGGCAGCTCGTGAGGGTCCACCCCGAGCTCCTCGCGCACGTGCACGGCCAGGGCGTGCTCGGGGTGGGCGGAGACCTGCCGGGCCACCTGGTCCGCGAGGCCGGGCTCCACTCCCCACATGCGGAACTTGCCGGCCAGTTCCTTGCGCTCGGCCACCGGGTGGTGCTCCAGCTCGAACCGCTCCTTGCGCACCTCGGCGGCGACCAGCTCGTTCTGCGAGGAAACCGAGACGTATTCGCCGGTGGCCATCGAGAACGCGCCAGCCGCCAGGCCGGCCAGCCCGGTGAGCACGATGAAGTGCGGCGCCCCGCCACCCGCGCCCACCCCGGCGATCAAGGACACGTTGGTGACCAGGCCGTCCATCGCGCCGAACACGGCCGGGCGCAGCCAGCCGCCGGAGACGTCCCGGTGCTCGTGGCTGGGCGCCTCGCCGTGCGTGTGGCTCTCGACCGTCATCGTGGCAGCCTTCGCGATCGGGGTGCGCGGTGGCACCCGGCGGCTCGTGTGGGCGCGGACCGGTATGGGAGCCAGCGGCACCGGCGGCTGAACCTGCCCGCAACCAGCATTATTCCCGGACCGGGTCATAGTCCGCGTGCTTGCCGGCCGCTATTGCCCCTGCCCGGCTAGGCTGGCCGGACCGGTCACGCCGGCATGGCGACCGGCCGCATGGGTACAGACTCCTCGTTCGAGCGGTTTACCTGGCAGACCGCACCAGAACACCCGGAGGCCACGCCGTGATCACGTTCGAGCGTGTGACCAAACGGTATCCGGGTGGCACCGTCGCCGTCGACGCACTCGACCTGGAAGTGCCGGCCGGGAAGACCATGGTGCTGGTCGGCCCCAGCGGCTGCGGCAAGACGACATCGCTGCGGATGATCAACCGGATGGTGGAGCCGACCTCCGGCCGGATCATGCTCGATGGCCGGGATATCAGGCAGGCCAAGCCGGCCGTCCTGCGCCGGGGGATCGGATACGTCATCCAGCAGTCCGGGCTGTTCCCGCACCGGACCATCGAGGACAACATCGCCACCGTCCCGCTGCTGGCCGGATGGACAAAGGCGAAGGCCCGTGCGCGGGCCCACGACCTGATGGAACTGGTCGGGCTGGAGCCTGGCCTGGCCCGCCGGTACCCGCACCAGCTGTCCGGCGGCCAGCAGCAGCGGGTCGGGGTGGCCCGGGCACTCGCCGCCGACCCGCCGGTGCTGCTGATGGATGAGCCGTTCAGCGCCGTCGACCCAATTGTCCGAGCCTCCCTGCAGGATGAGCTCATCAAGCTGCAAGCGGAGCTGCACAAGACGGTCGTACTCGTCACGCACGACATCGAGGAGGCGATCAAGGTGGGGGACCTGGTCGCCATCTTCCACCCGGGTGGGCGGCTGGCCCAGGTCGACAGCCCTGAGCGGCTGCTCGGCGCGCCGGTTGACAGCTACGTGGAGAACTTCCTGGGCTTTGACCGGGGCATCCGCCGCCTGTCGTTCCTGCCCGCGGCCGGCCTGACGCTGGACGACGACGCGGTGATCGAGGTGGGCATGCCGGTCGCCGACGCGCTGCGGGCATGCAAGCAGTCGGGTGCGCCCTGGCTGCTCGTCATCGACTCACAGCGCCTGCCCCTCGGCTGGGTATCGCCGGCTGACCTGGAGATGCTGCCGGCCGGGGCCAGGGTCGGCGGCGAGGCGCTGACGCCGTACGGTCACACGTTCAGCGTGAGCACGGATTCGCTGCGGGCCGCGCTCGATGCCACCGTGCTCTCACGCACGGGGCGGGCGGTCGGGATCGACGCGGACGGCCGGGTCGCCGGTGTGACCTCCTACGACAGCCTGCGGGCCGCGATCCACGCCGCCGATGAGGCGGCGGCCGAGGCCGGCCAGGGCGGGCCAGCACGGGACGGGCCAGCACGGGGCGGGCCGGCACGGGACGGGCCGGCACGGGGCGGGCCGGCCGGGCAGGGTGCGCCCGGATGAGCTGGGCCTGGGAGAACCGCGCGATGCTGGCCGGGTACACGGGCCAGCATCTGTACCTGGCCCTGACACCGGTGCTGATCGGGCTGGTCATCTCGCTGCCGCTGGGGATCGCCTGCGCGCGGTGGAAGTGGTTCTACCCGCCCGCGCTGACCGCCAGCAGCGTGCTGTATGCGATCCCGGCCCTGGCGCTGTTCATTTTCCTCATCCCCTACACCGGCCTGGTCGGCCCCACCCAGTCGCTGACGCTGATCATCCCGCTCGCCCTGTACTCGCTCGCCACCGTGCTGCCCAATGTGGTGGACGGGCTGCGCGCGGTTCCCGAGCCGGTCCGGCAGGCGGCCACCGCGATGGGGTTCGGGCCGCTGCGGCGGCTCATCCGGGTGGAGCTGCCGCTGGCGGTGCCGGTGGTCATCGCCGGGCTGCGGGTCGCAACGGTGGCGAGCATCAGCCTGGTCAGCGTGGGGGCGCTGATCGGCATCGGCGGCCTGGGCTATCTGTTCATCGACGGCGAGCAGCGCGATTTCTTCACCACCGAGATCACGGTCGGGCTGCTGCTCATCGTGCTGATCGCGCTGGCCGCCGACGCGGTGCTGGTGGGGGTCCGCCGGCTGCTGACGCCGTGGCTGCGCGGCCGGGAGGTGGGCACGCCGTGAACGCGATCGGGCCGGGCTTCGCCTGGCTGGCCCAGGCCCAGCAGTGGCACGGGGCCAACGGCATCCCGGCGCGGCTGCTCCAGCACCTGGGGTATGTCGGGATTTCGCTGCTGATCGCCGCCCTCATCGCGCTGCCCGCCGGGCTGCTGATCGGGCACACGGGCCGGGGCGGCTTCCTGGTGGTCAGCCTGGCCAATTTCGGGCGCGCGCTGCCCACGCTCGGGCTCGTCGTGCTGGCCTTCGCGGTGGCGCTGGCCTACCTGGGGTCGGCGGGCACCTCAGCCGCCTACATCGTGCCGCTGGTCGCGCTGGCGATCCCGCCGATCCTGGTGAACGCCTACGAAGGCATGCTCGGGGTCGATCCGGGTCTGAAGGACGCGGCTCGCGGCATGGGGATGACCGGGCCGCAGCTGCTGCGGAAAGTGGAAGCGCCGGTCGCTCTGCCGCTCATCCTGCTCGGCCTGCGTACCGCGGCGATCCAGGTGGTCGCCACCGCGACCATCGCGGCCTACGTGGGCCTCGGCGGCCTCGGCCGCTACATCATCGATGGCCTGGCCACCAACGACTACGCCGAGGTCGCCGGCGGCGCCCTGCTGGTGGTCATGCTCGCCCTCGCGGTCCAGGCCGCGTTCGTGGGCCTGCGCTGGCTGATCGTTCCAGCCGGGCTGCGCCTGCAGGCGCAGCCCGCCTGATTCTGTATCCCCCTACGGAAGGAATCCGCATGTCGCGCAGAACGCGCGGTGCCCTGGCGGGCATCGCCGTCATTGCCGGTCTGTCACTCGCCGCCTGCGGCAGTGGCGGCAGTTCGAACCCGCTGAAGTCGTCCGCGCCACCGGCGAGCAAGGGCTCGGTGGTGGTGGGGTCGGCCAACTTCCCCGAAGACGAGCTGCTGGCCGAGATCTACGCCCAGGCGCTGCAGGCCAAGGGCATCAAGGTCACCACCCGGTTCAACATCGGTGCCCGCGAGGTCTACTACCCGCAGGTCGTCAGCGGTGCGGTGACGATCCTGCCGGAGTACAACGGTGCCCTGCTGACCACCTCACTGGATCCCAACAGCACCGCGGCCACCACGGCGCAGGTGAACGCCGAGCTCACGACCAAGCTGCCGAGCTCGGTGGAGATCCTCAGCTCCTCCAGCGCGCAGGACAAGGACTCGGTCACGGTCACCCAGGCGACCGCGGCCAAGTACCACCTGGCGTCCATCGCTGACCTCAAGCCCTTCGCCAGCAAGATGATCATTGGCGGGCCGCCCGAGTTCAAGACCCGCCGGGACGGCCTGCTCGGGCTGAAGAGCGTCTACGGCCTCACGTTCAAGGGATTCGACCCGCTCGACGAGTCGGGCCCGATTACGCTCTCCGCCTTGACCAGCGGCAAGGTGCAGGCCGCCGACGTGTTCACCACCACCCCGCAGATCATCACCGACCACCTGGTGGCGCTGGCCGACCCCAAGTTCGACTTCGCCGCGCAGAACGTGACCCCGCTGGTCTACAAGAAGGGGGTCAACCCCACCATCGTCAGCACGCTGAACGAGATCTCGGCCAAGCTGACCACGGCCGGCCTGCTGGCCATGGACAAGCAGATCATCCTGAACAAGGCGAGTTACCCGACGGTCGCGAGCAACTGGCTCAAGTCGGTCGGCCTGGGCTGACCGCGCGGCGGCCCGGGGACGGCGGCAGCGCCGCCGCCCCCGGGACCGTCTACCTGGCGGCGGTCCGCAGCGCGGCTAGCTGCGGCCCGGTCCCGATCGCGATCAGGACCGAGCCGGGCTCGATCCGGGTGTGCAGCGGCGGGTTGGTCATGAAGGTCCCGTCCGGGTGGCGCAGTGCCAGCACGAGCGCCTCGGTGGAGTCGGTGAGTTCGGCCTCCCGCAAGCTCCGGCCGGCCAGCCGGGATCCGGCGCCCACCGGCACCTCCTCCAGCCGGAACTCCAGGGAGCCGTCATGCATCACCACATCGAGGAACTCGACCACGTTCGGCTGCATGGCGGCGGCGGCCATCCGCTGCCCGCCGAGCCGCTGCGGGTTCACCACCCGCGTCGCGCCCGCCCGCAGCAGCTTGGACTCCGACGCTTCGGTCCGGGCCCGGGCGATGATGACCAGGTCGGGGCGGAGCGCCCGGGCCGACAGGGTCACGTAGACGTTCTCGGCGTCGGTGTCGATGGCGGCGATGAGCGCGCCGGCCCGCATGATGCCCGCCTCTTGCAGCACCTCGTCACTGGTGACATCGCCGTTGAACGAGCGGATCCCGGCCGGGACGGTCGCCACCCGCGCGGGGTCCTTGTCGATCACCACCACCTGGTTGCCGAGGCCGGCCAGGTGCGAGCCGACCGACCGGCCGACCCGGCCCCAGCCGCAGACGATGGTGTGCCCGGACATCCGGGCGATCTCCCGTTCCATCCGGTGCCTTTCCAGATGCTGGCGCAGGTGCCCCTCCACCAGCGCTTCGAGAACCACTCCGAACGCATACAGCGCCGTGCCCACGCCGGCGATGATCAGCACGATGGTGAAGATCTTCCCGGCGGTCCCGAGCGGTTCGACCTCCCTGAACCCCACCGTGGTGATGGTGGTGACGGTCTGGTAGACCGCGTCCAGCGGGCCGAACCCCAGCAGGATGTACCCGATGGTCCCCGCGACCATGACCGCAAGCAGGGCAAGCAGGGCAAGCTGGATGCGCCGCACGGTGCTCACGTGGTCATTCTCGCGCTAGCGGCCCCGCTCCTGACTCTCCAGCACCCGCCCGGGCAGAGATTCGCGCCCACGCGAGATGATGAGGCGGGGCGACCCGTCGCTGGATGGGCCCGCTCGCCGACTCGATGAGGAGCTGCCGATGACTGCCGTCACTTCCGCGGGCGGGCCGCCGTCTGGGCCGCGGCCGGTCCGGGCGCCCCGTGGCACCACGCTCAGCTGCCGGGGATGGGCGCAGGAGGCGGCCATGCGGATGCTGATGAACAACCTCGATCCGGAGGTGGCAGAGCACCCCGACCAGCTGATCGTTTACGGGGGATCGGGCAGGGCGGCACGGAGCTGGGCCGCCTTCGATGCCATCGTTAAGACTCTCCAAGGTCTTGAAGGGGACGAGACGCTGCTGGTGCAGTCGGGCAAGCCGGTCGGGGTCATGCGCACCCACGAATGGGCGCCGCGGGTGCTGATCGCGAACTCGCTGCTGGTCCCGCAGTGGGCGACCTGGGATGAGTTCCGGCGGCTGGAGGCGGCCGGGCTGACCATGTTCGGCCAGATGACCGCCGGGTCGTGGATCTACATCGGGACGCAGGGGATTCTCCAGGGCACCTACGAGACGTTCGCCGCGGTCGCCGCCAAGCGGTTCGGCGGGACGCTGGCCGGCACGATCACGCTCACCGCCGGGCTCGGCGGCATGGGCGGCGCGCAGCCGCTGGCGGTGACCATGAACGGCGGGGTCGCGATCGTGGTCGAGTGCGACCCGAGCCGGATCGCCCGCCGGATCGAGCACGGGTACCTTGACGTGGCAGCCGACGACGCCGACGACGCGCTGCGGCGCGCGGAGGCTGCCAGGGATGCGGGCGAGCCGCTGTCGATCGGGCTGCTGGGCAACGCCGCCGAGGTGCTGCCGGCTCTGCTCGCGCGGGGCGCGGCGATCGACGTGGTCACCGACCAGACCTCGGCTCACGACCCGCTCACCTACCTGCCGCGGGGGGTCCCGTTCGAGGACATGGGGGCGCTGCGGGCCGAGGACCCGGCCGGGTTCACGCAGGCGGCCAGGCAGTCCATGGCCGCGCACGTCGAAGCGATGGTCGGCTTCCAGGACGCGGGCGCGGAGGTGTTCGACTACGGCAACTCGATCCGGGGCGAGGCGGAGCTGGCCGGGTACGGCCGGGCGTTCGCGTTCCCCGGGTTCGTGCCCGCGTATATCCGGCCGCTGTTCTGCGAGGGCAAGGGGCCGTTCCGGTGGGCGGCGCTGTCGGGGGACCCGGCCGACATCGCCGCCACCGACGCGGCGATCCTGGATCTGTTCCCGGCCAATGAGGCGCTGGCCCGGTGGATCCGGCTGGCCGAGCAGAAGGTGCACTTCCAGGGGCTGCCAGCCCGGATCTGCTGGCTCGGATACGGCGAGCGGCACCAGGCCGGCCTGCGCTTCAACGAGATGGTCGCGCGCGGGGACGTGTCGGCCCCGATCGTGCTGGGCCGCGACCATCTTGACTGCGGGTCGGTGGCCTCGCCGTACCGTGAGACCGAGGGGATGGCCGACGGGTCGGACGCCATCGCCGACTGGCCGATCCTGAACGCGCTGGTCAACACCGCCTCCGGCGCGTCGTGGGTGAGCGTGCACCACGGCGGCGGGGTGGGCATCGGCCGCTCCATCCACGCCGGGCAGGTCTGCGTCGCCGACGGCACGCCGCTGGCCGGCCAGAAGCTGGAGCGGGTGCTGACCAACGACCCGGGCATGGGTGTGATCAGGCACGTGGACGCGGGCTACGAAGAGGCGGCCGAGGTCGCCGCCGAACGCGGCGTCCGCATCCCGATGAGCGAGTCTGCGGACCGGGAACCATGATCGTGGTGCCTTTCATGCGTCTGGCGCATGAAACCCACCATGATCATGAGAGCGGGGCGTGGCGGTGAGCTTCGCGGGGTTGTGGGAGGCGCTGGTGGCCGTCGGGCGGGACCCGGTCACGGGGGGATACCGGCGGTTCTCCTGGACGGCCCAGGACACCGCGTGCCGGGCCTGGTTCACCCGGGCAGCCGCCGAACGCGGCCTGCGGACCGGCACCGACCGCAACGGCAACCTCTGGGCGTGGTGGGACGTGCCCGGTGCACCGGGCGGCCAGGCGGTCGTGACCGGCAGCCACCTGGACTCGGTGCCGGACGGCGGCGCCTTCGACGGCCCGCTCGGTGTGGTGTCGGCGTTCGCCGCGATCGACCTGCTCCGGGAACGGGGCCTGGTGCCGGTCCGCCCGCTCGCGGTGGCCGCCTTCACCGAGGAGGAGGGCGGCCGGTTCGGGGTGGCGTGCCTGGGCAGCCGGCTGCTGGCCGGGACCATCGAGCCGGACGCGGCGCGGGCGCTGACGGACTCCGGCGGGATCAGCCTCGCCGAGGCCATGACGGCCGCCGGGCACGACCCGGCCGGCATCGGGCCGGACACCGAGCTGCTCGGACGGGTATCGGCCTACGTGGAGCTCCACATCGAGCAGGGCCGGTGGCTGGTCAGCATGGACGCGGCGGTCGGCATCGGCCAGCGGATCTGGCCGCACGGGCGGTGGCGGCTGGTGTTCACCGGCCAGCCCGACCACGCCGGCACGGCCACCCTGGCCGGGCGGCATGACCCGATGCTCCCCTTTGCCGCCACCGTGCTCGCCGCCCGGCAGGCGGCCGTGCAGGAGGGCGCCCTCGCCACTGTCGGCAAGGTCGCCGCCGAACCCGGCGCGGTCAACGCCGTCAGCGCGCGGGTGAGCGCCTGGCTGGACGCACGTGGCCCGGACGAACAGGCCCTGGCAGCGGTGGTGGAGCAGGTGCTGGCGGCCGCACGGAGCGCGGCCGCCGCCCAGGGAGTCGGCCTGGAGGTCGTGCAGGAGTCGGCCACACCCGCGGTCGACTTCGATCTGGGCCTGCGCAGCCGGCTGGCCACCGCACTGGGCGACCGTGGCATCCCGGCGCCGCTGGCGGCGACGGGGGCCGGCCACGACGCGGGGGTGCTGGCGGCCCGGGTGCCCACGGCGATGCTGTTCGTGCGCAACCCGACCGGCGTGTCGCACTCGCCCGCCGAGCACGCCGAGCGGGCCGACTGCGAGGCTGGGGTGGTGGCCCTGGCCGCCGTGCTGGAGGACCTGGCATGCCGGTGAACGGGGACGGGACCCGGCGCTGGCTCGCCGGCCTGGCCTGGCTGCCCGCGGGCGGGGTGCGCTCGAACGTGCTGATCGAGTCGGACCGCGGGCGCTTCGTCACCGTGCGGCCCGATGTGCCCGCGGACGGCGTGCCCCCGGGCACGGTGCGGCTGCCCGGGCTCACCCTGCCCGGGCTGGCCAACGCGCACTCGCACGCGTTCCACCGGGTCCTGCGCGGCACCGGCCAGGCCGGGCAGGGGACGTTCTGGACCTGGCGGGAGCGGATGTACCAGGTGGCCGCGCTGCTGGACCCGGACAGCTACCTGGCGCTGGCCCGGGCCGTCTACGCGGAGATGGCGCTGGCGGGGATCACCTGTGTGGGCGAGTTCCACTATCTGCACCATGGCCCCGGCGGTACCCGCTACGCCGACCCGAACCAGATGGGCCGGGCGCTGGCCGAGGCGGCGGCGCAGGCGGGCGTGCGGATCACCCTGATCGACGCCTGCTACCTGTCGGGGGGACTGGCGGCCGACGGCACGCCGGAACCGCTGGCGGGCACCCAGTTGCGGTTCGGCGACGGCGACAGCGAGGCGTGGGCGCAGCGGGTGCACGCGTACGGGGCCGACCAGCACGGGCTGCTCGCGCCGCACGCGCGGCTCGGGGTGGCTATCCACTCGGTGCGGGCGGTGCCACCGGGCCAGATGCACCCGGTGATCGCCTGCTCGCACGCCTACGGTGCGCCGCTGCACGCCCATCTGTCGGAGCAGGCGGCGGAGAACCATGCCTGCCTGGCCGCGCACGGCCTCACGCCCACCCAGCTGCTCGACCGGGTGGGGGCGCTCGGCCCCCGCACCACGGTGGTCCATGCCACCCACGTCACCGGCGGCGACATCGACGTGCTGGGCGGGAGCCGGACCGTGGTGTGCATGTGCCCGACCACGGAGGCGGACCTGGCCGACGGTATCGGCCCCGCCCGCGCGCTGGCCTCGGCCGGCAGCCCCATCAGCCTGGGCAGCGACAGCCACGCCGTGATCGACCTGCTGGACGAGGCGCGGCGCCTGGAATGGGGGGAGCGGCTCGTCACCGGGCAGCGGGGCAGTTTCAGTGCGGCCGCGCTCGCCCGGGCGGCCACCCTGGCCGGGCATACGTGCCTCGGCTGGCCGGAGGCGGGCGAGATCGCGGCCGGGGCCATAGCCGACCTGGTGACCATCGCCCTGGACACCCCGCGCCTGGCCGGGGCGTCGGCGGCGACCGCGCTGGAATCGGTGATCTTCGCTGGCACGGCGGCGGACGTCCGCCACGTGGTCGTCGGCGGCCAGGACGTCGTCCGCGACGGCCGCCACCTGCTGGTGGACGACGTCCCCGCCGCCCTCGCGGCCGCGATCGGCCCGCTCCTCCGTTCGTCACCATGAGCCGGGCCGAGTGCGGGCGAGCCGGGGCGCCGGGCGGGGTGCGGCTAGCGCAGCCGGTCGCGGGCAGCGGCCAGGCCCGCGGTCATCGCGGAGCGCTGGGCAGGCGTGAGGGCGTCGATCAGGTAGTCGCGCACCACCCGCAGGTGGCCGGGGGCGGCGCGGCGCACCGCGGCCCGGCCGGCGCCGGTCAGCACCGCGAGCACTCCGCGTTCATCCGACGGGCACTTGCGCCGGCGGACCAGTCCCGCCCGCTCCAGCTGGGTGACCTGATAGGTCAGGCCGCTCCTGGACACGACGATCACGTCGGCCAGCTCGCTCATCCGCAGCTGCCCGCCGTCGGCGGATTCCAGCCGGGAGAGGATCTCGTACTGGGCGTGTGAGAGACCGGCGTCCTGCCGCAGCTGCTGCTCGATGACGCGGTCCAGCCGGTGGCTGACCTCGAGGAAGGCGAGCCAGGCCGCCATCTCGGTCTCGTCCAGCCACCGTGTCCGGTCCGGCTGTGGGGCTTGTACCACTCTCCCAGGATACGGGGAATGTAGTTCGAATTTGAACTGTTATCCTCTCACGCGGCTAGGCTCAGTGGCAGGAGGATCACGATGTCCAGCGAGAACGCGGCAGCCCAGGGCACGGGAGCCCAGAGCACCGGCGGCCGGATGCCCGCGATCTACTTGAGCCATGGCGCGCCGCCGCTGGCTGACGACGAGCTATGGACCAGGCAGCTCGCCGACTGGTCGGCCGACCTGCCCCGGCCGGCCTCGGTGCTCATGGTCTCGGCGCACTGGGAATCGGCGCCGCTTGCCATCGGCGCCACCACCACGGTGCCGCTGGTCTACGACTTCTGGGGCTTCGACGACAGGTACTACCAGGTCACCTACCCGGCGCCCGGCGCCCCCGGGCTGGCCGATGACGTCAGGAAGCTGCTGCGCACGGCCGGCACGCCAGTGGCCGACATTCCCGGGCGCGGCCTGGACCACGGCGCCTACGTGCCGCTGGTGGAGATGTACCCCGGCGCTGACGTCCCGGTACTGCAGATCTCGATGCCGACACTGGACCCACAGCAGCTTTTCGGGATCGGGCGCAAGCTGGCACCGCTGCGCGACGCCGGTGTCCTCATCGTGGGCAGCGGGTTCTTCACCCACAACCTGCGCGCCATGAGCCTGGACGGTTCGGTGTCGGCGGTCATGAGCGAGTTCGACCACTGGGGTGCCGAAGCGCTCGCCCACGGCGACATCGACACGCTGCTCGACTTCCAGCACAGGGCGCCCGCCGCCCGGAAGGCGCATCCGCGCACGGAGCACTTCGCACCGCTGTTCGTCACCCTGGGGGCGGCGGCCGGGGATCTGTCGGACGCCCAGACGGTCATCGACGGGTTCTGGTACGGGCTGGCCAAGCGCTCCATCCAGGTCGCCTGACGCCCAGCCGTCGGCGCCCGGTTCTGTCCGCCCGCCGCCTGGCCGGTACATACCTGAGAGCAGGCGCCCACGGGGCCGGCCAGCAGCACCGGCCAGCTAGCAGGCTGGGCCGCCAGCGACGCAACGGGCCAGCCGGCCAGCGCACCGGACAGCAAGACTCGCCGGCGTGTCGCTACTGGGCGCTGGTCCGTGAATCCGGCACAATAAGACAAGGCCCCTCCATGCATGAGATGGAGGGGCCCGCCTGACCTCGCAGCGCCAGACACTGCTACCTCATGCTCAGCGTCCGTGCCACTCGGTCCACTACCGAGCCGGATACCCGCCTGAAGTTCCAGTTGCCCAGTTCCTCTGGCGTCCGGGGTGCCCCCCGGGTGGTCCCGTTTTCGGTGGTGAGAGCATTTCTACGCCCGTCGTGCGGGCCCGCACAAGAGGTTTCCGCCGGCATTTTCAAGATTCTTTAGCCGTCCACAAATTGTCCACAGTTCAGCTCAAGTTATCCCCCTGTCCTCCTGGACTCTCCACAGGAAGTCCACAGAAGAAGCGCCTTGGCTGTGGGTTTCGGGCCGGGCCCGCGGGAAGATCGTGCCCCCTGCACGCGGACGGTTCAGCGCAGGGACGGGTAGCGGCCGGCGAACCGGATCAGCGGCTCAGCGGATTCGGCCACGTAGGGGATGCGCAGGACCGAGGCGATGACGAGCACGTGGTCGCCGGCCGGGACACGCTGCACGGCCTCGCACTCCAGCGCTGCCACCCCGCCGTCGGGGATGAGCGCGCCGGAAACCTCGCCCCGCCGGTGCGCCATGCCCTCCAGCATCAGCCTGGCCCCGGGACGGCCCGCCACCGCGAACCGGCCGGCGAGCGCCCGCTGCCCGGCGGCGAGCACGGTGACCGCGAACCGGTCCACCCGGCCCAGCACCTCCGCCGGGTAGGAGTCGGCGATGAGCGAGACCAGGACCAGCGGCGGCGCCAGCGAGACCGGGCAGAACGCGCTCACCGTGGTCCCGATGTCGTCCCGCCCGTCGGCCACCATCACCAGGGTGACCCCGGTCGGGAACGATGCGAGCGCCTCCGCCAGGCCGGCGACGTTCTCACCCGGCGAGGGAGAGCCAGCCGGCGCGGTGGCCTGGGTACGCGCGAGACGTTCGGTCACTGGATCGTCCAGTGGCCCGGGAGCTGCAACGGCCCGAACGGCGGCAGGCCGGCGCGGGACGCGAGCTGCCACACCGGCCCCCAGCTCTCGGTGAGCAGGCTGGCCCGTGCGGCCGCGCGGTCCTCGCTCGACTCCGGCGGGCGGAACCGGTCCAGCGGATGGGTGCGCGGGTAGACGCGCAGCGGCGCGGTGGGCGGCAGGCCGGCCGTGCGGCGGGCCAGCGCCACCGCCGTATCCAGCCCGCCGAGCTGGTCCACCAGGCCGTTCGCGGCGGCATCGGCGCCGGTCCACACCCGGCCGCGCGCGATGTCGGCCACCTGATCGGCCGGCAGGTGGCGGTCGTGGGCGACCTTGCCGGTGAAGTCCTCGTAGATCCGGTCCAGCCAGGTGTTGACCAGCGCCCATTCCTCCTCGCTGAACGCGCGCGTGGTCGTGAACATGTCCGCGTGAGCGCCCTCCGTCACCGCGTCCACGCTCACCCCGGCGTGCTCCAGCAGGCTGGTGGTCACCGGCTTGCCGCCGAGCACGCCGATCGAGCCGGTCAGCGTGGCCGGCTGGGCGACGATCGAGTCGGCGGCCATGGCGATGAAGTAGCCACCGGAAGCCGCGACGTCGGCCATCGACACCACGACCGGCGTGCCTGCCTCGCGGGCACGGACCACCTCCCGCCGGATCGTGTCGGATGCCACGTACGAGCCGCCGGGGCTGTTGACCCGCAGCACGATCCCCCGCACCCGCTGATCGGCGGTCGCGGCCCGCAGCGCGGCAGCGATCGTGTCGGAGCCCATCGGCCCGCCGCCGACCGGCCCCCGGCCGCTGCGCCCGCGCCGGATCGAGCCGGTCGCGTAGACCAGGGCGATCACGTTCTCGGACGGGTTGGGCAGCTTGCGTGCCCGCCCGGCCAGGGCGCGGGAGCGCTGGTAGCGGCCCAGGTACAGCAGGTAGGCGTCCGGCCCGGCGTTCCTGCGCAGGTAGGTGTAGACCTCGTCCCGGTAACCGAGAGCGTCCACCAGCCGGGCGGCCAGTGCCTCGGAGGCCAGGAACGGGCCGCGGTCGACCAGTGCCCGCGCGTCGGCGGCATCGATCTGCAGCCGCTCCGCGACCGCCTCGGTGATCTGCCCGGTGAGCGAGACCGCCAGCCGCTGCATCGCCTCCCGGGCCGGCCCGGTGAACCCGCGCTCGGTGAGCCGGTCGGCGGCGCTCTTGTACTCCTTGCGCTTGCCGACCTGGTACTCCAGGCCGAGCTTGTCCATCGCGCCGCGGAAGAACAGCTGGCGCAGGCTGATCCCGGTCAGGCCGAGATCCCCCGACGGCTGCAGGTAGATCCGGCCGAACGCGGTCGCCAGGTAGTAGGGCACATTGCCGGGGGAGAACTCGCCGAACGTCTCCGCCCAGGCCACCGTGGCCTTCCCGGCCGCGGCGAACTCCCTGACGGCGGCACGCAGCTCCTGGGCCTGGGCCAGCCCGATGGGCCGCCCGCCGACCTTGACCACCAGCGCCCGCACCCGGTCGTCACCGCGCGCCCGCCGCAGCCCGTCCAGCACGTCCGCCAGCCGGGGACGGCGCATCGTCAGCATGGCGGAAACCGGGTCGCTCGGCGGTTCCTCGGCGAGGCCCTCGGTGAGGTCGAGTTCCAGGATCAGCGGGGCGGTCCGCCGCTGGCGGATACGGGTGATCTTCTCTTGCAGCATGGACTCGGCCATGCGATCCACCTTACGGGGCAGGCGGTCCGGCGGCCGCTGGCAGGACCGCCCGCCGCTGCTCGCGGGCCCGGCCGGCACGCCCGTGCCTGCGCTATCGTCGGCCGGGATGGCACACGGCGATGGGGACGGCTGGACCGGCTGCGACACCGGCCACCAGCACTGGGGCAAGCACGGCGCGGCCGGGCTGCTGATCTGTGCCCCGGACGCCGCGGGGCAGCCGCTGGTGCTGCTGATCAGGCGGGCCCGGTGGAGTCATCACGGCGGCACCTGGGGACCGCCCGGCGGGGCCCGGGACAGTCACGAGTCGCCTGCGCAGGCAGCGGTGCGGGAGGCCACCGAGGAGTGCGGTGCGCCGCCCGGCACGGTCCGCATCCACGGGCTGCTCAACGACGACCATGGCGGCTGGAGCTACCACACCCTGATCGCGGGGTCGCCGGAGCCGTTCGAGGTGCGCCCGGTGAGCCAGGAGGCGACCAAAGTCAGCTGGATCCCGGCTGGCGAGGTGGCCGGGCTCCGGCTGCACCCCGGTTTTGCCGCCTCGTGGCCGGTCATCCAGGACGCGCTGGAACCGGTGACGCTGGTCGTGGACGGTGCCAACGTGATGGGGTCGCGTGCCGACGGCTGGTGGCGGGACCGCGCCGGGGCGATGCTGCGGCTGCACGGCGAGCTGGTGCGGCTGGCCGCGGACGGGGTCGCCCGGCTGCCCGAGGGCACCGGCGGGGCGGCGCTCGACCGCTGGTACCCGCAGCTCGTGCTGGTGGTAGAGGGCAAGTCCCGGGCCGTGCTGGACCACGTGCCCGCCGACGGGGCGGTGCGGGTGGTGGCGGCGCCCGGCGAGGGCGACGACACGGTCGCCGGCCTCGCCGGCCAGCTGCCGGGCCGGCGGGTCGTGGTCACCGCGGACACCGAACTGCGGCGGCGCAGCCTGGCGGCGGGTGCCACCGTGACCGGGCCCCGGTGGCTGACGCAGCTGCTCGGTTAGGACGTTGCTCCGGCAAAAAGGCCGGGGCTGCCGTCCCCAGCGGCGGCAGCCCCGGCCGCTTGGGCGAGCTGCCCCAGGCAGACCGCCCCCGAAAGGCCTGCCTGGGATAAGCCCAGACCGGGTGCAGCCCCGGTAATGCCGGACAAGACCGGGCAAACCTCATCACAAGGGGCGTTTGCCATGGCAGCGAGTCTCGCCGGCCCTGCGGGACCTCGATAGGGACCAAGGTCCCGGCTAGGTCGTGGCGAAGCTGGCCGCGTGCCGGGAGCCGCCGGCGCGGCGGGGGCCGCGGCTGCCGCGGCGACGGGCCAGTGACCGCAGCACGGGCAGGCTCGCGAAATAGGACCCGGCCAGGGCGATGCCGCCGACGCCCAGGTCCACCGAGATGCGGCCCTGCCTGGCCCAGTACACATCGCGCAGATCGAGCAGGAGCGCGAACTCGTCGACGATGAGCGCGAGGCCGCTGCCGTAGCCGACCGCCACCACCGGGTGCCGTCGTGCCCGTTCATCGCCCCGGACGGCGACCGCGCCCACCCCGGCGAGCAGCCCGATGCCCCACAGGTAGTGGTGCAGGTGCTCGCCGCCCAGGTTCAGGTCATGGAAGGGGCCGCGGCCGGCCCGGATGCTGTAGGTGACGGCCCGCACCGCGCCGAACGTGGCAGCGAAGGCGAGCCAGCTGATCAGGGCCGACCGCTGGCTGGGATCCAGCTCATCACCGCCGGGACCAGGCGGGACGGCGGGCGCTGCCGCGGGGTCGGTCACATTCCGCACCCTATCCCCGCTGGTCAGAGCCAACCGGCGGCGGGCGCGGGGCGGCGCTGCGGGCAGCGCAGCAAGCACGGCGGCTGGCGATGACGGTGGGCACCGTGACGGGAGTTACAGCGGGCGCCGGTGACGGCGCAGGCGGCTGGTGTGCTTGGGTCGGGTGGTGAGTCTTGTCGAGGTGCTGGCCCTCGCCGCCGCCGGGGTGGTGGCGGGCATCGTCAGCACGGTGGTGAGCCTGGCCTCGGTGGTCTCCTATCCGGCGCTGCTGGCCATCGGCCTGCCGCCGCTGTCGGCCAACATGACGAACACGGTCTCGCTGCTGTTCACCGGCGTGGGTGCGGCGGTGGGTTCACGGCCGGAGCTGACCGGCCAGGTCGCCCGGATCCGCCGCCTGGCGCCGATCGCGGCCCTCGGCGGCGCGGCGGGCGCGACGCTGCTGCTGATCACCCCGGCGCAGGCGTTCGAGCACGCCGCCCCGATCCTGATCGCGGCGGCCTCGCTGGTGCTGCTCTTCCAGCCGCGGCGCGAACGGGACCCCGGCCGCGGCACGGGCAGTCCTGGCGCCAGCACCGGTGAGCCCAGCCCGGGTGCCGCTGAGCCTGGCCCAGCCGGCGACGCGCCTGGCCCAGCGGGCGACGTGCCCGGCCCAGCGGGCGACGTGCCCGGCCCGGGCGGCGGCGGGCACGGATCACCTGGCCGTGAGCGGAACCCGTTCCTGCTGGCGGGCGTGTTCGGCGTGGCGGCCTACACCGGCTACTTCGGGGCGGCCGGCGGCATCATCATGCTGGCCGTGCTCACCGCCATGGTGGTCCAGCCACTGGTCCGCACCAACGCGCTGAAGAACGTCCTGGGCGGGATCGCGAACACGGTCGCCGCGGTCGCCTTCGCCGTGTTCGGGCAGGTCGACTGGGCCGCGGTCGCGCCGCTCGCGGCGGGTTTCCTGGTCGGCGGCTGGACCGGCCCGGCCCTGGTCCGCCGGATCCCGGCACAGGCGCTGCGCCTGCTGGTCGTCGCGTGCGGCCTGGCCGTCGCGGCCAAACTGGCCTCCACCGCCTACCGCTGACCCCGCCCGCCAGGCCACCTGCGCGGGCTGGCGGAGGCGGGGCCGGCGGGCGGGGGTGGGCCGGCGGGGCGGGGCTGGAGCCGCCGTTAGTCCGGTACTAGCCAGAGGACGGCCAGCGGGGGGAGTGTCAGCGCCGCCGAGGCGGGCTGGCCGTGGCACGGCTCCGCCACCGCATCGACCGCCCCGAGGTTGCCGGCCCCGCTGCCGGCGTAGTCGTAGCCGTCGGTGTTGATCACCTCGCGCCACCGCCCGGTCCGGGGCAGCCCGACCCGGTAATCCTCGTGCGGGTGCCCGCCGAAATTGGCGATGCACGCGATCACACCGCCGTCGGTGCCGAACCGCAGGAAGGACAGCACGTTGCCGCCGGCATCGTTCGCGTCGATCCAGCTGAACCCGTCCGGGGAGCCATCCAGCGTCCACAGCGCCGGCGTGCCCCGGTAGGTGTGGTTCAGGTCGCGGACCAGCCGCCGCAGCCCGGCATGGAACTCGTGGTCCAGGACCCACCAGTCCAGGCCGCGTTCGGCCGACCACTCGGCGCCCTGGCCGAACTCCGAGCCCATGAACAGCAACTGCTTGCCGGGGTGTGCCCACATGTACGCCAGCAGCGCGCGCAGCCCGGCGAACCGCTTCCACTCGTCCCCGGGCATCTTCCCCAGCAGCGACCCTTTGCCGTGCACGACCTCGTCGTGCGACAGCGGCAGCAGGAAGTTCTCGCTGAACGCGTACATCAGCGAGAAGGTGATCTCGTTGTGGTGGTAGTGCCGGAACACCGGGTCGTGCGCCAGGTAGGTCAGCGTGTCGTGCATCCAGCCCAGGTTCCATTTGAAGCCGAACCCGAGCCCGCCCAGGTGGACCGGCCGGGTGACGCCCGGCCAGGCGGTTGACTCCTCGGCGACCATCATGATCCCCGGCAACCGCCGGTAGCAGGTGGCGTTGACCTCCTGCAGGAACGAGACGGCGTCCAGGTTCTCCCGGCCGCCGCGTACGTTCGGCGTCCACTCGCCTTCCTCGCGCGAGTAGTCGAGGTAGAGCATCGAGGCGACGGCGTCCACGCGCAGCCCGTCGGCGTGGAACTCCTCCAGCCAGTAGATGGCGTTGGCGACCAGGAAGTTGCGCACCTCGGGCCGCCCGAAGTCGAAGATGAGCGTGCCCCAGTCCGGGTGCTCCCCGCGCTGCGGGTCGGCGTGCTCGTACAGGGTGGTGCCGTCGAAGCGGGCCAGCGCCCACTCGTCGCGGGGGAAGTGGGCGGGCACCCAGTCGAGGATGACCCCGATCCCGGCCTGGTGCAGCCGGTCCACCAGGTGACGGAACTCGTCCGGGCTGCCGAACCGGGACGTCGGCGCATAGTACGAGGTGACCTGGTAGCCCCACGAGCCACCGAACGGGTGCTCGGCGACCGGCAGGAGCTCCACGTGGGTGAACCCCATCGAGGTGACGTAGCCGGTCAGCTCCTGCGCCAGGTCGCGGTAGGACAGGCCGGGCCGCCACGAGCCGAGGTGCACCTCGTACACGCTGACAGGCTGCCGGGCCGGCTCGCCGCTGGCCCGCCCGGCCAGCCAGCCTCCGTCCCCCCACTGGTAGGAGGACGTGTACACCACTGACGCGGTGGCCGGCGGCTGCTCGGCCAGGCTCGCCATCGGGTCGGCCTTGCGCTGCCAGCACCCGTCCCGGCCGCAGATCTCGTACTTGTAGTGGGTGCCGTCACCCACCCCGGGCACGAACAGCTCCCACACGCCGGAGCCGCCGAGCGAGCGCATCGGGTGCCCGCGCCCGTCCCAGTGGTTGAAGTCACCGATGACCCGCACCCCGCGCGCGTTCGGCGCCCAGACGGAGAACGACGTGCCGGTCACGGCGGGCACGCCGTCGGCGTCCGCGCCGAAGCGCCGGCTGTGCGCGCCGAGCACCCGCCACAGTTCCTCGTGCCTGCCCTCGCCGATCAGGTGCAGATCCATCTCGCCGAGGGTGGGCAGATGCCGGTAGGGGTCGTCGGCGATCGTCTCCGGGCCGGCCTCGCCGCCGGGCCCGGGGTAGCTGACCGCGAGCCGGTAGTCCGGGACCTGCGTCACCGGCAGCGTGACGGCGAACACGCCCTCGCGCAGGTGGCTGGCGGGGAAGCGGCGGCCGTCGGCGAGCACGACCGTGACTGACCGGGCGAGCGGCCGCAGTGCCCGGATGACCACCCCGCCGGGCACGGGGTGGGCGCCGAGCACGGCATGCGGGTCGTGGCTGGTGCCGGTCACGATGGCGTCGATCGCGTGCCGCAGGCCGTCGTCGATCGGGCCCGGTGCCTGCTCGCCGCCGGCCGTGGGCCGCCGGCGAGGGGTGGCTGGCTTAGGAGGCATCGGCGATGGCGTCCAGCGGTATCGGCAACCAGGTGGGCCGGTGCCTGGCCTCGTACATCACCTCGTACACCGCCTTGTCGAGCAGGAGGGCGCGCAGCAGGACGGCATGCTTGCCGGGGTCGGCGCCACCGGCCTGCGCGTAACCGGCGCAGAACGCGGCCTGGTTGCGGCTCACCCAGTCGTGGGCCGCCTCCGCGACCCGCCCGGCGCCGGGGTGGCCCGGCAGCTGGAAGCGGGCCGCGTAGTCGAACGAGCGGAGCATGCCGGCGACGTCGCGCAGCGCGGGGGAACGCGCCCGGCGCTGGGCCAGCGGGGTGGCGGGCTCGCCCTCGAAGTCCAGCACCACCCAGCCGGACTGGGTGCGCACCACCTGCCCGAGGTGGTAGTCGCCGTGGATCCGCTGGACGACCAGCGGCTCGGTGAGGGTGGCCAGCTCGGCGAAGGCCCCGGTCAGCAGCTGCGCGTGCGGGCCCAGTTCGGGGACCGTGGCCAGCGCGGTGCCCAGCCGGGCCAGCATCTGGTCCGCGAGGTCACCGTGCGCGCCGGCCGGGAGCTCGTAGACGCCGAACGCGTCCGCCAGCGAACGGTGGACCTCGGCCGTGGCGGCGCCGAGCCGGTGGGCCTCGGGTGCGAAGTCCCCGCCGGCCTCGGCCGCGGTGCCGGCGTCGCGGGCGTACAGGTCGCGCACGCTGGTCGCGGCCAGCGACCAGCCGTCCGCCGCCGACTTCAGGTACTCCGACAAGATGGCCAGCACGGTGGGCTGCCCGTCCATGGTGGACTGCAGCCAGCCCAGCGGCGGCGCCACGTGCCGGGAGCCGAGCCGGGCCAGGGCGCGGGGGACCTCCAGGTCCGGGTTGGGACCGGGGGAGGGCCGCCGGAACACCTTGAGTATGGTCTCTTCGCCGAACAGCAGGCTGGTGTTGGTCTGCTCGCCGGTGAGCACGAGGCTGTCGGGCACGCTGCCGATGGTGACGTCGGGCTCGGCGCCGAACCGCAGCGGCCCGATCGTCTCCTGGTCGGCCATGGCCTGCACCAGCCGCCGGGTCAGTTCCGGGTCGTGCAGGGCGTCGTAGGCGGTCAGGCCGGCCCCGGCCGGGCCGATCACGGCGTGCTCGAGCCGGTCGGGGATCGCCGCCCGCAGGCCGGTCAGGACCTGGTACCGGTCGCTGCCGCGGCGCTGGGCCACCATGACGATCAGGTGGTGCAAGGCGGGATCGCCGTCCACCAGCACCGTCTGGGATGCGATGGTGAGGCCGTCGATCGGTGTGCCCTTGCCCGCGAACCAGCGCTGTGCGGGCAGCCAGGCCGCTAGTTCTTCCTCAAATGTCATGTATGGGATCTACCCTGTCAGGTTGGCGTCAGCGCCCCATGGGTAACAGCGTGCCCGGCGCTGCCGATGTCACCCTCCCCTCGGCTCCGGCAGCTGGAACCAGTAGAACCCGTGCCCGGGCAGGGTGAGCAGGTAGCTCAGCTCGCCGATCGGCGGGAAGGTGACCCCGCCCATGCACTCCACGGGGGTAATGCCCTTGAACCGCCGCAGGTCGAGCTCGACCGGCTGCGGGAACCGGGACAGGTTGTTGACGCACAGGATGCGGTCGCCGGGGTCGGTGGCGTCGGTTCCTGCCTGCCCGGGGTACTCGCGGACGAACGCGAGCACGCTGGGGTTGGAGGAGCTCAGCTCCTCGTACCCGCCGAGCCCGAAGACGGTGTGGCGTTTGCGGATCTCGATCATCCGCTTGGTCCAGTGCAGCAGTGAGCCGGCGCTGCGCTGCTGGGCCTCGACGTTGAGCGCCTGGTAGCCGTAGATCGGGTCCATGTTCATCTGGAGATACAGGCGCTGCGGGTCGGCGGTGGAGAAGCCCGCGTTGCGGTCCGGGGTCCACTGCATCGGGGTCCGCACCCCGTCCCGGTCGCCGAGCCAGATGTTGTCGCCCATCCCGATCTCGTCGCCGTAGTACAGCACCGGCGAGCCGGGCAGCGAGAGCAGCAGCGCGGTGAACAGCTCCAGCTGGTTGCGGTCGTTGTCGAGCAGGGGCGCGAGCCGGCGCCGGATCCCGATGTTCGCCTTCATCCGCGGGTCCTTGGCGTACTCGGCGTACATGTAGTCCCGCTCGTCGTCGGTGACCATCTCCAGCGTGAGCTCGTCGTGGTTGCGCAGGAAGATCCCCCACTGGCAGTTGGCCGGGATGGCCGGGGTCTGGGCGAGGATCTCGGAGATGGGGTAGCGCTGCTCGCGCCGGACCGCCATGAAGATACGCGGCATCAGCGGGAAGTGGAAGGCCATGTGGCACTCGTCCCCGCCGGTGGCCGGATCACCGAAGTACTCCACCACGTCCGCGGGCCACTGGTTCGCCTCGGCCAGCAGCACCCGGTCGGGGTACAGGCGGTCCACCTCGGAGCGGACCCGTCTGAGGTACTCGTGGGTCTCTTTGAGGTTCTCGCAGTTGGTGCTCTCCCGCTCGTACAGGTAGGGCACCGCGTCCAGCCGGAACCCGTCGATGCCCAGGTCCAGCCAGAACCGCAGCACTTCCAGCATGGCGTCCTGGACCAGCGGGTTC
>DATKRG010000101.1:0-8487 GCA_035532275.1 Streptosporangiaceae bacterium | reverse complement strand
GAGCCTGGAGCGCCAGGATCGGCACCGGGCGAGTGGCCTCTCAGCGCGCACCGTGTTCTGACAGATGCCGCTCCTCGGGGGCCGCATGCCTGCCACGGAAAGTGACTGGAACCACCAGCGTGTTTGCGCGCGGACCCGCCTAATCTGGATGGCGTCGGGGTATGGGCTGACGGCATCCTTGAGCAGCCATAACCTGGCGCTCTGTAGTGTCTGTGCTGGCGTCCCGGGCATCGCCCGCGCAGCCGTGGTTTCCGGCCCGCCCCTCTTCGCCGCCTCCGCCTTCCCCCGGCCAGCAACTGATCGTGAGCGCCGGCGGAGTGTGTAAGTGGAACATTTGAAACACTGCCCCATGAGTCTTATACTCAAGTGGAGCCAAGAAGATGAGGCGGGGATCGCATGCCGGAAACCCTGATCGAACTCGACGAACGCGGCCGGGCCGCGCTCAAGGCGCACGGCGGCCAGCCGGGCGCCCGCTACATCGCGGACTTCCTGCCAGACGGCAGCATCCACCTGACACCCGCCGTCGTCATGACGGCAGCCGAGGCAGCAATGTGGCGGCATAACCCGCAAGTCGCGGCTTACCTGGCCTCCGGGGCCTTCGACGGCGAAGAGATCGACCTGGACGCCTCATGACCGAGCCGCCGCGGATACGCCTGCGGCTGGACAAGAACCGGCCCGGGCCGGATATCCCGAGCGCCCTGGAGACCTACCGCGCGCTGCGCGAAGACGGCGGCGAGAGCGGCAAGCGGATCAAGAGCGTGCTGGAACGACTGCTCAGCGACCCCGGCAAGGCCCGCGGCGAGAGCCTGCGGTACCGGCCTGACGGCTGGATAATCCTAGTCGAGATGCCGGACGAATCAACCTGGTGGGTCATATGGCGCCAGCCCGCGCCCGACATGGTCAACGTACTCTGGATCGGCCCGCAACCAGGACCTGACCCTCTCGCCTACTCAACGGAAACGCAGCACCCCTGACAGCCGCCACATCGTGCGGGGTTCAGGAGCCACCTGCCCGGCTGCCCCGCTGGATCCCGCGCACAGAACAGGCTCATATGAGTACGGCAACCATGCTGGCCAACCGACTCCGAGGCGCGCAAAATCGGCGATCTGTGTCTCGGTTCGCATCTGGTGGGCGCCGGGGGCATTCTCTTTGCGTAGCCGGGGTCAGCCGGTCCAGGTGATGTCGAAGATCCGGATGATCTCGGCGGTGTCGTCGGAGTGGAAGCTCAGGAGCCCGTATCCGGAGCCGAAGACGGTCATGCGGTAGGCAGGGTCATCGCCAGGTGGCATGACGGTGGCGTCCCATGGCTCGTCGACCAGGTCTGCGACGCGCTCGACGAGCGCGTCGAACGCGGCAGACGGTAAGCCGTTGAGCTGGACGAGGGCGGCGCCTTCGAACCGGACCTGGTAGCTCACCTGCGGCTGGGCCAGCCGGGCACGATGTCTTCGATCGGCACCGAGGTCTCGGTGCTGCCGGTCCGGACGGCTTCGCGCACCGCGGCCAGGCGGTCAGCGAAGCCGGGGCCGGACTGGGCGGCGGCGGTCAGCCGCCACAGGCGCAGGACGTCATGCAGTTGCTTGTACCCGCCGACCTGGCGGGCGGCCAGGGCGGCTGCGGCGTAGTACTCGCGCAGGAACTGGTCATGGAACCGGGCAGGCAGCACCCGCAAGATCTCGACCGGGTCATCCGGGTCAGTCTCGTGCACCGGCTGGGCACTCATACCCCGCAGGCTACCAGCGGTGTCCGGCCAGCAGAGGTTCCTCACGTGAGCCGTTGGGCGCTCCCACCTACCGCGGCGGCAGGACTGCTCTCAGGATGAGAATCGAACTCCTGCTCGCACCGCTGCCGCCTGGTGGCCTGGAGTGTCACGGGAAGATCATCCCGAGGGGCACTGCGGGGGGCAGAATGCCGGTGAGTGCGCATTGCTGGCGTGGCCAGGGTCAGTGATGGGTTTACGGCTGGGAGCCGCGCGGGTTTGGCGGGTCCCGGGCGTTTCGGCGAGCCGGGCGTGCAGCCGTTCCCGGATTTCCTGCGGGGTGCAGGCGCGGCGGCGCCGCTGGTCGCGGGCGATCGCCACCCCGGTGGCGGCCACACCTGCGAAGGCTGCCAGTCCCGCCACTTTCCACCAGCGCATCTGCTTAGGCTAGAGCGTGCCCGCCGCGAGCATCACCTTGGATGAAGCCGTGGATCTGGCGCGTACGGGTGATGTGTGGCTGTTCCGCGGGCGCACAATGGCCGACCGTGCGATCCAGGTGGCGACCAACAGCCCGGTCAACCATGTTGGCATGTCGGTGGTCGTCGATGACCTGCCGCCGTTGATGTGGCACGCCGAGCTTGGCCGCTCCCTGCCCGATGTGTGGGCTGCGTCAGCTGGACCCTGCGGTGACGCGCGAGATGGAGGATGCTGTCCTGCGCACGATCGGGCGGCTGGATGGGACCCCGTTCCCCTCCACCGCCCGGCTTGCGTCGCGGTGGCTGCTCGGCCGCGCGCCAGCGGTCAGGCACCAGGCACGCGACGCCGATCTGGAGACCGCCTACTGCGCGGAGGTGCTGGCCGCGACCTACCAGGCGATGGGGCTGCTGGCCGGCAGCCGTCATCCGGACTGGTATGACGCTGGCCGTTCTTGGAGCGGTGACAACCTCGGCCTGTCAGCCGGGTTCCGGCTCGGCGGTGAGACCGCCGTGCATGTCCCTCCCAGCGAACCGGGCGTGCCGCAAACACCCGCCGCCCAGGGGCGCGGTCGCGGAGTTCCGCCCGGCCGGGCCATCGATGCTGCTGATCCGCTGCCGGCAACTGGCACGCGTGGTCCCCGCATGCCGCTGGGCCCGAAGCGGGTGACATCGGCCTGTTCCCGGCTCGGCGGGCCTGGTTCCGCCTCCGCGGTTCCGGTCGCATGATGTGAGCGCTCCTGTTCCGGGCGTTTATGTGCCTTTACCACGGCCGGGTGGATCGGCTGGATTCCTGGCTCAATAGCCGGGCCGGATGGCGCGGTGCCGTGCTCATCTGGCTTCTGCTCTGCCCGGTGGCGGTGGCGGCGGGCTCGATGTACTGCGCCTGGGTCACGCTCGGCACCCCGCGCCTGGACCGCGGTTCCTCGGCCTGGCGATCGGCCTGGCGCTCCTGGCCGCCGGTCGCCGGCCTGCTCGACGTGGCGGCGCGCCGGCGGCAGGCACGCGGGGGCCGCGAGCCGGTCCTGTCCTGGCGCTTGTACGTCGCGTTGCCGTGCATGATGTCCGGACCGGTGCTTCTCCCGGTCTTCCAGCACCTGCCGCCGGGCTGGCTTCCCGCTCACTGGGGGATCCTGGTCACCCAGGTGCTGCTGTCCCTCGCCGGGTGCGGGCTGATGATCCAGAACGCGTGGCTGCAGCAGCGCCGGCGCACGGCCGCCGCTCCCGCAGGCCCGGACCGCTGACTGCCGGGACTCCCGGCCAGGCGAGCGAACCGCCCGGGCACGAGTCACGCCCGGCGACCACCGCCGCGCCGCCGCCGAGATACCGGCCTCAGGACACCAGTGCCCGACGCACCTGGCGGTCACGGCGTACCCGGCGCGCACGTTGACGCAATCCGTCGGTTGCCATAAAGTAGCAACCGATCAGTTGCTACTTGTTGGAGGCTGTCATGGGATTCCCCGATCGCATCGAGCGGGTCGTCGAGATCGCCCACCCGCCGGCCAAGGTGTGGGCTGCGCTCACCACGGCCGAGGGTCTGGGCAGCTGGTTCGGCGACCAGGCGACGATCGACCTGCGCCCGGGCGGATCGGCCCAGATGACGTGGACCGGCCGCTACACCGCCGAAATGCGGGTCGAACGGGTCGAGGAGCCGACAGTGTTCGGCTTCACCTGGCACATCTACGGCCTGCCCGATGACGATCCGCGCCGCACCTATGTCGAGTTCACGCTCGAGCCGGTCGGTGCGGGCACGCGGCTGACCGTGGTCGAAACCGGCTTCGCTCAGTTGCCGGAAGACGCCTACCGCAAGGCGTACGACGGCAACACCCAGGGCTGGGCGAGCGAGCTGGGTGAGCTGGTCGACTACCTCGATGCCGCCTGACATCGAGGCGATTGCCGAGCAGGTCTTCGTCGCCCTGGCCGACCCGAGCCGGCGCGCCATCCTGGCCGCGCTGGCGTCGGGTGGTCCCGCTACGGCCACTGACCTGGCCGGGCGCCTGCCGATCACGCGGCAGGCGATCGCCAAACACCTGGCCCTGCTCGCCGAGGCGGGCCTGGTGACGGCCGAACCGGGGGAGCGGCGCCGGGTACGCTACCGGCTCCGCTCCGCCCCCATGCAAGTGGCGCAACAGTTCCTGGCCGCGCTGGCCCGCGACTGGGACGGCCGGCTCGACGCGTTGAAGGACCACCTCAGTCGGTGAGCGCGGCCACCAGTTCGCAGCCCACCACACCCCACTCCGCACAACCGCGAAACTGGAGGGAATCATGAGTGATCGGGCGGCAGCCGCGACGGCAGCCGCGCTGACGGCGACGCTCGGGCTCGCCGCCGCATCCTGGGTCGTCGCGGTCCGGCAGATGAGCGGGATGGACATGGGCGTTGCGACCCGGCTCGGGTCGTTCGCGTTCTTCGCCGCCGTGTGGGTGCCGATGATGGCGGCGATGATGTTGCCGGGCGCGGCTCCGGCAGTCGTGAGACACGCTCATGCCAGCGGCCGGGTGCGCGCGGTGCCGCTATTTGCCGGGTCCTACCTTGCCGTCTGGGCACTGGTGGGCGTTGCGGTGTATGCGGTGTACCGGCCACACGGGTCTGTCGCCGCCGGCGCGGTTGCGATCGCGGCAGGTGTCTTCGAGTTCACGCCGCTCAAGCAGCACTGCCGCCGCCGCTGCCGCGAGAGCGTCCGCTCTGGATTGGAGTTCGGGCTCTGCTGCGTGGGCTCGAGCATCGGGCTGATGCTGATGCTGGTGGCGCTGGGCGTCATGAGCGTCACCTGGATGTCGGTGATCGCGATCATCGTCCTCGCCCAGAAGCTCCTGCCCGCGAAAGCCGCCATCGATGTGCCGCTGGCGCTGGCGATCGTTGGACTGGGAATCCTGATCGTCATCGCGCCCGCGCCGGTTCCCGGGCTCACGCCGCCGATGTGAGAGGTCATCGGTGGCGCGGGCCACGCCCAGGCTGTTGTAAGGACACGAAGGAGACAAGACAATGACCGATCACAAGACCGGAACACGTGAAGAGTGGCTTGCCGCCCGGCTGGAGCTGCTCGAGGCCGAGAAGGCGCTGACCCGGCGCAGCGACGAACTGGCGCGGCAGCGGCAGGAGCTGCCCTGGGTCCGCATCGGCAAGGAGTACCGCTTCGAGACCGACCAGGGCACAGCGTCGCTCGCCGATCTGTTCAGCGGACGCTCGCAGCTGCTTATCTATCACTTCATGTTCGGGCCCGAGTACACCGCAGGGTGCCCGTCCTGCTCGGCGATCGCCGACGGCTTCGACGGCTCGGTCGTCCACCTCGCCCAACACGACGTCACGCTCTGCGCGGTGTCGCGGGCTCCGCTCGCGAAACTGCAGGCCTACAAGCGGCGGATGGGCTGGAGCTTCCCCTGGGCATCCTCGTCCGGCAGCGACTTCAACTACGACTTCCAGGCGGCGATCACCAAAGAGCAGTGGGAGTCGGGAGCCGTCGAGTACAACTTCCGCCCGATGGACTTCCGGCCGTCGGCCGGCGAGGACAGTCCCGGGCTCGACGAGTTCGCATCGAGCGTCGTCGGAACGGACTGGGAGACGTACCGGCGAGAAGGGCCCGGCGTGAGCGCGTTCGCAATTGAGGATGGCGTCGTCTACCACACCTACTCGGCGTACGCGCGCGGCCTGGACGGCCTCTGGGGCATGTACCAGTGGCTCGACCGCGCGCCACTCGGCCGCAACGAAACCGGCCACTGGTGGCGCCGCCACGACGAATACGACAGCCAGTGACCCGTGCGTTGGAGGAGATCATGGCGAACTCGGCTCCGGGCGGGACCAACGGCTATAACACCAAGATCATTCAGCAGTTCCGGGTGAACGAGGGACGCGTCGGCGCGCCATGGGCGGGCACCCCGATGATTCTCATCCACCATGTCGGCGCCAAGTCCGGGATCGAGCGCGTCTCGCCGCTGGCCTGCTCCCCTCAGGGCGACGGCCGCTTCGCGCTCGTCGCCTCCAACGGAGGATCGCCAACCCACCCAGGCTGGTACTACAACCTCAAGGCCAACCCCAGGATCAAAGTCGAGGTAGGTACCCAGACGTTCACGGTACTGGCGGAGGAGCTGGACGACACCGCCCGCGCCGAGCTGTGGCCGAAGCTAGTCGCCGAATCCCCTGCCGTCGGCGAATTCCAGACCCAGACCACGCGACAGATTCCGGTATTCATACTGACTCGCCAGGACTGACCTGCGACGAGAGCCGCCGGTTTGCCACGCTGGGCACCTCAGTGGTCGTACGCGATGAGTGATCGTTTTCTGGGTGCGCCGATGTTGGTGTTGTGCTAGATGCAGGTGGCCATGGCCAGGAGGCGCTGACCGACACGGGCGTAGAGACCGCCAGTTACTTATGGCTTCCCCGCCCAGATCGCGATCACCCCGGACGGCACTACCGCCTACGTCATCTCACAAGCTGGCATCGTGGTCCCGATCCGGACCGCCACCAATACCGCGCTCACGCCTATCAAGGTCGGGGGCCTGCCCATCGCCATCGCAATCACGCCATAACGACCCGCACGGCCGGGCCACGCTCAAAGTGGCCGGTCCCGCTCGCCGCGGAAGGACGGCGCCCGCCGCAAGGTCCGCGCGCCCGGGTATCAGACGGCGGCTCTGACTCTATGAACCAGCGCACTGCGCCGCTTGAGGCGCCGCCAGGCCTCAGCTCCCGGTTAGCTCCGGCGGCGTCGGTGAGCCCGAGCCGCCCGGGCCGATCCCAGCCTTGAGGGCGGCAAGCTCCTTGTCTACCTCGGCGGCCGCCCCGGCTTCGTCGAGCTCCTTCTGGATGTCGTCGGTATCTCCCCCGACGTCTTCGAGCACCCCGGACTGAAGCAGCTCGTCGACGGCGCCGGCGCGCGCCTGCATCGTGGCGATCTTGTCCTGGGCCCGCTGGAGTTCCGCTCCGGAGTCACCGAAGGTCTGGGAGATTCCCGCGGCGCTCTCGCCCACAGAGCTCTCGGCCTTCGCCGCGGTGTACTGGGCCTTCAGCACTTCCTTCTGCGTCCGGAAGTCGTTCACCCTTTTCTGCAGGGCTTCGAGGGTGTGCTCGAGCTTGTCTTCCTGCTCGGTGAGCTGCTCGTGCTGGGGCTCCATGGCGGCGATCTGGGCCTGGGCGGCGGCCTTGCGGGACAGAGCCTCCTTCGCCAGATCCTCCCTGTCCTGGGAGAGCGCCGCCTTGGCCTGGTCCTGGAGGTGATCCACTGAATGCTGGAGCTGCTGCTCCTGCAGCTCGATCTGCTTGCGCGCCGCGGCGATGTCCACCAGCCCCCGGCGGACCTGGGTGAGCTGATCGAGCATCTGCTCGTAGGACAGATCGAGCATCTCGTCGGGCTTCTCAGCGGCGTCGATCGCCTTGTTGGCCTTGGCCTGCACTATCTCGTGAGCCCGCTGGAAGAGGGTCATGCCGATCTGCTCCTCATCGATAGTGAGCGGAGCCCGCGCCGGCTCCGCTGCCGAGCCGGCCCGGTGTCTATGCCGGCGCTCGTACCGGCACGGATACCCCAGAGGCTACCGCCGAGGCCCCGGTCTCGGGTGACCAGGCACCGCAAGCCGGAGCGAGCGCGGATCCGGGCAGCGGGGGCGTTGCCGGATACTCTCAGCAAGACCTTCGTCACCGGGGTGTCCGCGGCCCGCTGGGGATGCCGTGTCCGGCCAGTTGCGCGACGCGGCTGGCGGCTTCGCCTGCGTCCAGTGGGCGGAGCCGTTCTGCTCGATCGGGTGGTTCTAGGCTGGCTTGATGTCTGTGTACTGACGACGGGGTGGTGGCCTGCTGCGGCGCAGCCGCGCCCAGCCCGCCGCCCTGCCGCTGGAGAGCCTCTGGAGGTGGCCGGGTGAAATCGGTCTTGCACGGCCCTCACTGCGATGGGCCCGCTGATGCCGCGGGCGTGGGCGGCGGGGCGGCCGGTTACAGCGCGGCGCTGCGTGCGGTAACCGCGGCGAGCCTGGTCGCGGCGTGGCTGCTGGTGGTACTTGGTGACACCGTCCGGGTCACTGAGTCGGGCATGGGCTGCGCTAGCTGGCCGTCGTGCAACGGGAGCTTTGGGCTGCCGCTGACCTACCACGCGTTCCTTGAGCAGTCGCACCGCTACCTAGCGGCGGTGGTGACCGTGCTGATCGGGGCCGTCATGATCGGCGCCTGGCGGCACGCGCGGCGGGACCGGCTGATCCTGGGCAGCGCGGCCGCCGCGGCTGGGCTGATCGCGGTTCAGGTCGTGCTCGGCGCGGTCACCGTGTTCGCGCACAACGCCGGCTGGACGGTGGCACTGCACCTGGCCGGTTCCTGGCTGGTCCTGGCGGCGGTCACGG
>DATKRG010000100.1:0-1936 GCA_035532275.1 Streptosporangiaceae bacterium | reverse complement strand
CTTGGCTGAGCGGGGTCAGGACGCGGGCTGGTAGGCCGCACCGTCGGTGAGGTAGATGTCCTTGCGGGGGGTGTGGCCGACCCCGCCCCAGACGATCATCTGGCTGCTGGTCCACACGGCGGCCGGTTGCCCCCGGCCGCGTGGCGGCGCCATCGGCAGCGCCGACCACTGGCCGGCCACTGGGTTGTAGGCGGACCCCGTGCGGCGGGATCTGCTGGTCGGTGAATGAGCCCGTCCAGCCGCCCCAGACCAGCACCTGATGGCCGGTCCAGACCGCCGCGAAGCCGGTGCGGCTGAACTCCATGGCGGGCAGCCACCGCCAGCGGCCGGTCGCGGGGCTGAAGGCGAACCCGTCGGCTGATGGGGCGCTGGCGCCGTGCCGGGTCCCGCCGATGTACAGGAGCTCGGTGCCGTCCCACAGGGCGGTGCCCCCCCGGGCCTGCGGCAAGGGCGGCAGCTTCCGCCACGTGCGGGTCGCCGGGGTGCAGGCAGCCCCAGCGGCGGTGACACCGCCGCAGCACCCACCACCCCACATGATCACCTGGTGGCCGGTCCACACGCCCACCGCCCCGACCGGGCCGTTGTACGGCGCGATCCGGTGCCAGGTGCTGGCCGCCGGGTTGTAGGCGGCGTTGGTGAGGCCGATGACCAGCATCTGGGAGCCGGTCCAGAGGGCGATCTCGTTGTTCTGGGCCATCCGGGGTGCGGGCCCGGGCGCCAGCAGGCGCCAGGTACCGGTCGCGGGGGTGTAGCCGAAGGTGACGCCCTTGTAGCCGGTGCCGGGTGGTGGCGATGCCGGGGCGAGCAGGCGGATGCGGCGTAATGATGATGGACAGCAGCGCATCGCTGATCACTTTCTTCCTGCGCTGAACGCCGTCACGGCTGGTACCCGGCGAGCGGGTGCCCATCGCCCCCTGGCGGCATCTTCAGGTTCTCACCGGTAACGCCGGGCCGGCAGGGCCGTAGGACCCAGCCTGATGCGACCTTCGCCCACGGTCACGCCACGAGCCTGCGACGGGCTCAGCTGAGGGCGGCGACGTACTCCTCGAAGCGGGTCAGGCTGGTCTCGAAGCCCTTGCGTGCCTGCGGGTCGGCGTACATCGCGGGCACGTTGGTCTGGTGGGTGAGGACCTCGGTCCGGCCTTCACCGAGCTCGGTGAAGGTGATGGTCGTGGTCATGCCGCCCTCGACTCCGGGCTCGGTCCACACGAGCCTGTCCGGCCGCCGGACCTCGACGTAGACGGCGCGCATCGTGTACCGGCTGCCGTCCGCGTCGCTGACCATGACCGTCTCGAACGCGCCGCCGGGCCGCAGGTCGACGGTGATGCCGCCGGCCGGGGTGGTGGTCCCGGCCGGCCCCCAGAAACGCGTGAGGTGCTCGGGCTGCGTCATGCAGTCGAACAGCAGCTCCCGGCTGGCACGGTGGACGCGCCGGTAGGTGAACTCGCCGGGCTCGGTCATCAGGCTTCCTCCTCCCGGCCGGCCCGCAGCGTGGACATGTGCTCATCGAGCCGGTCATAGCGGTCCTGCCACATCTGCCGGTGGCGGCCTATCCAATCGGCGGCGGTATCGAACCTGCCGGGCTCGAGCCGGCACGGCCGGGACTGCGCGGCCCTGGTCCTGGATATCAGCCCGGCCCGCTCCAGGACCTTGAGGTGCTTGGAAATGGCCTGCTGGGTCAGGGAGAACGGCTCGGCCAGCTGGCCGACCGTCGCGTCGCCGGCCGCGAGCCGGGTCAGGATCGCGCGCCGGGTCGGATCCGCCAGTGCCGCGAAGGTGACGCTCAGGTCGTCGCCGGCCGTCGCGGTCGTCACCGGCCGGTGTCCCCGAGCAGCTGCCCGCCGGGACCGCTGAACGCCTCATGCGGGATCGCCCGCCCGGCGATCAGGAGCAGCAGGTCGCGGCTGCGCCCGGTGAGCTGCGCGCCAGCGCCCGA
>DATKRG010000099.1:0-21014 GCA_035532275.1 Streptosporangiaceae bacterium | reverse complement strand
TGGCGCGCAACGCCGCCATCGCCATGCTGGCGCTGGCGGGCGGGCTGGCGTTCCGGTTCCCGCTCGCCGAACTGTGGAACGCGCAGACCTACCAGATCAGCCCGCATGTCCGGGCAGAGAACGCGGCCATGGCCCATGTCCCGGCCGGCACCACGGTCGAGGCGACCCTGACCCTGCTCGCGCCGCTGGCGACCCGCGACACCACGTACTGGATCGGCACCGCCGGCAACCCCGTGCCGCGCTACATCGTCTTCGACGCCAGGTACAGCGGCTACTCGCCGGTCCCCACCGACCTGCTCGGCTTCCTCGACCAGCGCTACGCCGGCGTGACGTACCGGACCGTCTTCGAGTCGGACGGTGTCTACGTGTTCCGCCGCAGCGCCCCCGCCGGCGGGTAGCTTCCCGCCACTGAGAAGGCCGCCAAAACCTGGTGCGGGCCGCAGATGCCGCGTGTACTCACGGGTAGGTAAAGTGCTGACCGGACCCGTCGGGAGGCGCCATGGAATTCGCGTACGACGACCGCACGCAGGAACTGCGCGGGCGGCTCCTCGACTTCATGAAGGAGCACATCTACCCGGCCGAACCCGTCTTCGGTCAGCAGGCCGAGGCAGCGGCCCGGTCAGGCAATCCGTGGCAGCGGCCGCCCATCATCGAGGACCTCAAGGCGCAGGCGCGCAGCCAGGGCCTGTGGAACCTGTTCCTGGCCAACCATCCCGACGGCGCCGGGCTGACCAACCTGCAGTACGCCCCGCTGGCCGAGATCACCGGGCACAGCCCCGCGATCGCCCCGGAGGCGCTGAACTGCGCCGCCCCCGACACCGGCAACATGGAGCTGCTCGCCGAGTTCGGCACGCAGGAGCAGCGTGAGCAGTGGCTGCGGCCGCTGCTGGCGGGGGAGATCCGCTCCGCGTTCTGCATGACCGAGCCGGATGTCGCGTCCTCGGACGCCACCAACATCGCGACCAGGATCGAGCGCGACGGCGACAAGTACGTGATCACCGGCCGGAAATGGTGGTCGTCGGGGGCGATGGACCCGGCCTGCCAGATCCTGATCGTCATGGGCAAGACCGACCCGGGCGCCGAGCGGCACCGGCAGCAGTCCATGATCTGCGTCCCGCGGGACACGCCCGGGGTGAGCGTGAAGCGGGGGATGACCCTGTTCGGGTTCGACGACGCCACCCACGGCGGTCACGCCGAGGTCGAGTTCACCGGCGTCACCGTCCCGGCCGCCAACCTCATCGCCGGCGAGGGCGACGGGTTCGCGATCGCCCAGGCCCGGCTCGGCCCGGGCCGGATCCACCACTGCATGCGGCTGATCGGCGCGTCCGAGCGGGCGCTGGAGCTCATGTGCCGGCGGGCCGTCCAGCGCACCGCGTTCGGGAAGCCACTGGCCGAGCAGGGCGTCGTCCAGGACTGGATTGCGCAGTCACGGGTCCGGATCGAGCTGGCCCGGCTGCTGGTGCTCAAGACCGCCTGGCTGATGGACACCGCCGGCAACAAGGGCGCGCACACCGAGATCCAGGCGATCAAGGTGGCGACCCCGGCGATGGCCGAATGGGTCATCGACAAGGCGATCCAGGTACATGGGGCGGCCGGGGTGAGCCAGGACACGCCGCTGGCGCACCTGTGGGCCGCCGCCCGCTCGCTGCGGTTCGCCGACGGCCCCGACGAAGTACACAAGCGCTCGCTGGCCCGCCGGGAACTGCGGTCCTACACCTGATCAAAGGAGACAGACAAACATGGCACAGGACGCACAACGGGTCGCGATCGTCACCGGCGCCGCCCGGGGAATCGGGGCCGCCACCGCACGCCGGCTCGCCGCCGACGGCATGGCGGTCGCCGTGCTCGACCTGGACGCCGACGCCTGCGCGGGCACCGTGGACGCGATCACCGCCGCCGGCGGCACCGCGGTCGCCGTCGGTGCCGACGTGAGCCAGGCCGGCCAGGTGGAGGCCGCGGTGGGCAAGGTGGCCGTTGACCTCGGCCCGCCCGGCGTCCTGGTCAACAACGCCGGCGTCATCCGCGACAACCTGCTGTTCAAGATGACCGAGAACGACTGGGACACCGTGCTCGGTGTGCATCTGCGGGGCGCGTTCCTGATGAGCCGGGCCACCCAGAAGCACATGGTGGACCAGCGGTTCGGCCGGATCGTCAACCTGTCGTCCAGCTCGGCGCTCGGGAACCGCGGCCAGGTCAACTACTCCGCCGCCAAGGCCGGCATGCAGGGGTTCACCAAGACCCTCGCGATCGAGCTCGGTCCGTTCGGGGTGACGGCCAACGCGGTGGCGCCCGGCTTCATCGTCACCGACATGACCGCCGCCACCGCGGCCAGGGTCGGCATGGGCTTCGAGGACTTCCAGGCGGCGGCCGCCACCCAGATCCCGGTCCGCCGGGTCGGGCAGCCCGACGACGTCGCGCATGTCATCTCGTTCCTGTGCAGCGAGGGTGCCGGGTTCGTGTCCGGCCAGGTGATCTACGTGGCGGGCGGGCCGCTGTGCTGACCGGGGACGGCCCGGGCGGCTCCGGCCCGGCGCCGGGCACCGACGCCGGCGCGCTGCGCCAGCAGGTACGCGACTTCCTGGCCGGCCACGACCCGGCCGGCCTGGACCGGCTCGACTTCCTGCGGGCCCGTTTCGACGCCGGCCTGGCCTGGGTTCACTACCCGGCGGGCCTCGGCGGCCAGGGCCTGCCGCGCTCGCTGCAGGCAGTGGTGGACTCCGGGTTCGCCGCCGCCGGGGCGCCCGACAACGACCCGGTCCGCAACGTGATCGGCCTGGGCATGGCGGCCCCGACGATCCTGGCGTTCGGCACCGGCGAGCAGAAGGCCCGCTGGCTGCGGCCGCTGTGGACCGGCGAGGAGATCTGGTGCCAGCTGTTCAGCGAGCCCGGCGCGGGCTCTGACCTGGCGGGCCTGGCCACCCGCGCGGCCAGGGACGGCGCCGGGCAGGACTGGCGGGTCAGCGGGCAGAAGGTGTGGACGTCGCTGGCCCACCGGGCACGCTGGGGGCTGCTGGTCGCCCGCACCGACCCGGACGTGCCCAAGCACGCCGGGCTCACCTACTTCGCCTGCGACATGACCGGCCCCGGGGTGGAGGTCAGGCCGCTGCGGCAGCTCACCGGCGAGGCCGAGTTCAACGAGGTGTTCCTGACCGACGCGGCGGTCCGTGACGGCGACCGGATCGGGGAGATCGGGGACGGCTGGCGGGTCGCCCAGGGCACGCTGATGAACGAGCGGATCGCCATCGGCGGCGGGTCGATACCCCGCGAGGGGGGCATGGCCGGCATGGTCGCCGCCCTCTGGCGCAAACATCCCGAGCTGCGCACCCCCGGCCTGCACGACCGGATGACCAGGCTGTGGGCCGACGCCGAGGTCGCCCGCCTGTCCGGCGAGCGGCTGCGGCAGATGCTCGCGGCCGGGCAGCCCGGCCCTGAGGGCTCGGCCGCCAAGATCGTCTTCGCCCGCCTCAACCAGGAACTGTCCGCGCTGGAGCTGGAGCTGTCCGGCGCGGACGGGCTGCGCTACGACGACTGGACCTTGCGCCGCCCCGAGACCGTCAGCTTCCTGACCCGCGGGCCCGGCTACCGGTACCTGCGCGCCCGCGGCAACTCGATCGAGGGCGGCACCTCGGAGATCCTGCGCAACATCATCGCCGAGCGGGTGCTCGGCCTGCCCGCCGAGCCCCGCGCGGACACCCGCGTGCCCTGGAAGGACCTGCCCCGGTGACCCCCACACCCCCCGAGCACCCGATCCCCGACCTGCGCTACGCCGAGGCGGAGAACGACCTGCGGGCCGCCGTGCGCGACCTGCTCGACGACCGCAGCCCGTGGCCGTCCGTCCTGGCCAGGACGGAGACCCCGGAGCCGGACGATGCCGCTCTGTGGCACTCGCTGGCCACCGAGCTCGGCTGCGGCGGGCTGCTGATCCCCGAGCGCCACGGCGGGGCGGGGGCTTCTTACCGTGAGGCAGCCGTCGTCGCTGAGGAAACCGGCCGGTCGGCAGCTCCCGTTCCGTATCTGGGTTCCGCGGTGGTGGCGACGACGGCGCTGCTGGCCAGCGACGACGAGCTGCTCAAACCGCTGGCCGAAGGCCGGGTGACCGCGGCGCTGGCGGTCGAGTTCGCCCGGATGCCGCCCGCGAGCGTGCCCGGTGCGGGGTTGCCGGGCGGGGTCCGGGTGGCGCCCCCGCGGGCCGGTGACCCGCCCGGGCAGGCCCGGCTGAGCGGGACCGTGGCCGGGGTGGCCGACGCGCTGCTCGCCGACGTGCTGCTCGTGCCGGCCGACGGGGTGCCGTTCGGCCTGTACGCGGTGGACGCTGGCGCGCCCGGGGTGAGCCGGACCGCGGTGGTGTCGCTGGACGCCACCCGGCCCCTGTGCGACCTGGCCCTGGACGGCGCGCCAGCCCGGCAGGTGGCGTCCGGCGAGGCAGCCGCGCACGCGGTCGCCTCGGCGCTGGCGGCCGGTGCGGCCGTGCTCGCCTCCGAGCAGCTCGGGACCGCGCAGCGCTGCCTGGACATGACCGTCGCCTATCTCAAGGAGCGGCGGCAGTTCGCCCGCCCGGTCGGCTCGTTCCAGGCGCTCAAGCACCGGCTCGCCGACGTGTGGGTGCAGCTCACGCAGGCCCGGGCGGCCGCCAGGTATGCGGCAGCCTGCCTGGCCGACGGTGACCCGGACACCCCGGTGGCGATCGCGCTGGCCAAGGCGGCCTGCGGGGACGTGGCCGTGCAGGCCGCGCAGGAATGCGTGCAGATGCACGGCGGGATCGGCTTCACCTGGGAGCACCCCGCGCACCTGCTGCTCAAGCGGGCCAAGAGCGGGTCGATGGCCTTCGGCACCCCCGACCGTCACCGCGCCGTCCTGGCCACCCTGGTCGATCTCCCGCCGGCCCCCGACACCTCCGGCGACTGACCCGCCGCCTGAACCAGCCCGCTGATAGGCATGGATGTGGCATCCATGCCACTAGACCGGCATGAAAACCACATCCATGCCCAACGATGGAGGGCCGCGATGGAATCGGTGACCGGGGCAGGGATCGTCGTGACCGGGGCTGGCAGCGGCATCGGGGCCGCCCTGGCCCGCAGGTTCGCCGCCGAGGGCGCCCGGGTGGTGGTCAACGACATCGACGCGGCGCCAGCCTCGGCGGTTGCCGCCTCGTGCGGCGCCACCGCCGTGCCCGGCGACGCCGCCAGCGAGGACGGGGTCGCCGCGCTCATCGCCACCGCCACGGCCGAGCTCGGCGCGATCGACCTGTACTGCGCGAACGCGGGGGTGGCCCGGCCAGGCGGCGAGGAGGCCGCCGAGCCTGACTGGGACATCTCCTGGCAGGTCAACGTGATGGCGCACGTCCGGGCCGCCCGGCTGCTGCTGCCCGGCTGGCTGGAGCGCGGCAGCGGCCACCTGATCTGCACCGTGTCCGCGGCGGGCCTGCTGACGATGCTCGGCTCGGCGCCGTACTCGGTCACCAAGCACGCGGCACTGGGGTTCGCCGAGTGGCTGGCGGCGACCTACGCGCACCGGGGCATCACCGTGCAGGCGATCTGCCCGCTGGGGGTGCGGACCCCGATGCTGGCCGGGACCGGCCCCGCCGGCGAGCTGATCCTGGACGCCTCCGCGATCGAGCCGGAGGCGGTGGCGGACGCGGTCATCGCCGGGATCGCCAGCGGCCGGTTCCTGATCTTGCCGCACCCGGAGGTGGCCGGGATGTACGCGGGCCGGGCGGGCGACCCCGGCCGCTGGCTAGGCGCGATGAACAAGATCCAGCGCAAGCTGGAGGGGACCGCCTGACCTGTGACAAGACCGGGGTGCCTAGGGAGGTGGCATCCTGGCATGCTGTCGGCATGGAACCAGCAGGCACGGGGATGTTGCATCACATCGAGCTCTGGGTGCCTGATCTGACCCGGGCCGAGGTCAGCTGGGGGTGGCTGCTCGGGGCTCTTGGCTACCACCTCTACCAGCAGTGGCCCGAGGGGCAGAGCTGGCGGGCGGGTGTCACCTACATCGTGATCGAGCAGTCACCCGACCGGGTCGCCGGCCGCCATGACCGGTGCCGCCCGGGGCTGAACCATCTCGCCTTCCACATCGGGTCCCAGGAAGAGCTGGTCGAGCTCGTCGCGCACGCGCCCGATCACGGCTGGCGGCTGCTGTACAGCGACCGGCACCCCTTCGCGGGCGGGGACGACCACTACGCCGCCTACCTGGAGAACCGGGACGGCTACGAGGTCGAACTGGTCGCGCCGCCGGCCTCCTGACCACCCGTCTGGCGACCACCGGCGCCCCGCCGGCGCCCCGCGCGACCGCGGTGGGCCGGCGCCCTCGTGGGGCACGTGCCCACCGCGATCAGGGGCGGCAGCGGTCAGCCGCCAAGCCCGAAAGCGACCGCCAGCCGCAGGTCGCGGGAGGAACGGCCGACCTCGATCGTGAACGTCCCGGCCGGCCAGGCCCAGCCGCCGGCCGCCCGGTCGTAGACGGCGAGCACCCGGGCCGGCACGGTCAGCGTCACCTCCGCCCGCTCCCCGGGCGCCGCGCTCACCGCGGCGAACGCGCCCAGCACCCGGACCGGCCGCCCCGCACCCGCGGCCGGGCCGGCCACATACGCCTGGACGACCTCACGGCCGGCCCGGGACCCGGTGTTGCGGACCACGACCCGGATCGCGACGTCGTCACCGGCGCCGGGGGCGGGCCCGGCCAGTGACGCTGACTCGTACTCCCACTCGGTGTACCCGAGTCCGTGGCCGAACGGGAACAGCGGTGTGATGCCGCCCGCGTCATAACCCCGGTAGCCGATGAGAAGCCCCTCGGCGTACTCGATCCGGTCATCGCGCGGCAGCGCGTGCAGGACCGGGCAGTCCGACTCGCGGGCCGGCAGGGTGACCGGCAGCCGGCCGCCTGGTTCGGCGAGGCCGAGCAGGACGTCGGCCAGTGCCTCGCCCATCGCCTGGCCGGGCAGCCAGGCGTAGACGATGGCCGCGACGTCGTCCGCCCACGGCATGAGCACCGGCATGCCGGAGTTCACCACCACGACGGTCTTGCGGTTCACCGCGGCCACCCGGGCGACCAGTTCGTCCTGCCGCCCGGGCAGGGCCAGGGTCTCCCGGTCGAAGCCCTCGCTCTCGCCCGCCTGGGCCGAGCCGACGACCACGACCGCGGCGGCGGACCGGGCGGCCGCCCGCACCGCGTCGGCGATCATGACGTCCTCGTCCTCGTCGGCCGTGATCCCGAGCCGGACCGCCAGCGGCGCGTCGACGGCGTCGGCGGGATGGAACTCCAGCCTGATCGCCGCCTCCTGGCCGGCGTGCAGAGCGGCGGTGGCCCGTACCTCGCCGGGCCTGGTCATGGTCTCCACCGGGTCCGCGGGGACCGGGGTCACGGTGTCGGCGAGGACCTCCCCGTCGACGGTGAGCGTCAGGCGGCCGACGCCGGCCACGCCGATCACATACCGCCCGGCGGTTCCCGCGCGGAACATGGTGTGCAGGACGATCGTGCCGTCCTTGCCCCAGCCGATGCCGGGCGGCAGCCCCTCGTCCCACCAGGCGAGGTCGGTGGAGGTGCGGTGCTCGTCGCCGATCAGGGCACCGTCGCCGTCGCGGAACTCCAGCCGCAGGCCGGGCCTGCCGGTCACCGGGTCGCTGATCGACCCGGCCGGGGGCTCGGGCACGGTGACCCAGGTGCGGCATCCGGCCGCCACGGTGACCGCGGCCTGGCCGGCCAGGGCGGCCGGCAGCGCTGCTGCCGGGGTCGACACGCTGACCGCCGCGACGGCCGCGCTTCCCCCGCCCTGGATGACCGGGTGGATGGCGTTGGGGCCGATCAGCGCGACGCTGCCGACCGTGGCGGGATCGAGGGGCAGGACGTGCCCCTCGTTGCGGAGCAGGACGTATGACGCCGCCGCGGCCCGGCGCATCAGCCCCGGGTCGGCCAGTGCTGTCGGCGGCCTGGCGGCCTGTCCGGCGGCTCCGGCGGCTCCGTCAGCTGCCCCGTCGGCAGCTACCCCGCCGGCAGCGGCCCCGTCCGGGGCGGCCAGCGCGCCGACCCGGCGGGCCAGCCGCAGGATACGCAGGACCTTGTCGTCGATGTTGGCCTCGGGCACCAGCCCGTCCTGGACCGCCTGGACCAGGTCCGGGCCCCACGGCCCGTCCGGGCCGGGCATGGCCAGGTCCAGGCCGGCCACGGCGGTGGGCACCGTGCTGCGGGCCGCGCTCCAGTCCGAGACGACGACGCCGCTGAACTGCCATTCCCCTTTCAGGATCTTGCGCAGCAGCCAGGCGTGAGCGGTGGCCGGTGTGCCGTTGACCATGTTGTAGGCGGCCATGACCAGCGCGGTGCCGGCCTCCCGGACGCAGGCCTCGAACGGGGCCAGGTACAGCTCCCGCAGCACCTGCTCGCTGATGACCGCGTCGTAGGTCCAGCGCCCGGTCTCCGAGTCGTTGCCGACGTAGTGCTTGGCGGTGGCGGCGACGCCGGCCGACTGCAGGCCGGTGATGTAGGCGACGGCGATCCGGGCGGTCAGCACCGGATCCTCGGAGAAGCACTCGAACCCGCGCCCGCCCAGCGGGGTCCGCATGAGGTTGATGGTGGGTGCCAGCAGGATGTCGACGCCCTTGCCGCGGGCCTCGGCGCCCAGCGCGGCACTCAGCTCGGTGATGAGCCCGGTGTCCCAGGTGGCGCCGAGGGCGGACGGGCAGGGCAGGGTGGCGGACGGGCGCCGCTCGTCCTTGGTGACGCCCCGGACGCCGGACGGGCCGTCCGACATGATCATCGGCCGGAGCCCGAGGGCGGGGGAGCCGTGGGTGCGCCAGCTCGCCGCACCGGTGAGCAGGCGGACCTTGTCCGCCAGCGGGAGCGCGGCCACCAGGCTGTGCTCGTCGGCCGTCGGGTTGCTGACGGGGCCCGCGGTCATCGTGACCGCCGGGCATCGCGACGGGCGGGAGGTCCCGCCCGGCCGGGGTACCGGCCGGGCGGGACCGCCACCCGTAGGTGGGTGGTCATGATGACGATGTCGTCCTTCCGCCCGCCGGTGTCAGGAAGCCGGCTTGAGCTGAAGGATGGTGTACTCCAGGTACGGCGAGTTCGGTCCCGGGTCCATGTAGGCGTTGTCCGGGGCCGGCCAGCCGGTGTAGTTCCTGGTCGAGAACTCGGCCCAGGCCGCGCCGTACAGCAGTGGCGCGACTGGCACCTGGGTGGACAGGATCGACTGCAGCTTGCTGATGGCCTGCGCCTGGGTGGCGGAGTCACCGCTGCTGGCGTACTGGGACAGGGCGGCCTGCACCTGCGGGTTCGAGTAGCGCCCGAAGTCGCCCGCGGCTGGCTTGCCGATGGGGGCGGCCAGCTTGGTGTCCAGCCAGTTGTCGTAGATGAAGTAGGGGGTCGGGCCCTGGTTGCTCCAGTGGATGACGGAGTCGAAGGTGCCGTTGGCGACGTTGGCGTTCCACACGTTGGGGTCGCTGTCACCCTTCACGGTGACGTTGAGGCCCAGCGCGTCGAGCTGGCGCGAGATGAGCTGCGCGTCGAGGTAGTAGTCGCTGTAGGGGATCGGGTCCTCGATCGAGAAGCTGATCTGCTTGCCGTTCTTGGCCCACTTGCCGTTGACCTTCTTGTAGCCGTCAGCGGTCAGGACGGAGCTGACCTTCGCCGCGTCACCCGCGCCCGGCAGGTCGTTCGCCATCGACGAGGTGAGGTAGCTCTGGTCGATCGGGAGCAGCAGGCCGCTGGATGAGGTGGCCGGCGGCTCGTTGCCGCTCTCGCCTTCGGCGGACAGCTGCTGCCGGTTGATGCCGTAGCTGACCGCCTGCCGGACCGCTGGGTCGTTCAGCGGTGCCCTGGTCACGTTGAACCACAGGCCCACCACGTTGTTGTCGGACAGGAACGGCGCGTGGTCCATCCAGGTGTGGTTGTCGGGGCTCTTGTCGAGGTAGTTCGCCTTGATGCCGGCGATCTGGTTACCGGCCCAGTCGATCTGGCCGCTGGCGACCGGCGGCACCAGGTTGGCGTTGGAGGTGTAGGAGGGGAAGTCCACCGACGGGACGTGCACCTTGCTCTTGTCCCAGTAGAAGGGGTTCTGCTTGAGCGTGAACCCCTGCGGGGTGAACTTGTCCAGCATGTACGGGCCGGTGCCGACCGGGTTGGGGTCGGCGAACTTGGTCGGGTCGCCCACCGACTGCCAGATGTGAGCCGGCACGATGTTGGTCTGCCCGATCAGGAACAGGTTGGCGTACTGCGGTGAGCTGAACGTGAGCGTGGCGGTGCTGCCGGACGAGGTGGCGCTGACCGGCAGCGGGGTCGCGACCGTGTCCAGCGCCGGGTTCTGCCGGAGCAGGTTGAAGGTGTACGCGACGTCACTGGCGCCCATCGGCTTGCCGTCGTTCCACTTGACGCCCTGGCGGATGGTCAGGGTCAGCGTCTTGCCGCCGTTGGACCAGGCGTAGTGGGTCGCCAGCATGGGAATGGGGGCCTGCTGCGGGTTGAGCGTGTTGAAGATGAACAGGGGTTCGTTGTAGAGGGCGACCGCGTGCGTCACATAACCGGTGGACGTCGGCGAGAACGGGCTGAACGTGTCTGACATCGGCGACAGCGGCGTGCTCTCGACGACCAGTGTCTTGCCGGCCGCGGTGCCTCCGTTGCTGCTGGTGCTGGAGCCGCCGCAGGCGACGGCACCCAGAGCCAGCACACTGGCTGCTGCCAGGCTCTTCATGACTGCATGTTTCATTGCCTAAACTCCGTTGTGCCCGGCCGGCTGGTGCCGGCCTGTTGTGAATGACCGTGTCGGGGTCTGTTTTCAGTGGGTCGTAGCGCGAGCCGGCCGGGCCTGTGCTGCCCGGCCGCCGGACCTGGCCGTCTTGGCCGGCGTGGTCCAGGGGCTCACGATGGCGCCAGTGACGCGGCAGGCCGGTCCATCACGTCTCCTCTCCCGGGGTTAGATCGTGGTTGGCGAGGGGCTGGGACTGGCCGGGCGCCAGGTCGCTGGCATGCAGCCAGCAGGCACTGACGTGGCCGGTCCCGACCTGGTGGCCGGGCGGCACGCTGGTCGCGCACACGGCCATGGCATGCGGGCACCGCGGGTGGAAGCGGCACCCGCCTGGAGGTGAGACCAGGCTCGGCGGGGAGCCACGGCCCGCCAGCGACGGCGGCCCGGCCCGGTCGGGGTCGGGCGCCGCGCTGAGCAGGAGCTGGGTATAGGGGTGGGCGGGCTCGTCGGTGACCGTCCTGGCCGGCCCGGACTCGACCATCTGGCCCGCGTACATCACGACGATGTCGTCCGCGAGGTAACGGGCGGAGGCGATGTCGTGGGTGATGTACAGGATCGCCAGGCCTTCCCGCTCACGCAGGCCGGACAGCAGGTTGAGGACACCGAGCCGGATCGACACGTCCAGCATGGAGACCGGCTCGTCGGCGAGCAGCACCTGCGGCTGGACCGCCAGCGCCCGGGCGATCGCCACCCGCTGGCGCTGGCCGCCGGACAGCTCGTGCGGGTACTTGTGCACGAACTGGTCCGCGGGCGTGAGCGCGACCCGTTCCAGCAGGCCCGCGATCGTCTCGTCCAGGCTGGTGCCGTTGCCGGCCAGGTGGTGGACCTGGAGGGGGCGGGCCAGGTGGTAACCGACGTCGTGGACGGGGTTCAGGGACGAGAACGGGTCCTGCAGCACGAGCTGGACCTGGCGGGCGTAGGCCCGCCTGCCCCGGTTCGAGGCGGCGACGGGGCGGCCGCCGAGCAGGATCTCGCCGCTGGTGGGCTTGATGACCCGCGCCAGCATGCGGGCCAGCGTGGACTTGCCCGATCCGCTCTCACCGACCACGGCCGTGACCCGCGCCGCCGGGAGGGTGAGCGAGACATCCTCGACCGCGTGCACCGCCGGGGCGGCGACCCGGCCGGTGAAGCCGTGGCGGGCGAGCCGCCGGGTGGCCAGGATCCCCCGCATGCCCGGCATGCTCCTGGTGCCCGGCACGCCCCGGTGGACGGCGAAGTGCTTGGTCAGCCCGCGCGCGGTCAGCAGCGCGCCGTCGGCGGCGGGGGCAGGTCCGGGCCCGGTCATGGCCGGTTCCTGGTGACCGCTGGCGCGGGGGTGGGGGTGGGGGATGCGGCGGCGCCGGGCTCGGGCCGGGCCAGGTCGGGGGGCACCAGCACGCTCCCCTCGTGCAGCCAGCATGCGACCTGGCGCCCGTGGCCGCCGGCCGGCTCGCGGAGCGGGGGAGTGTCGGTGCGGCAGCGTTCCATGACGTAGGGGCAGCGGGGGTGGAAGACACACCCGGCCGGCAGCTGGCGCAGGTCCGGCGGGGACCCGGGGATGCCGGCCAGCTGGCGGTGCGGGCCGTGCAGCGGCGGGAACGAGCTCAGGAGCCCCAGCGTGTATGGATGCCGCGGGGCCCGGAACAGAGCGGACGCACGCGCCCGCTCGACCAGCCGGCCGGCGTACATGACGGCGATGGAGTCCGCGATCTCGATGAGCAGCGACAGGTCGTGGGTGATGAACAGCACCGCGAAACCCAGCTGCTCGCGCAGGGTGGACAGTTCCTCCAGGATCTCCCGCTGGGTGACCACGTCCAGCGCGGTGGTCGGCTCATCCATGATCACGATGTGCGGCTGCAGGGCCAGCGCCATGGCGATCATCACCCGCTGCCGCATGCCGCCGGACAGCTCGTGCGGGTAGCTGCTAAGCCGGTCGGCGGTGATGCCGACCAGGCCGAGCAGTTCGGCCGCACGCTCCTTGCGGCGGGCCGGCCCCATGTCCGGCTCGTGCGCCTGGAGCACGTCGGTCAGCTGGGCGCCGATCGAGAGCACCGGGTTGAGCGCGTTCATGGCGCTCTGCATGACGACCGAGATCTGCGACCAGCGGAGCACCCGCAGGCCGTCCTCGTCCGCGGTCAGCAGGTCCACGGTGTCCCCGGGGGCGGGGCGGAACAGGACGTCCCCGCCGGTGATCACACCGGGGGCGCGCAGCAGCCTGGTGATCGCGTAGGCGAGGGTGGACTTGCCGCTGCCGCTCTCGCCGGCCAGGCCGAGCACTTCGCCCCGGTGCAGCTCGAGGTCGGCGTCCACCACCGCGTGGACGGCGTCGGCGCCGATGCCGTAGTCGACCCGCAGCCCGCTCACCTGGAGCAGTGGCTCCGCCGGCGCCGGCCGGCCGGGGTTCGCGGTCACGGCAGGCTCCTGACCCTGGCCGGCCCGGATGGGCGCAGGACCGGGGTGACACCCAGCACGAACCGGCGGGGCGGCACCGCCTGCCCGGCCTTCTTGGCCCGGCGGCGCGACAGCCCGGCGGCCCGCAGCCGGGGGTTGATGAACTCGTCGATGCCGAAGTTGAGCAGCGCCAGCGAGGTGCCCATGAGGGCGACCGCCAGCCCCGGCGGGATGAACCACCACCAGTACCCGCTGACTTCGGCGTTGGAGACCTGCGCGTAGAAGAGCATCCCGCCCCAGCTCCAGTGGTTCGGGTTCACCAGGGCCAGGAAGGCCAGCGCGGTGTAGGTGCCGACCCCGTACAGCACGGTGAACAGGAACGACGAGGCGATGATGGGGATCAGGTTGGGCAGGATCTCAAAGCCGATGATCCGCCAGCCGCGCTCGCCGATCAGGCGAGCCGACTCCACATAGTCCCGGTTCCGCAGCGACAGGGTCTGCACGCGGAGCACCCGGGCGCCCCAGGCCCAGCCGGTGATCGCGATGATCAGCCCGATCAGCAGGTCGTTGCTGCCGCCGCTGCGGGGCAGGAACCCGAAGATCACGATGAGCAGCGGCAGCGCCGGCATCACCAGGAAGAAGTTCGCCAGCATGGACAGCAGGTCATCGGTCCGGCCGCCGGTGTAGCCCGCGGTCACGCCGACGCCGATGGAGATGGCCGTCGCGACCAGCCCGGCCACGAACGCGACCAGGATCGTGCTGCGCCCGCCGGTCAGCAGCTGCGACAGCACGTCCTGCTGCTGCTGGGTGGTGCCCAGCCAGTGGGCGGCCGACGGCGGCTGCGGCAGGGCGACGTTGGTGACGGCGCTGGCAGCCGGGTTGTCGGGGGCCAGCGACGGGCCGACGATCGCCAGCACGAGGAAGAACAGCAGCATCCCCAGCCCGGTCAGCACCTTGGCCGAGCGGGGCAGGCGCATCCCGCGGCCGCGGCGTGCCGCTGTCGCGGCGACGGCAAGGGCCGGGTCGGTGACGGGTGTCCCGCCCCGATCCTCCGTTATGCCAATGGCCATGGTGTCAGGCCTCCTGGCGGACGCGTGGGTCAAGGAACACGTACACGAAGTCGGCCGCCAGGTTGGCCGCCAGCACGGCCAGCGTGATGACCAGGAAGATCCCCTGGAGGAGCGCGAAGTCGCTCTGGCCGACGGCGCTCAGCATCAGGAAGCCGAGCCCGGGGTAGCTGAAGACGATCTCGGTGAGCAGGGCGCCGGACACCACGAACCCGATCGCCAGCGAGAGTCCCGAGACGCTGGGCAGGATCGCGTTGCGGGCGGCGTACCAGATGACGCGGCGCCGGGGCAGGCCCTTGGCCTGGGCGATGAGGACGTAGTCCTCGTCCATCGTGGTGATCATGACGTTGCGCATGCCCACGATCCAGCCGGCCGCGGAGGCGACCACGATGGTCAGCGCGGGCAGCAGCGCGTGGTCGAGCACGTCGCTGATGTAGGTCCAGTTGAAGCCGGGGAAGTCGAGCTGCCCGTAGGCGCGGCTGGGCGGGAACCAGCCCAGCTTGGTGGCGAACAGGTCCACCGCCAGGAAGGCGAGGAAGAAGTACGGCGCGGCCTGGAAGAACGTGGTGACCGGCAGCAGCTGGTCCAGCCAGGACCCGCGCCGCCAGGCGACCAGCACACCCAGCAGCGTGCCGAGCCCGAAGCTGATCACGGTCGCGGTGCCGACCAGCCCGAGCGTCCACGGCAGGGCACCCCGGATCACGCTGGTCACCGAGGCCATCCCGTTGCTGGTCGACACGCCCAGGTCGCCGTGCAGGATGTTGGCCCAGAAGTGGATGTACTGGCCCCACAGGCCCTCGGTGGTCCCGCTGCCGAACTGGAGTTCCAGCGCCCGCCGGGTGGACTGGGTGACCACCGTGCCCTGCATGTTGGCCAGGACCGCGTCGACCGGGTTGCCCGGCATCACCCGCGGGATGAAGAAGTCAACGGTCACCGCGGCGACAGCGGTCAGGATGTAGAAGGCGATCCTGCGGCTGATCACGCGCATGGCTACTCCTTCGCCGCCGGGGGCGCTGGCGGGACGGGCGCGGCGTCGGCCGAGCAGCCGCAGCTTTCCCGCCGGACGAGCGTGGTGGGCAGGATGATGTTGCGTCCCGCCTTCTCGCCGTCGCAGACCATCGAGTACAGGGCCTCGAACGCGGTCGCGCCGAGCTGCTGGATCGGCTGGCGCACCGTGGTGAGCAGCGGCCGCAGGTGCCGGGCGACCGGGATGTCGTCGAACCCGGTGACCGCGATGTCACCGGGTACGTCGAGCCCGTGCTGGGTCAGGGCGTGCACCACCCCGAGGGCGGTCTGGTCGTTGGCGCACGCGATGGCCTCCGGGAGGGGCTCGCCGTCGGCGAGCAGCCGCTCGATCACCCGCGCGCCGCCGGCCGCGCAGTAGTTGCCCTGCCAGTGCGGGCCGTCGGTGAAGCTGGCCCCGGACGCGGTCACTTCGGCGCCGAAGGTGGCGTGCCGGGCGATGTTGTCCGGGCTGCTCGCGTGCCCGCCCAGGTAGGCCAGGGTGCGGTAGCCGTGGTCGAGGACGAGGTGGCGGGCGAGCTGGCGCATGCCGCCGAGGTTGTCGCCGCCGACGTTGGTGGTGGTGGGGGTCTGGACACCCGCCAGGGTCACGATCGGGACCTGCCCGGACAGGCGGGCCAGCTGGTCGGGATCGAGCACCTGGTCGTGCAGGATCAGCCCGTCACTCTTGCGGGCCAGGGCGAAGATCCGGCGGCTGTAGTCGTGGTCGTCCACGTCCACCGAGCACAGCAGCAGGTTGAAGTCCCGGTGCTGGGCGGCCACCTCGACACCCCGGTTGATCAGGTCGGGGAACTGGAGGCTTTCCTCCTCGTCGGCGTAGATGTCGCCGTCCGGCGCTGTTACCGTGGGGCGCCGGATGACTACCCCGACCACTTCCTTGAGCCGGGCGCTCAGCGCCCTGGCCGCCCCGTCCGGGATGAAGCCGAGCTCGGCGACGGCCTCCATGACCCGTGCCTTGGTGTCGGGGAGCGGGTTGCGGCGCTCGTTGAGCACCCGCGAGACCGACGCGATGGAAACACCAGCCGCACGTGCGACGTCATAGATCGTCGGCTGCGTGTGCGCCGTGCCGCCGTCGTTCACTGGCGCGCTCCCTTGCGCGGTGTTCCGCCTTGCTTGCCGGGTGGTAAGCGCTTACCAAGCGTGCCGGGCAAACCTGGAAAGCGCTTACCATCGGATGTTTCGGAGCGTATGCCCGCGATGTGCCATGCTCAAGTCCTCAGCGATGGCGTTACCGGAACGTGACCTTCCGGTGAAAACTGCTGTCCTGGCTGCCGGTGCCATCCGGGGGTAGCGGCCCCGGATCCCTGGCCTGCGGGGCTTTTCTGGTCATCTTTGAGGCGGTTTCGGTTGAGCCGAAACATGGATGTAATCCCACATGACCAGTGCTCAGACGCGTTGTCGGCGGTGTAACAGACGAGAAACGTGTCCGAAACCCGCCCATGGGACACATGAATCGTCCTTGACCGACACCTGTGGCCGGATGCGCCCAGAGAGGCGGAGAGCAGTGGGTCCCTATCCGAGTTGGCTGAATGCCGGAGATACCTCCTGGCAGTTGACGGCCGCTACCCTCGTCGGCCTGATGAGCCTGCCCGGCTTGGCCGTCTTGTACGGCGGACTGGTACAGCGCAAGTGGGCCGTCAACACCATGATCATGGCGTTCAGCGGGTTCTGCCTGGTCTTGATCGTCTGGGTCCTGTGGGGCTTCAAGATGGGCTTCGGCTCGCCTTGGATCAGCACGTTCGTAGGCCGTCCTGGCGCTGTCCTGGGCGCCGTCGGCGAGCAGGGGCAGGCCAACATCCCGCTGGTGAGTGGCGCGGGGCTGATGCCCAAGTTCCACTTCTCCCAGTCGGCGCTGGTCTACTTCCAGTTCGTGTTCGCTGCGATCACGCCATTGCTGTTCCTGGGCAGCGTGGTCGGCCGGATCAGCTTCAAGGTCTGGCTGATCTTCGTGCCGCTGTGGTCCACGCTGGCCTACTCGGTCAACGCCTTCCTGCTGTGGGGCGGTGGCTGGTGGGCCGCGCACGGTGCGCTGGACTTCAGTGGTGGCTACGTCATCCACCTGGCAGCCGGCGTGTCCGGCTTCGTGGCGGCGGCGGTGATCGGCCCTCGGCTGGCGCGGGACCGGTCGCATGGTGTGCCGAACAACCTGCTCCTGGTCTCGGTCGGCGCGGGCATCCTGTGGCTCGGCTGGAACGGGTTCAACGGTGGTGACCCGTACTTCGCCGGGGCGGACGCCGCGGCCGCCGTGCTCAACACCAACCTGGCCACGGCGGTGGCCATGATGACCTGGATCATCATGGACATGCTGCTGACCAAGGAGAAGAAGGCGACCTTCCTGGGCGGCATCAACGGCATGATCGTCGGCCTGGTCGGCATCACCCCGGCAGCCGGGTACGTGAACGGCCTGGGTGCCATGGCGATCGGCCTGTTCGGCTCGGCCATCGTCTGGGTGGCCTGGAACTACCTGAGCAAGGTGCGGCCGTTCAGCAAGGTGGACGACGCGCTCGGTGTGGTCTACACGCACGGCATCGCCGGCCTGGCCGGTGGCCTGATGGTCGGTCTCCTCGCCGACCCCCACATGATCATCTACGTGGGGCTGGGCAAGAACCCGAACGTCACCACGGCCGGCCTGTTCTACGGTCACCCCAAGCAGTTGCTCATCCAGGCTGGGGCGGCGCTGACCGTCATCGTCTGGGACGGCCTGGTCACCTTCCTCATCCTGCGCGGCCTGGGCCTGTTCATGAAGCTCCGGCTGCCGGACGAGGTGCTGGAGACCGGCGACGTGGCGATCCACAACGAGGAGGTCTACCCCTCCGAGGCGCTGACCCGGGTCGGCTCGGGCACCACGATCCCGCCGTCGGCATCGATATCCGTCACGGAGAAGGTTCCGAGCGACAGCGGCTGATCCCGCACCGCTCAGCGTGGCTGGCCGTCCTCCCGCACCTCTCGGGGGAGGACGGCCAGTCCGCGTTCCAGCCCTGACGGCGCCGGCCATGATCTTGAAGGCCTTGCCCACATACGTGAGATTGCGCAGCTGAGCGGCATGCTGGAGGTCGTTGCGGAGTATCTGTTCAGTCGGGAGTGGTGTACTTCTCGGCGCGTGAGGAGAGGTAGGCGATCTCGGCGGGGGTTTGGGCGAGTTCGCTGGCCCGCCGGTAGGCCTGTGCGGCGGCGGTGTGACGTCCGAGTCTGGCGAGTATGTGGCCGCGGGCGGCGTGCCAATGGTGCTGGCGGGTCAGGCTGGGTTCGTCGGCGAGGGCTTCGAGGTGGTCGAGGCCGGCCTGTGGGCCCTCGTGCCAGGAGATCGCGATGGCCCGGTTGAGGGCGACGACGGGGGTCGGGGTCAGCGCGGACAGCTCGTCGTAGAGCAGCCGCACCTGGTGCCAGTCGGTCTCCTGGGCAGATGGCGCCTCGTCGTGCAGTGCGGCGATGGCGGCCTGGACGGACCAGCTGTTGGGCGGGTGGTGGCTTAGCGCCTGTGTGGCCAGCCTGGCGCCCTCGTCGATCATCGAGGTATCCCACAGGCTGCGGTCCTGGTCTTCCAGCGAGACGGCGATGCCATGGTCGTCGACCCTGGCCTGACGTCTGGCGTCGGTGAGCAGCATGAGCGCGAGCAGGCCAGTGACCCGGGGCTCGCCGGGCATCAGCCGGTGGAGGATGCGGGCGAGCCGGATGGCCTCGTCCACCAGATCGCACCGGACCAGATCGTGGTGGCCGGTGGCCGCGTAGCCCTCGGTGAAGATGAGGTAGACGACGTGCAGCACCAGGCCCAGGCGGCCTTCGAGCTCGCCGGGGCCGGGCACGCGGAAGGGGATGCGGCTGTGCTGGATCTTGCGCTTGCCGCGGGTGAGGCGCTGGGCCATGGTCGCCGGCGGGACGAGGAAGGCCTGTGCGATCTCAGCGGTGCTGAGGCCCGCGACATAGCGCAGGGTGAGCCCGGTCTGGGTGTCCAGGTCGAGAGCGGGGTGACAGCAGGCGAACATGAGCTGCAACCGGTCGTCGGGGATGTGCTCGTGCTCTGGGACCGGCTCTGGGCGGCGGGCCGGATCGGCATCGGCGTGCAGGGTGGCGAGCTTGGTGGCCAGCGTGGCGTCCCGCCGGATCCGGTCGAGGGCCTTGCGCCGGGCCGTGGTCGCCAGCCAGGCCAGCGGCTCGCGCGGGACCCCCGAGCGTGGCCAGGTCTCTACCGCTGCCAGAAGGGCCTCGGCGGTGACCTCCTCGGCGAGATCGAGGTCGCCGAACCGGGCCGCGAGCAGGGCCAGCAGACGGCCGCGCTCCTCTCGGAACACTGCCTCGACCGGTTCGCCTGCCGGCCCCACCGCCCTGGCCCTTAGAACTCGGCGAGCGGGCGCACCTCGACGCGCCCGTACTTCGCGCCCGGGCACCGGGCCGCCCAGTCAAGCGCCGCGTCGAGGTCGGGGACGTCGATGATCTGATAGCCGCCCAGGTACTCGCGGGACTCTGCGAACGGCCCGTTGGTCACCAGCCGCTCACCAGCATCGCTGACCTGCACCTGGGTGGCGTCCTCAAAGGAGTGGAGCAGCCCGGAGTCGACGTGCACGCCGGCCTGCCCGAGCTCCTGCTGGTAGGCCATGAACTCCTCCGCCGAGGGTGCTCCGCTGCTCGGCGGCTGGGGCATGCCCTCGCCTTTGCGGAAACCCATGATCAGCAGCATGTACTTCACGCTAGCCCTTCCCTTCGTTCGGTGGTTCAGACACCTAGGAGACGGACAGAGAACCGCGTCATCGACACCAGGAACGAACAAATTCCGGGAATCCCGCCGGGTGAGTCACTCCCGCCCAGCAGCGTAGCTATGCGAGGACCGGGCCTGAGGCGGGGCTGCGCGGGGAGCGGCCCGGAGGTTCGCCGGCCGGCGCGGCGTGGCGGCTTGATCACCTCGTGGATGTGCTGATCATGGTGGCTTGTGCCCGGTATGCCGCGCGTCCCGCCTGCGGGCGAGCTTGCGGCGCTGCGCGTCCGGGTCGCGGGACTGGAGGAGCAGTTGGCCGCCCGGGACGCGCAGCTGGAGGCATCGCAGGCGCGGCTGGCGGAGCTGGCGGAGCAGATCGAAGACCTGCGGCGCCGCCTGGGCAAGGACTCCTCGACGTCCTCAAAGCCGCCGTCCTCGGACAGCCCGTATACGAAGAAGCCGAGGGACCGGTCGCTGCGGGGCCGGTCCGGGCGCAGGCCGGGGAAGCAGCCCGGGGCGTCGTCCTCGACGCTGCGCCAGCCGCCCGAGCCTGATGAGCGGGTGGAGTGCTGGCCGGCGGCCTGCGGGGCCGACCTGACCGGCGCCGAGGTGACCGGGGTGGTGCGGCGGCAGGTGTTCGAGGCGCAGCCTCCGCCGCGCCGCCGGTCAGGCCCGCCTAGACGAAGGGCAGCTTGCCGAGATCCGATCCTGGTACCGCGGTGCCGTGGCTAAGGGCATCGCCGACAACCAGAGCAAGCGCAGCAAGACCGCCAGGGACGGGCTGCGGCTGGCCCGCCGGTTCCGCGACCACCAGGACATGATCCTGCGATTCGCGACCGACCTGACCGTTGGGTTCACCAGCAACGAGGCCGAACGCGGAGTCCGCCCCATCAAAGTCCAGCAGCGCACCTCCGGCGGCTGCTGGCGCACCCTGCAAGGCCTGGCCGACTTCGCCGTCGTCCAGTCCTGCCTGTCCACCGCTGATTTCTCCAGGGGTCGGGACCCGCAGCGGAGGTCTGATCCTCGCGTTTGCGCAGCTCAGAGGCTGATAGTGAGGACGTTACCGTGTGCAACGAGTGTGGTGCAAGTTGTTACCGGTGTGTCGTGCTAGCAGAGTGGTTGAGCT
>DATKRG010000098.1:0-5554 GCA_035532275.1 Streptosporangiaceae bacterium | reverse complement strand
CCCAGGTAAGACCCAGCCCTGCTGGGCACCGGGCTGTGAAACAGGAACCCGGCACCGCACACGCGGGCCAGACCGGGACCGCCGCCGGGCAACTGGCGGCTGCGGGACAGGAGCCTACTCATGCTCACTGACTCGCAACGGTGACCCGGACCTGGCAGGGCGAGGCCTGGTGCAGGTTGCGCCACCCCTCGCGGAACACGCTGCTCTGCTCCGACCAGCGGGGGCTGTTCCCGGTCAGGCACAGTTCCGCCGCCTCTGCGAAGCTGGACTTCCCCGATCCGTTGCGGCCCACGACCAGGGTCAGGCCCGGACCTGGCAGCAGCCGGAGACTTGCCTGCGGCCCGACGCCGCGGAACCCGGCCAGCGTCACTGACTCCAGGTAGACGGGGTCGATGCGCGCCTGGCAGTCGTCCCCGGGTGCCGGCAGACCGGGGTCGTCACCTGCCAGGGCGGCGCGGAGCTGCCCGTCGCCGGCGTAGGCGGCGAGGACCAGCGTGGCGGTCTGCTCCGGCACGTCGTCCCCGGCCAGCCGGTTGAACACCTGGTCCAGCAAGGGCTCGTCATGGGGCTGCATGAGTGCTCCGATCTCTCGGCGACCGTGACGATCGTAGCCGGGTAACCCAGGGAGCGACTGGAGGTTGCTGGAAAAGACTGGAAGCGATACAGTCGCCGGCATGGCCGAGTCCATCGGGGCGCTGGAAGAGCGGATCGAGCTGCTGCGGGCGCAGGTGCGCCAGGCGCTGGTCGGCGGGAACCGCGAACGCGCCAGCGAGCTGCGGCGCGGGCTGCGGGAGGCGGAGCGCGCCTGGCATGACGCCCTTGCGGCGCTGGAGCAGGAGCCACCGGAGCAGCAGCGGCCGCGCGACGGCCGGCTGCTGGCAGGTGCGGCGGAGGGAAACGCGCGTGCCCAGGCCGGCTCAGCGGAGCGGGGGCTGGCCGGCCCGGCTGCCCCGCCACGCCTGCAGCTGCCGCTGCGCGAACAGGTGCACCAGGCGCTCACCCTGCTCACCGTGCCGGCGTCGCCGCGGCTGATCAGCGCCGTGCACGAGGCGCTGTTCGCCGGGGCCATCTCCACCGCCAGGCTGACCAGCCTGCGCCGGGACGAGGAGCGCTCGTTCCTGGTCGCGCCGTTCGCCCGGCCCTACTACCTGTGTGCGGCGCTCACCGCAGATCTGCTCGCGCCCGTCCGCGGGCTGCTGGCCGTTTCCACCTGGCCGATGGAGCGGCGTGTCATCGGCCCGCTCAGCCCGCGCGTCGACTATCTGACCGCTGCCATCCAGATCGCGGAGAGTGTCCAGCGCATCCCCGGCCCCGGGCCCGCCGCGTGGCGGCTGCTGTGGCGGTTCGCCGTCAACATCCCAGGCGGGTCGGCCCAGGCGGGAGAGGTGGACCCGGCCACGGTGGCGCGGGCGGCGCGCGCCGAGATGGAGATCCATGCTGATGCGGACACGGCCACGCGCGGAGCTGCCGCTGCCCGCGCCCGGCGGCAGCTCGGCGACCCCGAGCAGCTGTTCGGGAGCCGCCTGCGGGCCGCGCCGCAGGCCGGCGTGGGCGCCTGACTCGCGTTACCCCGCGCTCTTACCTGGCCGCCCCCGGCGGCCCCGCTCAACCGTCATGACCGAACGGCAGCCGCGAGGAAAAGGCAGTGGACAGCACTGAGGCCCGGCTCGACCGGATCAGGGGCAAGGTCCCGCCGCGCAACCACAACGCGCGCACCATCGCCGCGCTGAGCAGCAACCCCGGCTGTGCCCGCCGGGCGATCATGGACGCGGCCGGGGCGGACAAGCAGCGGCTCGCCGCCCACGCCGGGTTCCCGGCCGGGTTCGGCCAGTCGCAGTTCGCGATCACCCGCGGCAACGCGTTCGAAGCGCAGGTGAAGGCGAACGGCTGTGCCGAGCTGCTGCGGCTGCTCCGCGACCAGCTGCGCCTGCCAATCCCCGAGGTGTCCTACGACAACCTGGAGGAGGTGGGCGGCGACGCCAGCCGGGAGCTGCGCCATGCCCGGACCCGGCACCTGCTGATGCGGACCGCCGCGTCGGGGCGGGACGCGGGCACCCTGTTCGACCACCCGCTGCTGCGGCTGGAGGTGGGCGGCCGGGCGGTCTACCTGGAGCCGGACCTGATCGCGTTCCGGCTGAACGGCCGCTTCCACGTGGTCGAGATCAAATCATTCGCGGTCATCGACGGCCAGGCGGACGGCGACAAGGTGGCCGCCGCGGTGATCCAGTCCGCCGTGTACGTGCTCGCGCTGCGGCAGCTGCTGGCGGAGCTGGGGATCGGGCCGGACGCGGTCGCCGACGAGGTGATCCTGGTCTGCCCCGAGAACTTCGCCAACCAGCCCACCGCCGCCGCACTGGACGTGCGCAAGCAGCTCACGGTGCTGCGCCGCCAGCTGGCGCGGCTGCAGCGCGTCGACACACTGCTGGACCTGCTGCCGGCAGCGCTCACCTTCGACCTGGATCCCGATCCGGCCGGGACACCGCGGCGGCCCGCAGCCGACCTGGCGGACGCGGTGCGGGCCGTGCCGGCCAGGTACGCGCCGGAGTGCCTGGCCAGCTGCGAGATGTGCTTCTTCTGCCGGGACGAGGCTCGGGGCGCCACGGCAGCGCTGGGCCGCGCGGTCCGGGACGAGCTGTGCGGTGTGGAGCACGTGGCGTCGGTGCTGAGCCTGGCCCGCGGGGCCGACCCCGGCCCGGGTGAGCTGGCCGAGGCGGCGCAGGTGCTGCGGTCCGCCGCCCGGCTGCGCCAGGAAGGGCTCGGTGAGGCGGTGTGAGCACGCTCACCTCCCTGGCCCGGGCACTGGCGGTGGAACGGGGCCGCGCCCAGCCCCTCTGCACCGTCCGCCACCTGCACGTCAGCGACCGGCCGCTGGTCGTCGTCCCGCTGGCGATGGCGGGCGAGGCCAACGCCCCGCTGGCCGCCATGGCCGGCGATGATCCGCGGTCGCCGGCGCTGCTGGTGGTGTCCCAGCCGCGCAACCGCGACGATCGCTTCGCGTTCGCAGCCGAGCTCGCCGATGTCATCGTTCCGTATATCGAAGGTTTTCTCGGGGCCGAAGAGGCAGTGCCCGGAGGACCTGGGCGGGAGCCGCGGACCCGGCTCGCTGACGCGCCGCAGCTGCTGGTGCCCAGCCCGGCCGGGATCGCGTTCGTGCGCCTGCTGGGCCGCTCCACCAGGTTCCGGCGGGCGGAGGGACCGTACCCGGTCCCGGAGCGGGTGCCGGCGCTGGGCCGCTGGCTGACCTTCCTCGCCGAGCGTGCCGAGTACCCGGGCTCGTCGCTGCTCCTCGCCGCCACCGACGCGCTGGCTGGGCACTGGGCGAGCGGCCAGAGCCCAGCCGAAGACCTCAACCTGGCTGCGCTGGCCGGCTGGATCGAGCCGCCGGACGGGCTGTCCGGGTGGGAAGCGGCCGCCGCCGCGGAGGACCCGCTGACCTGGCCACCGGCTGGGCCCGCCACCGACCCGACCTTCGACAACGAGGTGCTCGCGCCGCTGATCGCCGCGCATGACCAGGCACGTGCGGCCGGTGACATCGCAGCCATGGGCCGGGTCCGCACCCGGCTGGAACAGGCGCTGGCCAGCCAGTTGCTGCCCACCTGGCGGCTGATGTGGCGGGCGGTGGAACTGCTGCGCGGCCTGCCACCGGGCGGCCATGTCGGCATGCGCTGGTGCGCGGACAAGGACGTGTTCACCGGCTACGTCGACTACCTCCGGGAGGGCGGGCCGCCACAGCCGCGCCGGGACACCGCGGTCGCCGCCGCCCGGCGGCTTGCCACCCTGGAGCGGCTGCTCGCGGCGTGCAGCGCCCAGCGGGCGTTCGACGACCCGTTGGTGATGGCGGAGTTCCGGCTGTCCGGCGAGGCCATGGCGGGTCCGGTGACGGCCGCCGAGCCCGGCCGCCAGGACACCAGCGGGCCGAGGCGCAAGCTGCGCCCGCACATCACCATGGAGACCAGCGACCCGGTGCTGCTGGATCTGGGCGCGGTGCTCAGCTCACCGGCCAGGCCCCGGCAGGAGGCCCGGGTGCTGTCGGTGTCGGCGGCGGGGGCTGGGCGCACCCGGGTGGTGCTGGAGCTGGCGGGCGGCATGGGCCGCGGGCTGGCCGCCGCACCCGGCAGCGTGCCCGAGGTCGGGGAGGTCGTCTGCTACGCGACGTTCAGCGACGGCTACCAGCGGCCCCCGGCCTTCCCGGAGCTGGCGGACACCCCGTGGACCCACGGCGGGCCGCCGCCGGCGTACGTGCCATCCGACGAGGACGCGCGGGAGGTGTGGTCGTGACCCCCGGCGAGCTCTCCGAGCAGGCGGCCGCACGGGTGCTGGCTGATCTCGGCCGGACCGGCGAACGTGGGGTGGTCGTCGACTCGCCACCGGGGGCGGGGAAGTCGGCCCTGGTCGTCCGTGCGGCGGCCGAGCTTGCCGTGGCGGGGGAGCCGGTGATGGTGGTGGCGCAGACCAACGAGCAGGTCGACGACCTGACCGACCGGCTGGCCAGCGCGCAGCCGTCGCTGCCCATCGGCAGGCTGCACGGGCGGGAGTACCTTCCGCCGGCCCGGGTGACCCGGCATCGGTCGGTGACGATGTCCAGCCGGGCGTCGTCGCTGGCCGGCTGCGCCGTCGTGCTCGGGACGGCGGCGAAGTGGGCACTACTGGCCGAGGACGCATCCTGGCCGTGGGCGATCGTGGACGAGGCCTACCAGATGCGCTCGGACCTGCTGCTGCGTTTCGCGGGCCGGTTCGACCGGGCCCTGTTCGTGGGCGACCCGGGCCAGCTCGACCCCTTCTCCGCCGTCGAGACCGACCGCTGGACCGGCCTGACCTGGGACCCGATGCAGAGCGCGGTGGCCGTCCTGCTGCGCCACAACCCGGGCATCGGGGTGCACCGGCTGCCGGTCTCGTGGCGGCTGCCCGAGCCCGCGGCGGCGGTGGTGTCCGATGCGTTCTACCCATTCGGCGGGTTCCGCGCGGGGGCCGGCCCGGCGGAGCGGCGGCTGGAGTTCACGGTCAGGGCGCTCGGCGACGGCGCCATCGACGGGGCGCTGGAGCTGGCGCTCACGTCCGGCTGGGCGCTCTTCGAGCTCCCCGCCGGGTACACGGTTCGCACCGATAGCCAAGCCGTCTTCACGTGCGTCGCGGTGGCGACCCGGCTGCTGCAGCGCGGTGCGGTCGCGTACTCCGAGCAGGCGCCCGCCGGGAGGCCGGTCACGCCGGACCGGGTGGCGATTGGCACCGCCCACCGGGACCAGGCGCAGGCGGTCCGGTCGGTGCTCGCCGGGATGGGGCCCGGCCTGGCGGGGATCGCCGTGGACACCGCCAACCGGCTGCAGGGCCGGGAGTTTGACGTGACGATCGTCCTGCACCCGCTGTCGGGGCGGCGGGACGCGGCCGCCTTCCACCTGGAGGCGGGGCGGCTCTGTGTCTTGGCGTCCCGCCATCGGCACGCCTGCGTCGTGGTGGCCCGGGCCGGCATCCCGGAGCTGCTCGACGCGCACCCGTCCACCGAGCCGGTCCACCTCAACGTCCCCGCGAAGTTTCCTGATGGCTGGGAGGCCAACCA
>DATKRG010000097.1:0-2829 GCA_035532275.1 Streptosporangiaceae bacterium | reverse complement strand
GTAAATCCAGCTTCTGACGCGCTCGTAATCGGCAGGGAGGTGGTGTCGTAGCTAGACGTCTGGCCCAATGGCCGTGGCCCGCCCCACCGGCCGTTCACTCTCTGTGCACGCCGCAGCCCCATCTCCATGCCCAGCAGGCAGATACTTACGCGCCTGCGCCTGGCCGGAGCGGAAGCGGCCGGACCCTGACCCGCTCTGGTGTCAAAGTTGCGATCGCCCCGGCCAGGAGCAGTTCGGTCAGCTGCCCGGGCAAGGCGGCGAGCAGCAATGCGGCGAGCTCGGCCGACGGCAGGGCATCCACCTCGCGCACCAAGACAACCGAGGGCCGGGTGTCCCCGGACGCGAACAGGATCTGCACGAAATCGTGATCTGCGGAAACCAGGACCCGGTCCTCAGCGCGGGCCCGCTCCAGGATCACAAGTCATCAGTGCTCGTCAGCCCTATCTCACCCACATGCACCGCATCGTGCCCAGCCGCCTTCAGATGAGCGGCGACCCGGTAGGAGACATTCTCATCCAGCAAGAACCTCATGCCGGGCGGGTGACAGGCAGGTGATACTCACGCACCGAGAACGCGGCAAAGGCAGCCGCCTGCTGGATGTCGGCAGCCTCGATAAACGGGAAGCCGGCCTGGATCTCCTCCAGCGTCCAGCCCGCACCCACCAGGCTCAGCAGATGCTCCACCGTGAACCGGTGCCCGCGGATACATGGCTGGTCACCCATCTTGCCTGGCTCGATGGTGATGCGGTCAAGACCTTCCATACAGCCAATGTATCGCCCCAGCGCGGAAGAGCCATGAGACCGCACACGGGACTCGAACCCGGTGTTCGTCTCGGGCCGCAGTGAGCAACGAAACACGAGCGAGGAAAGTAGCTGCCATCGCGTGGCGGACGGTGCCCGTCCTCGCCGGGTCCAGTCGCTCAAGACGACGGTCGAGTGACGGTCAAACGATCTTTATCGTGATCACCAAGGCTGAGGATCATGGCTCTGACCTGCGGTTCTGGGTCAGGTATTCACGTTTGGCCGTGACCTGGGGTTTCTCGGGCTGGGCTAGGGTCTGCCCACAGGTTAAGCGGGGGGCGCCCGCTCGGCGATCTGCGCGGCGAGGCGGGCGGCGCGGGCGCGCTGGGCCGGGGTGGGCGGCACGTGGTCATTTTCGCAGCCAGGGTCCGGTGACTCGCGCATTCCTTACAGTATAAGTCCTGTATGGATTCTGCCAGGATTGCCGTTTATGTCCAGCGGTGGCGGCCGTCGTCAGTGTCCCCGCGGGCCGCGGACTTCGCCCGGACCGTGGTGAGCGAGGTGGCACCGGGCGGGCGGGAGCGGGCGAAGAACACTCCCTGTGTCAACTTCAAGCCGCAATTTGGTTAGCGAGTGTGGTGGCGGCTCCATGCTTGGCGGGGTCGTAGGGCGCTTGGTCGATCCAGCAGCGGTAGATGACGCGGATCCAGGCGCGGGCCAGGATGCGGGTGGCGTGCGGGTGGTCCTTGCCGCTGGCGCGGGCGTCGTTGTAGATTTTGGCGGCCCAGGGGCTGGCGTGGCGGCTGTTGTCGGCGAAGGCGGTGACCGCTTGGCGGAACCGCTTGTTGCAGGCCCAGCGGAAGTGGACCGACCGGTGCTTGCCGGATTCCTTGGTAACGGCGGTGACCCCGGCGAGGGCGGCGACCGAGTCGGGGTGCTCGTAGGCTTGGCGGCAGTCGCCCCACTCGGCGAGCATCTGGGCGGCGCTGATCTGACCCGACCTTGGCAGCGACGTGAAGATCTCGCCGTCCGGATGCTCCCCGAGCCGGGTGGCGGCCGACCGGTCGAGGTTCTTCACCGCGGCGCCCAGTGCCGTCAGGACGGCCACCAGGGCCAGGACAGCGTCGCGCAGCGCCACGGTGAGGGCTTGCCCGAGGGTCCCGGCCGGGGCCGAGCGGAGCCGTTCCAGCAGCTCGGCGGCGGTGCGGCGGCCGGTGTAGTGGTGGCTGGAACAGAACGCGGTCATCCGCTTCTCGCCGAGGTGGCGGGCTGATTCGGGGGTCGGGTAACGGGTCAGGAACGCCAGCGCGATCGGGGACTCGATGTCGGCGAAGATGACCGCCGCGCCGGGCCAGGAGTCCTCCAGCAGCGCGGTCAGCTGGTTGGCTGTGGCGACCCGCGTCTGCACTAGGTCACCGCGGGTCCGGACCACGGTCCGCAGCGCCCTGGTCTGGCCGGAGTAGGGGACTGCGATAGTCAGCTTGTGCTGGCGCAGCCGCAAGTACTCCGCGATCACCGCAGCGTCTCCGGCGTCGGACTTAGCGCCCGAGAGCACCTCCCCCTCGCGCCAGGTCTTGATCGCGTTCGGCTTCACCGGCACGACGGGGTGGCCGGCCTCCAGCAGCAGGTCGACCAGGCGGCCGTTCGGACGCTCGATGGCGACCTGCATCTCGGCCGGACTACCGAACCTGGCCAGGCGCCGGATCAGCGTGGCGATCCCGTCGGCGGAATGCACGATGGTGAACTGGGCGGCGATCTTGCCCGTGGCATCCATCACGCACACGGCATGGATCTCGGTGGCCCAGTCGATCCCGGTAAAGAACTTTGCCTCACGCAGCACAAGCGACACTTCGGGCTCCTCAAGGTGGCAGCGACGACCCGGCGAGGAGGACAGCTACCGGGCGGTCACTAACCGGCGCTCTACGGCGCGTCTCCCTGTTGCCAGTCCGTGCCCCCGCAGAAGCCGGGGGCGGTGGTGTTCTTCTGGCCGTTTTCCGGCGACCAGCTGAGACCGTCACCCCGGCTCCCGCCGAGTCCCTATCACGAGCACCGTAGCGGTGCCCGTGAGAAGAATGGTGCCCTAGTGACC
>DATKRG010000096.1:0-45663 GCA_035532275.1 Streptosporangiaceae bacterium | reverse complement strand
GCTGACCGGAGCCGAGGACTTCTCCTTCGTGCTGGAGCAGGTGCCCGGCGCCTTCCTCATGCTGGGTGCCTGCCCGCCGGGCGCCGACCCGGAGACCGCCCCGTACAACCACGCAGCCGACGCCGTCTTCGACGACTCGGTGCTGCCGGCCGGCGCGGCTCTCTACACCGAACTGGCCCTTCAGCGCCTGGCCACGGCCAGCCAGGCTTCGCCGTGATCACTGCTGTTGCGCAGCTGTAGGCGCTTACGGCTCAGGCGCGTCCCGGATCACCAGGTGCGGGCGCGCGTTGGCCGCTGTCTGCCGGGTGGCCTCCCAGCATGGGTGGCACATCGGGTAGGACCGGCCCCAGGCTTCGGGCCAGAACGCCTGGCGTGGTGTGCCCGGGCACGGTGGTGCTCACATCCGCGCTCCGGATGTACGTGCGAGCCCTGCGTAGATGTCGGCTGGCTGGCGGGAGTGCCCGGCGATGGGCGGCCGCCATTCGGTGACGGGGACCACGCCGGGCGGGACCAGCGGCAGGGCGCCGAGCAGGGCACTGACCTGGGTGTGGGTGCGTGGGACCAGCCCGGATGGGATCCGGGTGCTGTAGGCGGCCACCCCGGCATTGACCTGGCTGGGTGCGATGTCGGCGGTCAGGTGCGAGATCACCACGAAGCTGCCCGGTGCTAACACGCTGGCCAGCGCGGCGACGATGGCGGCTGGGTCGTCGGCGTCGGGGATGAAGTGCAGCACCGCCAGCAGCAGGACGGCGGCCGGTGCGGTGAAGTCGAGGGTCGTGGCACCCGGGCCGGATGCGCCACACCTGGCTCAGCAGGCTGCAGGCCCGACATCCACGCGTGAGCGCGATGGCGGGAGGGCCAGGACGGCGGGGCACCTTGGTGCTGATCGCCATGCTCTGGCTGCGTGGCTGCGGTTCCCGGCGTGGTGCTAGCCAGGCTGCTGTTGTCGTCTGCTGTCGGGATCACTGCCGTTGTTCTCCTGTCAGCCGTGGTTGCGCAGGCGAGACCCATCTACTTGAAGCAATAACATAACACAGCACAGCACAGCACAAAAGCAGGTCAGAGGGCCGCTGAGTACCGTGATCTTGTGCCACGACAACCGCTTCCGCCGTATCTGCGAGTTTCAGCAGACCTGCGCGAGAAGATCGTCAGCGGCGAGTGGCTGCCGGGTGAACAGGTCCCCAGCCTGGATGACCTGTCGGACACCTACAAAGTGAGCAGGACCACCGCCCGCCGCGCGGTTCAGCTGCTCATTTCCGAAGGACTCATCGAGACCAGGCCACGCTGGGGGACGTTCGTCGCCGAGCGCCGCTGACCCGGCGACCGGGCACCGCCGCCGGATCACGGCGGTGCCGCCTGGGCGCTGCTGGCCGGGCCGCGACGGTAGGCCCGTAACGTGTGAGCACGGGAGGGCATGAACGGTGCCCGTGCCGGGTACGTGGGCGATGATCACTTTTGTAACAGCCTGCACCGCTATTTTATGATCCTGCACATGAGCTGATCAGGGCGCCGAGGGGGGTCGCGATGCCAGCCTCGATGGGTTTTCTCGTCATCGACACCACGGATCCGCAGCGGCTGGCGCCGCCGCGGTGCGGGCTGCTGGACGTCCTGCCGCCCGGCTGAGTCACCCGGAGGAGGGGGCGGCACCAGCGGCACAGGCCGCATGGCAGCGGCGTTGACCGGCGAAAAGTATACGAAATATCGTACATTTAGTCTGTCGTGCCGACTGAGCAGAGATGTCCAGGAAGGTGCCCGCCATGATCAAGGACGCTGCCAGCCAGCGGGCACACCTGGCCGCCGTGGGAGCGCCGTCGCTGTCCGCGAGCCTCCGCGACCGTAGCGACCGGGTGTGGGCCGGCCTGCATGCACATCCCTTCCTGCGTGAGCTTGCCCGTGGTGTGCTGCCGCTGGAGAAGTTCCGGTTCTTCATCGAGCAGGACGTCCTGTACCTGCCCGATTTCGCGCGCTGCATCGCCATGGGCGCGGCGAAGTCCACCACCGAGGCCGAGCTCGGCTTCTTCGCCAACCAGCTCGACGGGACCATCAACCTGGAGCTGCCGAACCAGTACCAGGTCCTGGAGCAGGTGTGCCGGCTAGGGGCCGCGGACCGGGGCGGGGCGCTCGGCAAGGCCCCTGCCAACGTCGCCTACACCAGCTTCCTGCTGGGGGTGGCGGGGCAGGGTGGCCCGCTGGAGATCATCGCCGCGATCCTGCCGTGCGCCTGGAGCTATGTCGAAATTGCCGGGCGGCTGGCGGGCGATATCGCCGATCACCCGGTATACACGGAGTGGGTCGGGTTCTACCTCAGTGACGAGGTGCTCGAACTGGTCGGCCAGATGAGGGCGAGCTTCGACGAGATGGCCCAGCATGCCAGCCCTGGGCTGAGGCAGAGGCTGGCGGAGATCTTCACCACCAGTTCCCGGCTGGAGGGAGCGTTCTGGGAGATGGCCTACACGCTCGATCAGTGGCCCGACCTGTCCGGCGGCGCGGATGACGGCCTTGACCAGGCCAGATCACCATTGCTACCATCCACGGAATCTGATGCATAAGATATCAGATCTCAGCATCCGGAGGGATCAGTAGGGTGCCAGCCGAGCTGTCCAGCAATGGAAACGGGCCCCATGGCGCGTCCGCTGACGACGGCGTCGGCATCCAGCTCCGGGGTATCGGCAAGAGGTTCGGCGAGATCGTCGCCCTGCGCGGGATCGACTTCGAGATCCAGCGGCACTCCCGGATCGGGATCGTCGGCCCGAGCGGCGGCGGCAAGTCCACGCTGCTGCATATCGTCGCCGGGCTCATGGAACCCGATACCGGCGAGGTGACTGTCGAGGGCGCCACGGCCGCCGGTGACCGGCTGGCGCGCTGCGCGCTCATGCCGCAGCGCGACCTGCTGCTGCCGTGGCGGACCGCGCTCGACAACGCGACCATCGCGCTGGAGAACCGGGGCATCTCCCGGTCCGAGGCCAGGAACCGGACCCGGCCGCTGTTCGCCCGGTTCGGCCTGGCCATGTTCGAGGACGTCCGCCCGGCGCAGCTGTCCGGTGGCATGCGGCAGCGGGTGAGCTTCCTGCGGACGCTCGTCGCCGACAAGGACGTGCTGCTGCTCGACGAGCCGTTCGGGGCGCTCGACTCGATCACCCGGGCGCAGATGCAGGAGTGGCTGCTGCGGGCGCTCGGCGAGGAACCGCGGACCGTCCTGCTCGTCACCCACGACGTCGAGGAAGCCCTGCTGCTGAGCAAGGTCGTCGTGGTGCTCTCCGCCCGCCCGGGGCGGGTGGTCCGGGAGCTGACCGCCGACTTCCCCACCGATGCCCCCCGGCGGGAGATCGTGACCAGCCCCAAGTTCGTGGCCCTGAAGGAACAGGCACTGGAGGCGATCGGGTGAGCGCGGGAGCCCCACCGCAGCTGAGCGAGGAAGACCTGCTCGTTCCGGCCACCCGGCCGACACTGGGCAAGCGCCTGGGCTCGATGACCCGCACCTACGCCAGCGCGGTCGTGCTCACGCTCGGGCTGCTGGTGGCCTGGGAGCTCACCGTCCGGCTCGCGCACATCCCCGAGTACCTGCTGCCGTCCCCCACCCAGATCCTCGGTGACTTCAAGACGGACTGGGTGATCCTGTGGCCGGCCATGTGGGTGACCCTGCGGGAGGTGCTGATCGGGTTCGTGATCGCCACCGCGGCCGGGATCGGGCTGGCGGTGCTGCTGCACCTGTCCGGGCCCCTGCGGCGGGCCCTGTACCCCCTGCTCATCGGCTCGCAGACGATCCCCATCGTGGTGCTGGCGCCCATCCTGGTGATCCTGCTCGGCTACGGGATCTTGCCCAAGCTCGTGATCGTGGCTCTGATCTGCTTCTTCCCGATCGTGGTCAACGGCCTCGACGGGCTGCGTGCGGTGGACGACGACTTCATCCAGATGATGTACACGCTCGACGCCACCCGCTGGGGCATCTTCCGGCGGGTCGAGTTCCCCGGTGCGCTGCCGTCCTTCTTCTCCGGCATGCGCATCGCCGCGACCTTCGCCGCGATCGGCGCGGTCTTCGGCGAGTGGTCGGGCTCCAATGCGGGCCTCGGCTACGTCATGCTCGAAGCCACCCCCAACCTGCTCACAGCGCGGATCTTCGCGGCGATCCTCATGCTGACGGTGATCTCGCTCGCCCTGTTCGGCCTGGTCTCCCTGATGGAGCGGATCGCGGTCCCGTGGGCGCCGAAGAGGGAGTCAGCATGACCCATCTACCCATCGCTCCTGCGTCCGCAGGCTGCGAACGATGGCTGGCAGGCGGGCGCGCAGCCCCCTGGCGATGACCGGAAGGATGGGAGCAGTGAAGATAAAGACCCCACGGCTCTACGCGGCCGCGGTGATGGCGCTCGTGGCGGGCCTGGTGGCCGCCTGTGGCAGCCACGCCTCACCACCCGCGGGCAGCGGCGGATCCTCGTCAGCGAGCACCGTCAGCAGCCTCAACGTGGAACTGGACTGGGTGCCCAACCCCGACCACGTGGCGCTGTACTACGCGCAGAACAAGGGCTACTTCAGCCGCAACAAGCTGACCGTGAACTTCCAGACACCCTCGAACGCCGCCGACCCCATCAAGCTCGTCGGCCTGAACAAGGTGGACCTGGCGGTCTCCTACGAGTCGGAGATGTTCTTCGGCCAGCAGGAGAACCTGCCGGTCACCGCGGTCGCCACGATCGTGCCGGTGCCGCTCAACTCGCTGATCGTGACACCCAGGGACCACGTCACCAAGCTGTCGCAGATGGCGGGCAAGAAGGTCGGCATCACCGGCATCCCGAGCGACGGTGCCATCTACACGTCAATGGTGAAGGCGGCTGGGCTGACGCCGGCCAAGGTGCAGACCGTGACGGTGGGCTTCAACCTGGTCCCCTCGCTGCTGTCCGGCAAGGTGGACGCCATCATCGGCGGGTACCGCAACGTCGAGGCCATCCAGATCGCCCAGGAGATGGGGCAGAAGCCGACCGTCTTCCCGGCATCGGAACTCGGTGTCCCGAGCTACGCCGAGCTGGTGCTGGTCGCCAACCGGGACCGGCTCGCCTCTGACAAGGGCTACGCGGACGCGGTGCGCCGGTTCGTGAAGTCGCTGGTGGAGGGGACCAACGCCGCCCGGACCGACCCGTCCGGGGCCACCACGATCATGGAGCAGGTCTCCCAGTACAAGGTCGCGTTCCTGCAGCGCAGCGTGCCCTACACGCTGACACTGCTGACGCCGCCGGCGGGGATGAAGACCGGCTGCATCAACGAGGCGAGCTGGCAGAGCTTCGGCAGCTGGATGCGCCAGAACAAGCTCATCCACATCACGCCGAACGCCTCCCTGATCTCCACCGACAAGTACCTCCCGTACAGCTGCTGAGCTAGCGAAGCAGCCAGGCGAGGGGCCGCGGGCCCGGCACCGCCATGCCGGGCCCGCCGCCCCTGGCCGGCGTCAGCCACCGATGAGTTCCGCGGCCGCGCCGCGCCGGGCCTGCTGGCCACGAGCGCCGCACGGTGGCTTGCTGTGCCAGCAGACCGCATATAAGATCTAATATCTGATGTTTAGAGGACGGATGACCGTGGACATCGCCGACCCGGGAATCGCCGCTGGCGTACTGGACAACCTCGACCTCGACCGGGCGGTGGAGCTGGTGCGCCAGGTATGCCGCATCCCCAGCGTCCTGGGCGACGAAGGAAAGCTCGCGGAGTTCCTCGCCGCCGTCATGCGGGAGTCGGGATTCGAGTCAGTAGAGCTTCAGGACGTGCTCCCCGGCCGGCCCAACGCACTCGGCGAGATCAGCTTCGGGCCCGGGCCGCGGGTGGTGCTCACCGGTCACATGGACACCAAGCCGGAGTCGCACGGCTGGCAGCGGGCGGCCCCGTTCTCGGGTGACCTGATCGACGGCTCGGTCTACGGCCACGGCGTCATGGACATGAAGGCGGCCCTGGCCTGCCAGATCGTTGCGATGGAAGCGGTGCGGGCCAGCGGGCTGCCGCTGTCGGGCACGGCCGCGATGGCCGCCGTCGCCGACCACATGGGGGAGCAGGCGGGCTCGATCGCGTATTTCGACACCCACCAGGCGGACCTGTGCCTGCTGGGCGAGCTGACCGACAACCAGGTGTGCCTGGGCCACCGGGGCCGGTACTACTTCGACGTGACCGTCCTCGGGCGCTCGGCCCACACCTGCCACAAGCACGCCGCCGTGAACGCGAACGTGCTGGCCGCGCAGGCGGTGCTGGCGCTGGACCGGTCCCGGCTGGAACCCGACCTCGCCGACGGGGTCGCGGAGCTGTTCGGGCCGGAGACCTATATCGTCCCGGGCCGGATCTACGGTGGGCTGGCACCGGGCGGGCCCTCGATGATCCCGGACGAATGCGTGATCCGGGTGGACTGCCGGCCCCAGCCCGGGGTCAGCACCGGCCAGGTCCGCGCGGAGATCGACCGCTGCCTGGCGCAGGCGCGGGCCGCCGACGGCCGCTTCGCCGCGACCGTCGCGCTGGCCGACGTCAAGAGCGGCTACCTGGCCCGGCCGGGCGACCAGGTGGTGCGGCTGCTGACCGACGCCGTCCGGCAGGTGCGGGGCGAGGAGCCGGTGCTGGTCACCGAGAACTGGCTCGGTGACACGGCAAGCTTCGGCGACAAGGTTCCCACGGTCATCTTCGGCCCGGGCGGGCCGCCGGTCTACTGCCCCGACGAGCACCTGCCGGTCGCCGACATCCACGAGGCGACCAAGGTCTACGCGCTGTTCACCGCCCTCGCCCTCGCGAGGGGTGATGAATGAGACGTCTTCGCGTGACGCCGCAGGCGCCGGGCCGAACGCCGCGTCAGCGGTGTCCCGGCACCGAGGACCCGCCTCCCGAAGCCAGCGGAGCGCCCGCGAGGGAGGCAATGTGACTGACGGCTTCGACAATGTGCTGGACCAGTGCCTCAAGGTGCGGCCGGGGGAGCAGGTCGTGCTGCTGACCGACGGCGGGACCGACGAGGGCGTCGTGAGCCGGCTGCTGGAGTCGGTGGCCCAGCGCGACGGCATCCCGCTGGTGGCGCGCATGCCAGCGCCCCACCTGCCCGGCGCCGAGCCGCCCGGCGCGGTCGCGGCGATGATGCTGGAGGCCGGCGCGGTCATCGAGCTCACCAGCCTGTTCATCGGCTCCAGCCTGGCCCGCCGCAAGGCCACCGAGCGCGGCGTGCGCTACCTGGCGATGCCGGGCGTGCTGGTGGAGACGTTCCGGCCGGGCGGCCCGCTCGACGTCGACTTCGAGCAGCTGCGGTCCGACGCGGAGCGGGTGGGGAAGGCCTGGGGCTCGGCCAGCGAGTTCCGCCTGACCAGCCGCGGCGGGACCGACCTGCGCGGATCGGTGGCGGGGCGGCCGGGCCGGGTGCTGCACGGCATGGCCACCGAACCCGGCGCCTACATGGCACCGCCCGACATCGAGTCCGGCACGGCGCCGGTCGAGGGCACGGCCAGCGGCACTGTGGTGATCGACGGCGACCTGCTGTTCATGGGGCGGGGCCCGCTCGCCGAGGCGGTGGCCCTGCACATCTCCGGCGGCCAGATGGCCGGCGTCGAGGGTCCCGAAAGCGGCCGGCTGACCAGCATGCTGGAGCGGTGCGCGGACGACCGGATGGCGAACCTGGCCGAGGTCTCGGTCGCCTTCAACCCGGCCGGGACCATCTGCTCGGTGCCGATGGAGACCGAGTCGGCCCGCGGTACCGCGCACATCGCGCTGGGCAACTCGATCGCTTACGGCGGTGTGGTCAACGCGGTCGCCCATCTTGACTGCGTGATGCGCGACGCCACGCTGGAGCTGGACGGCCGCGCCGTGATGATCGAGGGAAATGTGCAATGAGCCCTGCCCGGATACTGCTCGCCAAGCCTGGGCTTGACGGGCACGACCGCGGGCTGAAAGTCGTCGCCATGGCGCTGCGGGACGCCGGCGCGGAAGTGATCTACCTGGGGCTCCGGGTGCCGGTCGCGGACATCGCCGCTGCGGCGGCCGCCGAGGACGCCGCCGTCGTCGGGATCTCCGTCCTGTCCGGTGCGCACCTGCCGATCGCCGAGCAGCTGCTCGCCGCGATGCATGCGGCCGGGGTCGAGGCGCCGCTGGTGGTGGGCGGGACGATCCCGCCCCGCGACGCCGGCGCGCTGCGGCGGCTCGGTGTCGCTGGCGTGTTCGCGGTGGGCACCTCCCTGCCGGACGTGGTGACAGGCGTCCTCGCGCTGGCCAGCCCCGAGGTGGCGGCCCGGTGACGGCCCGGCCGGGGCCCGGAGGCGGGGCGGCGGGTCCACTGGCCCCGCCGGTCACCACCGACTCGGGGATTCCGGTCGCGCCGGTCTACACGGCACAGGACGTGGCCGGCGGCCCGGAGGCTCTGGCCGCCCGGCTCGGGCAGCCAGGTGAGCCCCCGTTCACCCGGGGCCCGTACGAGACCATGTACCGCGGGCAGCTCTGGACGATGCGCCAGTTCGCCGGCTACGGCTCGCCGGAGGAGACCAACGCCAGGTTCCACTTCCTGCTCGGCCGCGGGCAGACCGCGCTGTCGGTCGCCTTCGACCTGCCCACACAGCTCGGCTACGACTCCGAGCACGAGATGGCCCGGGCCGAGGTGGGCCGGGTCGGGGTCGCCATCGACACCGCCGACGACATGGTGGACCTGTTCGCCGGCCTGCCGCTGGACAAGGTGTCCGTCAACTTCACCATCAACGCGACCGCCCCGGTCATCCTCGCCACGTACCTGGTGGCCGCGGAACGCCAGGGCGTGCGCCCGGACCAGCTCACCGGAACGCTGCAGAACGACATTCTGAAAGAGTTCCTCGCCCGCAAGGCCTATGTCTTCCCACCCGGGCCTTCCATGCGGCTCGCCGCGGACGTGGTCGAGTTCGCCACCGGCACCCTGCCGAGGTTCAACCCCATCTCGATCACCGGGTACCACGCACGTGAGGCCGGCTGCGACGCGGTGACCGAACTCGGCCTCACCATGGCCTCAGCCATCGCCTACTGCGAGGAGCTGACCGGCCGGGGGCTGGCCTTCGACAGCTTCGCGCCCCGGCTGTCCTTCCACTTCGCGACCACCCTGGACCTGTTCGAGGAGGTCGCCAAGCTGCGTGCGGCCCGCCGCCTGTGGCACCGCATCGCCACCGAGCGGTTCGCCGCGGCCACCCCGGCCGCGGCCAGGCTCCGGTTCTTCTCCGGGAACTCCGGCACCACGCTGACCGCGCAGCAGCCGCTGAACAACGTGATCAGGTCCACCGTCCAGTGCCTGGGCGCCGTGCTGGGCGGGGCCCAGTCGATCCACGTCATGGGCTACGACGAGGCGTTCGAGATCCCCAGCGAGGAAGCGGTCACGCTCTCGCTGCGCACCCAGCAGATCATCGCCCTGGAGACGGGCGTGACCCGGACCGCCGACCCGCTCGCCGGGTCCTTTTTCGTCGAGCACCTGACCGACGAGATGGAGGCCCGGGCCACCGACGTCCTGCTGCGGATCGAGGACAGCGGCGGCGCGATCCACGCGATCGAGCAGGGCCTGCCGCAGCGGTGGATCACCGAGTCCGCCTACCAGGCAGAGCTGGCGGTCGCCGAGGGGCGGCGGCCCAAGGTCGGGGTCAACATCTACGCCGACGGCGGCGATGAGCCAGCGCCGGACCTGGCGCTGTTCCAGCTGGATCCGGGGATCGCGGACCGGCAGATCGCCAGGAGCAGGCAGCGGGTGAGCGCCCGCGACGGTGCCGCCTGCGCCGACGCGCTGAGCCGCCTGCGCGGGCACGCGGACGGGGGGCAGAACGTGATGCCTGCCCTGATCGAGTGCGCCCGCGCCGGCGCCACCGTGGGGGAGATGTCCGGCGTGTTCCGGCAGGCGTTCGGCGAGTTCCGGGAGCCGTCCCCATGGTGAGCGGGCTCCTGGCCGGCCTGCGGGTGCTCGACCTCACCCGGTTCGTCTCCGGATCCCAGGCGACGATGCTGCTCGCCGCCATGGGCGCCGACGTCATCAAGATCGAGGTGCCGCCCGGGGATCCGTACCGGTGGCAGGGCACCGACCGGGTCGGCGGGGAGTCGGCGCTGTTCCTGGCCCTGAACGCGGGCAAGCGGAGCGTGGCGGTGGACTTCCGCGACCCGGCCGGCCGGGCGGCGCTGGAGCCGGTGCTGGCCACAGCGGACATGCTGGTGGAGAACTCGCGGCCGGGCAGACTGGCGGCGCACGGGCTGGACTGGGAGTCGGTGCACGCGCGCTATCCCGCGCTGATCTATGGCTCCATCTCCGGCTACGGCGACGTCGGCCCGGAGGCGGCGCGGGGCGGGTTCGACCTCATCCTGCAGGCCGAGAGCGGCGTCATGAGCGTCACCGGGACGCCGGAGTCGGGCCCGGTCAAGGTGGGGGTGCCGGTGCTCGACGTGGGCGCCGGGATGAGCTGCGCGCTGGGGCTGCTCGCCGCCTTCATCGAGCGTCAGCGGACCGGCGTGGGCCGCCTGGTCTCGTCCTCGCTGCTCGAGTTCGCCCTGGCCGCGCTCGGGACACTGGCCGCTGGCGTGATGATCTCGGGCCGGACCCCTGGCCTGCTGGGCACCCATTCGCCGACGTTCGCCCCCTACGGCGGCTTCCGCGCCGCCGACGGCTGGCTGGTCCTGGCCGGTGCCGGCTCGGAGGACATGTGGGCACGCGCCTGCCGGGTGCTCGGCCGCGAGGACCTCATGGCTGATGCGCGGTTCGCCGACAACGCCAGCCGGGTGGCGCACCGAAACGAGCTGACCGGGCAGATCGAGGCGGTCCTGTGCACCCGGCCGGTGGCCGACTGGCTGGCCCGGTTCGCCGCCGCCGGGGTGCCGGCCGGCGAGGTCCGGGACGTGACGCAGGTGCTGGCCTGGCCCCAGGTTGCGGCGCTCGGGGCGATCCAGGAGCTCAGCCACCCCACGGCGGGTGTGCACCGGCTGATCAGCCCGCCGGTCCGGGTCGACCGGTCCGAACTGGCCTACCCGGGACCCGCGCCCGCCCTGGGCGCCGATTCCCGGGCCGTGCTCAGCGCCGCTGGCCTGGCGGCCGCCGACATCGACCGCCTCGTCCGCGACGGCGTCGTGGTAGCGCCATGAACGTGCTTGAGCAGACGGCGGCGGTGCTGGCGCGCACGGTGCTGGCGCGCACGGTGGAACTGGCGCGGATCCCCGGTCCCACCGGCTGCGAGCAGGAGCGTGCGGCGCTCGTGCGCAGCTGGTGGGAGCACGACGGCCGGCGGGCACACAGCGACGGCGTGGGCAACGTCTGGGCGCAGGCCGGCGGTGGGGACGGCCCGGGACTGCTGGTCTGCGCCCACCTCGACACGGTCTTCCCGGCCACAGTGGCGCATGTGGTCATCACCGAGCCCGGCCGGCTCTGCGGGCCGAGCGTGGGTGACGACAGCATCGGCGTGGCGGCCCTGCCGGCCCTGGCGAGCCTGGTCCGGCCGGAGGCGGGGCCCGGGCCGGTCTGGCTGGTGGCCACGGTCGGCGAGGAAGGCACCGGGAACCTGGCCGGGATCACCCACGCGCTGGCCCACGCGCCGCGGCCGGTCGCGGCCGTCGTCGCGATCGAAGGCAACTACCTGGGCCGGGTCGTGGTCACCGGGGTCGGCTCGGTCCGGTGGCGGGTCCGCTACCACGGCCCGGGCGGGCACGCCTGGGAGCGGTCGCAGGCGCCGAGCGCGGTGCACGCCGCCGCCCGGGCGTGCGCACGGCTGGCGGGCCTGGCGGTGGCCGGTGCGCGCTGCAGCGTCAACGTCGGGACGATCGGCGGCGGGGAGGCGATCAACGCGCGGGCCCGCGAGGCCTGGTTCGAGGTCGACCTGCGGGCCGACCGCGCGCCCGCCCTGGCCAGCCTGGTGGAGCAGGCGGAGGCCATCGTGCGGGCCGCCGATGACCAGATCTCGGTGGACATCGACGAGCTCGGGAGCCGGCCAGCGGGCGGGATCGGCGAGTCGAGCCCGCTGGTGCGCGCCGCCGTGACCGCGCACGAGCGGGCCGGGGTGCCGGTGGAGGTCCGAGCGGCGAGCACGGACGCCAACGCCGCCTACGCGGCCGGGATCCCTGCCGTCGCCCTTGGTGTGACCAGGGGCGAGGGCGAGCACACTCCGGCAGAGTGGATCGAGACGGCACCGGTCGCCGGCGGGCTCATCATGCTCGCGGAGACGATCGCTGCGTTCAGGGAGGGGCAGCAATGACCGAAGCCAGGTCCGGCGTGGTCCTGCAGGGGGTGGACGCACCCGGTGAGTTCTGCGGCATGGTCGCCGAGATCGAGAGCCTGGGGCTGCACCACCTGTGGCTCACTGACTCCTCGCTGCACGCCCGGAACTGCTACTCCTACCTCACCCTGGCCGCTGCCCACAGCTCCCGGCTCCGGCTCGGGACCGCCGTCACCAACCCGCTCACCCGCCATCCGGCGATCACCGCCGCCGCGGCCGCCACGGTGGACGAGGTGTCGGGCGGGCGGATGATTCTCGGGATCGGCGCCGGGGACCGGCCACTGCTCGCCCTGGGCCTGCGGCCGAGCCCGCTGGCAGGCCTGGAGTCGGCGATCAGCGCGATCCGGCGGCTGTGGCGTGGCGAGGAACTGGACCTTCAGGCCCCCGGCTTCGCCATGAACGGGGCACACCTGCGGTTCCCGGCACGGGCCGACATCGAGGTGTACATCTCCGCCAGCGGGCCGAAGACCCTGGAGCTCGCCGGGCGGGCCGCCGACGGCGTGATCTTGCTGGTCGGCCTGTTCCCCGAGGCGCTGCAGTGGGCGGTGTCGCAGGTGGAGCGGGGCGCACAGGCGGCGGGCCGGCCGCGCCCGCACATCGCGGTCTTCGCCTACGGGGCGATCGACGAGGACGAGCAGGCCGCCCTGGACAGCGCCAGGTCGATCGCGGCCTGGTTCCCGCAGACCGCCCCGCTCATCTGTGACCTCGCCGGCCTGCCGCGGGACCTGGTCGAGCGGGTCCGGGCCGGGTACTCGGGCGGTGAGTTCCAGGAAGCCGCGGCCGCCGCCCGGCTGCTCCCGGACGAGTTCGTGCGGAAGGTCGCGCTGGCGGGCAACCGGCAGCACGCGGCGGAGCGGATCAGCGCCGCACTCGGCGCCGGGGCGGATTCCGTGCATGTCTTCCCGCTGGGGGCGGAGCGGATGAAGACGGTCAGGGCATTCGCCGAGGTCTGGCCTACCGTCGCGGCACCGGCCTGAGCGAAGGTGAACTATGGCGCGCGAAGCTAGCTCCTGGCGGGTCATCCGCCTGCACCATGTCGCCTTCGCCCATCACGGGGACGGCCCGGCAGCCGTGCTCACCGGCCTGCTCGGCCTGCCCTGCACTCACCAGGAGGCCGCTCCCGGCTTCATCGAGCGTATGATCCCCGCCGGAGAGGCCTACCTGCAGCTGCTGGAGTCGACCGGGCCGGGAGTCGTCGAAGGTTTCCTGGACCGGCGCGGGCCAGGACTGCACCACGCTGCCTTTGAAGTGTCCGACATCGATGAGGCAGTGGCCGATCTGCGCTCCCGGGGCGTGCGCATGGTCGATGAAACCCCCCGGCCCGGCGGCATGGGAACAAGGATTGCCTTTGTTCACCCGGCGGCATGTCCCGGGCTCCTGCTTGAGCTGGTAGAAGTGCCATCAGCCGGAGCCGCCAGCCCGGATGATCAGATGGCAGAGAGGTCGTAGTCATGGCCATGCGTTCAGGTGACGAAGGCAAGACCCAGGCCGGTTCGGTGTTCAGCGGCCGGCATGACCGCCGGAAGGTGACCGACTGGGTGTACGAGGAGCTGAAAGCGGCGATCGTCGACCTCAGGCTGGCCCCGGGGGACCCGCTGCGCGAGGCGGCGCTGGCCGAGCAGCTCGGCGTGAGCAAGACCCCCATCCGGGAGGCGCTCACCAGGCTGGAGCAGGAAGGCCTGGTGGAAACCACCTCGTTCAAGGGCGCCGTGGTCACCGGGTACTCACGGCAGGACCTGATCGAGATCTACGAGCTGCGGGAGCTGCTGGAAAACGTGGCCGCGCGGGCGGCGGCGGAGTCGATCAGTGAGGTGGACCTTGCCCGCCTGGACCGCATCTGCCGGGAGAGCCGCAAGCTGAAGAAGATCAGCGACGCGGCCGGCCTGGCAGCGCTGCTGTCCGAGTTCGACGACGTGGTTTTCGATCAGGTCCGCAACAGCCGGATCCGGGCACTGATCGAGAACCTGCGGGCTCACCTGACCCGGATCGGCCTGCTGACAGCCGAAATCCCGGGGCGGATCGAGGCCTCGGTCGACGAGCACGAGAAGATCGTGGCCGCCATCACCGCCCGCGACCCTGACCAGGCAGAACGGTTCATGAGCGAGCACATCCGCAGCGTCCGGGACGACCAGCTCCAGGCGCTCGGCGGGACCGCGAATGCCTCTTGACTTTGGCGTATCAGATCTGATGTGGTGCACATTATGTCGGAGACGAAATCGTCACGGGTCTCCGTATTCCTGCGCGAACGGGGCGCGCCAGCCTGGGCCGCTGCCACGTCACATCCGATGGTGGCCGAAATCGCCGCGGGCTCGCTGCCCCATGGCACCTTCCGCCGCTACTTCGAGCAGAACGTCCTGTACCTGGGGGACTACGCCCGCGCGATCGGGCTGATCACCGGCAAGGCGCCGGACCTGGCCGCGGCCGACGTCCTGTCCCGCTTCCTGCGGCAGATCGTCGGCACCGAGATCCCCGCCAACCTCGCCTTCCTGGAACGGCTGGGCGGCTCGCCGGCCGTGGCCGGAGCCGACGGCGGGGCCGGCATGCTCCCCGCCACCTACGCCTACACGCGGCACCTGCTGTACACCTGCGCACAGGGCACCTGCGCCGAGGGCCTGGCGGCGGTGCTGCCCTGCCAGTGGAGCTATGGCGAACTCGCCGCGCCGCTCATGGCCTCGCTCCCGGCCGACCCGGTGTATGCCGACTGGATCTCCATGTTCGGCGGGGACGACTACGACGCCCTGGTGGCCGAGACCACCGGCTTGCTCGACAGGCTCACCGGCAGTGGCGACGACTTCGTTATGCAGCGATTGTCGTTGATTTTCGACACCTCGACCCGCTACGAGGTGCAGTTCTGGGATATGGCCTACGGCGCGGCCGCCGGCAGCGGCGCGCCACCAGGGAAGGAGCCGGTCCGCTGATGCGTGCAGCCCGAATCTTTGAGGACCTGAGCCTGCGGATCGAGGAGCTGGATGTCCCGGCGCCCGGCCCGGGCGAAGTGCTGGTGCGGATCCACGCCGCCGGGGTGTGCGGGACCGACCTGCACATCCTGGACGGCATGATCAAGCCCGACCCCTACCCGATGACCATCGGCCACGAGGCGGCCGGGGTGGTCGAGGCGGTCAGTGACGGCGCCGGGCTGACCCCCGGTGACCGGGTGGCCGTCTACAACAAGATCTTCTGCGGCACGTGCGAGCAGTGCCTGGCCGGGCGTCCCAACGTCTGCGACGGCGAGCCCGGCCAGCTCGGCTTCAACACCGACGGCGGCGACGCCGAATACGTGGTGGTGCCCGCGCGCAACCTGGTCCGGGTCCCGCCCCCGGTGGACTTCGCCACCGCCGCGGTGCTGACCTGCGCGGGCATGACCGCGGTGCACGCCACCAAGGTGTCCGGGCTGGGGCTGGGCAACACGGCCGTGGTGAACGGCATCGGCGGGGTCGGCATCTTGATGGTGCAGGCGGCGCGGGCGGCCGGGGCGCGGGTGATCGCGGTCGCCGACTCGGCGCAGAAGCGGGAGCTCGCCCTCGCGCACGGTGCCGCTGACGGCGTCATCGTCGCCGGCGAGCAGGACTACGGGACGCTGCCCGGTACGGTCCGCGAGCTCACCGGAGGCCGCGGCGTGGACGTGTTCTTCGAGCTGGTGGGCACGACCGAGACGATGACCGCTGGCATCCGCTGCCTGGCCAAGGGCGGCACGTTCGTGTCCACCGGGTACACCGACCAGCCGCTGAACATCCACCCCATCGAGCTCATCCTCTCCGAGAGCTCGCTGGTGTCCACGGTCGCGGCCACCCGGCAGGACCTGGCCGACGCCCTCCAGATGGCGGCCAGCGGTGCGATGACCGTGCCGATCGCCGGCCGCTACCCGCTCGACGGCGTGCACGGGGCGCTCGACGCGCTGCGCAAGCGAGCCGTTCTCGGCCGGCAGGTCCTCGAACTCGGGTGAGCAGGAGTAACAGTCATGACTGAGCGCATCATCATCTCCAACGGCAGCGTCGTCACCATGAACGACGCCAACGACGTCGTGTTCGACGGCGCGGTCGTGCTGGACGGCGACCGGATCACCGACGTCGGCCCGACCGCGGACGTGCTGGCGCGCACCAGCACCGACGGGGCCCGGGTGATCGACGCCACCGGCAAGGCGGTCCTGCCCGGCCTGGTGGACCTGCACTACCACACCGCGCTCGGCAAGGGCTGGAGCGACCACCTGCCGCTCTGGGAGTACCTGGAGACCTGCTGGTACCCGATCATCCGGGCGCTGGACTACGACGCCGCCTACTGGGCCGCGCTGGCCAGCTACAGCGAGTCCATCAAGTGCGGGGTCACCACCGTCAACGACATGTACCGGCAGGTGAACGCGCTGGCCGACGCCGCCGAGGAGATCGGCATCCGGGCGGTGCTGTCCAACGACGTCGCCGACGCCGAGCATGACCTGGACACCCTGGAGGACAACAAGGCCGCGTTCGAGGCCAAGCACGGGGCAGGGAACGGCCGGATCGAGGTCTACGTCGGCATCGAGTGGCTCCCGCTGGCGTCCGAGGAGCTGCTGCGGGACGCCCGGGTGCTCGCGGACGAGCTCGGCACCGGCATCCACATCCACCTGAACGAGTCCCTGACCGAGGTCGAGAACTCCAAGGAACGGTTCGGCCGCCGGCCCACCGAGGTGGCCTACGACACCGGCATCCTGGGCCGCAACTGCATCGCCGCGCACTGCGTGTGGCTGTCGGACACCGAGATCGCGCTGATGCGCGAGACCGGCACCCAGATCTCGCACAACCCGTCGTCGAACGCCAAGCTCGGCAACGGCATCGCCCGGCTGCCGGAGATGCTGGCCGCGGGGATCAACGTCGGGATCGGCCACGACGCGGCGGAGTGCAACAACAGCCGCGACCTGTTCGAGGTGATGAAGTTCGCCTCGCTGATGCACCGGGCCAGCCGGGTGGACGCGAGCCTGCAGCAGGCTCCCGACGTGGTGCGGATGGCCACCAGGAACGGCGCCGCCGCGCTCGGTCACGAGACCGGCCAGCTGGTGCCGGGCCGCAAGGCCGACGTGATCCTGGTGAACACCAAGAGCCAGATGTTCACGCCGCTGATGCCGGCCAACGCCGAGCACCTGTTCTCGCACCTGGTGTTCGCCGCCAACGGCAGCTGCGTGGACACCACCATCATCGACGGGAAGATCGTGATGGAGGACCGCCGGCTCACCACGGTGGACGAGCAGCAGATCCTGGGGGAGGCGAACGACGCGTTCCGGCGGGTGCTGGACCGGATGGTGGTCCCGCCAGCGGCGACCTCATGACCCGGTACCTGGTCCTGGGGGATCCGGTCGTATCCCTGGGCGCCCAGACGCTCATCCCCGACGGCGGCCTGGTTGTGCAGGACGCGACGATCGTGGCGGCCGGCCCGCGGGCGCAGATGGAGGCCATGGGCCCGTTCGACCGGGTCCTGGGGTCGGCGGGCCATTTCGTGATGCCGGGGTTCGTCAACTGCCACTACCACTCCGAGCTGGCCATGGGCCCCGGCCTGTACCAGCACATCTTCGAGAAGGCGAACGTCTACATCCAGGGAGCGGTCGGGCCGATCGCCGAGGAGGATCTGTACTACGGGATCCTGTGGGGCCTGGTCACCGCCATCAAAGGCGGGCAGACCGCGACGGTCGACATGTATTACGGCCGGCCGTCGCTGCCGGACTTCGGCTGCGAACCGGCCCTGCGGGCGTACGCCGACGCCGGGATGCGGACCGCGTTCGGCCTGGTCAGCCGGGACCAGAACATCTACGCGCACGAGAGTGACGAGCGGTTCCTGTCCCGGCTCCCGGACGGCCTGGCCGACGAGGTCCGCCGCTCGCCGATGGGTTACGCCTGGCCGGTGGACGAGGTGATGGCCTCCTTCGAGCGGCTGTCGGCGTCCTGGCACGGCCACGGCGACCGGATCGCGATCGTGACCGCGCCGGACTGGACCCCGGCCTGCTCCGACGAGCTCTACCAGCGCTGCCGCCGGGCGGCCGACGAGCACGGCACCCAGCTGATCACGCATGTCCTGGAGACCCGCTCGGAGATGCTGTTCAACCTGCAGGCCTACGGCAAGACGGCGGTGCGCCGGCTGGCCGACCTGGGGGTGCTCACCCCCGCCACGGTGCTGGAGCACTTCGTCTGGGTGACCGACGACGAGCTGCCGGTCTTCGCCGACTCGGGAGCCGTCGCGTCCAACAACCCCGGCTCGAACCTGCGGCTGTCGACCGGTATCTGCCGGGCCCGGGACATCATGGACGCCGGCGGCCGGATAGCGTTCGGCACTGACGGCATCTCGTTCTCCGACCGCGACGACTTCTTCACCGAGCTCCGGCTGGCCTGCTACCTGCAGCGGCAGCCCCGCGACTTCGAGGTGGGCCGCCTCGACAGCGAGCGGGTGCTGCGGGCGGCCGCCGGGAACGGGGCCCGGGCACTGGGCATGGAGAGCAAGCTGGGCAGCCTGGAACCGGGCCGCTACGCGGACCTGCTGATCGTGTCGAAGGACCGGATCTTCTTCCCGCCGGGCCGGTACGACGGTGAGCCGTTCCTGGACGTCGTGCTCGACCGGGCCGGGTCGGCCGACATCGACACCGTCATGGCGCACGGGCGGATCCTGATGGAGAACGGCACCGTCACCATCGTGGACGAGGCCCGGGTCAAGGAACGGTTCGCCGACGCGATGTCGCAGCGGGTGTACCGCCCGTCGGCCGAGGTGCGGCGGTGGGCCGAGCTCGGCACCCTGGTCGAGCCGTACCTGGCCGGGTTCTACCGGCCGTGGTATGAGACGCCGGTCGAGCCCGCGCACGTCTACAACGCCCGCCAGCCCCCCGCGTCCCCGGGCCACCCGCCCGCGCCGTGACGCCGGCCGCCGCCTGCCGCCGGCCGGCCAGCAGTCCCGCAGCGGCGTGCTTCAAGCCGGTGCCCTGCCCGGCTGGACCCCGCCCCCCAAGCTTACGGTCCCGTAACCTTCGGTATCGTAGGTTACGGGACCGGCAGGGGGGAGCGTTCCGTGCGGGATGCCGCGGATGCCGCAGGTGGAGCAGGTGGCGCGGGTTTTGCTGGCACCGGGGGTGGCGCGGGCGGTGCGAGCGCCGCGGTGCCCAGGCTCCGGGGCGTGCTGCACGCCGGGGCCTTCCCAGCCGCCGCGGTCGCCGGCGTTGTGCTCATCGCGCTCGCCCCAACCCAGCCGGCCAGGCTCGCCGCCGCCGTGTACGGCGTGAGCTGCATGGCCCTGTTCGGCGTGTCCGCGGCGTACCACCGGTCACCACTGGCCAGCAGGCGCAGGGGCCTGCTGGCCCGGCTCGATCACGTGAGCATCCTGCTGGTGATCGCCGGCACCTACACCCCGCTGGCGGTGCTCGCACTGCGCGGGGCGACGCGGCTGAGCGTGCTGGCCATCATCTGGGCCGCCGCGGCCGCCGGCGTCCTGGCCCGGCTCATCTGGCGGCCCACCTGGCGGCGCGCGCCACGCTGGCTCATCGCGTCGCTGTTCATCGCGCTTGGCTGGGTCGCGGTCTTCGTCCTGCCACAGCTCCTGCACGGCGCGGGAGCCCTGGTGCTGGCGCTGGTACTGGCCGGGGGCATCCTGTACAGCCTCGGTGCCGTCGTCTACGCGCGCAAACGCCCCGACCCCTCACCGCAGTGGTTCGGATTCCACGAGGTCTTCCACGCGATCACGATCCTGGCCTACCTCATCCAGTACGCCGCCGTGTCGCTGGTCGTCTACCGGGCGGCCTGATCCCGCCAGAGCGCGCGCGGGCCAGGCGGCGGCTGCCACCCTCTGCGCGAGGCAACCACAATGGCCAGCCATCGAGCGCGCCGAGGTTCGCCACCGCGCATGACGGGTTGTTATGGGCTGGTGATCAGTCGGTCGCCTTGGGGTGGCCGGTTCCGGCGTAGATGATCCATGCGGTGCGGCGGGCGTCGTCGATCAGGTACCAGATCCGGCCGCCGCCGGTGACCTCGTATTGCCAGCGCTCGAAGGTCTCGCCTTTCCAGGTGCCGGTTCCCAGGCTGCCCTTGAGCCGGTGCTGGCGCTCCGGGGCTGAGCGGGACCTGGGATCGGCGCGGATGGCGTCGAAGGTTCCGGTGCCGGGACGGAGCCGGGATCGCCTTCGGGCTCACGGGTGATGAGCTCGCGCAGCGCCGGGTCAGCGCAGATCTCGGCGGTGTGCCGCCACTGGGCCAGCAAGACCGCGACCGGGGCGAAATTGTCCAGGTCCGCGGCGCCGCGGGCGACGGCGGCCAGTTCCGCCACGAACGCGCTCACGTCATCCTCGGGCAGGAACGCCACCCACGGCAGCGCCTCCGGCAGCACCTGCCGGACCGCCGCCGCGTTCCCCGACCGCAGGAGCCCGGCCAGCAGCCGGGACGCGAAGCCGACCACCGTCCCGTCTCGCTCCAGCTGCTCGATAGGCATCAGCGCCAGGTCACCGGCGTCCCGGCGGCGCAGCCGCAGCGCCCGCACCCGGCTCAGCCGGCCAGTCGTGGCCACGGTTACCCGCCGGCTGCCGGCGATCGCGGGGTTCTGCCGGTACGCGGTGGAGGAGGAACTGCTCGATCACTCCCCGGCGGTCCACGTCCGCCGTCCCCGCGCCGGCTGCGAGTCGCACGCGACCGGGCTGGACCGCAACGAGGTCGGCGCGCTGCTGGTCGCCGCCGGTCTCGGCCCGGCGGCCGAGCACGCCCTGATCTCCCTGCTCGCCCTCAACGGGCTGCGGGTATCGGAAGCCACCGGCGCCGGCATCGCGGCGCTCGGGGTCGAGCGCGGCCACCGGGTCCTGACGATCCGCCGCAAGGGCGGCAAGACCGTCACCATCCCGCTCGCGCCCAGGACCGCCCGCGCGATCGACCTGGCGATCGGCGAGCGGTGCGAGGGGCCGGTGTTCCTGGCCCCGGACGGGCGGAGACTGGACCGGCACGGAGCCGGGCGGATCGTCCGCCGGGTCGCCCGCCGCGCCGGGATCGCCAAGAACGTCGGGCCGCACACGCTGCGGCATGCGTTCATCACCGCCGCCCTCGACGCGGGCGTCCCGCTGCGCGATGTCCAGGAAGCCGCTTCCCACGCCGACCCGCGCACGACTATGCGCTATGACCGCGCACGGGCCTCGCTCGACAGGCACGCCACCTACATAGTCGCCATCTACATCGCCGGGGCGGCACGGTAGACGCCGGCGGTAATGCCGCCCGGCCGGGCCGGTTCCGCCGGGCGGCACCCGCTGGCGAAGCCCGCCGGGCATGACGCCGGCAGCGGGCTTCGCTTTACCCTCGCCGGCAAGGCAGACTGGGACCATGACCAGCGAGCAACTGCAGATGATCTCCGCCGACCCGCGGGTGATGCACGGCCAGGCCGTAATCGCCGGCACCCGCGTGCCGGTCAGCGTGATCCTCGACTGCCTGGCCACCGGGATGACCACCGAAGAGATCACCACCGAGTACCCCACGGTCACCACCGCCGGCGTGCGCGCGGCCGCGGCATACGGAGCGGCCCTGGCCCGCGAGGAACTGCTCCCGATCCCGCAGTCACTGTGAAGTTCAAGCTCGACGAGAATCTCCCCGTCTCCTCCGCCGCGATCCTCGCCAGCGCCGGCCACGATGTCGACACCGTCCCCGCGGAAGGCATGACAGGAGCACCCGACCAGGACGTTGTCACGGCCGCCACCCAGGCTGGGCGGATCCTGGTAACCCTGGACGTCGGCCTGGGCGACATCCGCGCCTACCCGCCAGGCAGCCACGCCGGCATTGTCGTGCTGCGCCTGCCCGACCAGTCCGCCGCCACGGTCACCAGGGCCATCAGCGACCTGGCTGGCCTGGCCGAGCCGGGAAGCCTCGCCGGCGCGGTCGCGGTCATGCAACGCGGCCTCCTGCGCATACGCCATCCATGACAAGTACCCGCCATCGCCCCAATGGCTGACCAACGTAACGCTGCGGAGTCAAGGGGGAGACGGTGCTGTAACCGCCGTTATGGACGGCGGCCGAGCCGCTGGCCTGGCTGTTATGGTCGCGCCCGAATGGGACGATCTGTGTGCGCCAGGTTTATAGGTTGCCAGGGTTTGGGTCAGCCGGTGATGCCGAGGACCGCGGCGAAGTTGTCCCCCATGATGCCGCGCAGCTTGTGCTCCGGGATCGGCGGCAGGCTGACCGCCGCGGCTTCCTCGTTGACGGTCATCAGCTTGTCCGCGAGCTTGACCGGGTCGTAGAGGAAGCCGGGGTAGTCGGTGCCGAAGAAGAGCTTGTCCAGCGGCACGAACGCGGGCTCGCAGCGGTACAGCAGCAAGAACAGGTCCCGCCGGGTCAGGGTGGCGATCAGGTAGGACAGCTCGGTGTAGAAGTTCGGGTGCTTGGTCAGCAGGAACAGGGCCTCGTCGACCCAGGGGATCCCGCAGTGGGCGATGATGACCCGCAGGTCGCGGAACTCCCGCCCGACGTCGTCCAGCATCGCCGGGCGGCCCAGCTCCAGTCTCGCGTCGATGCGGGTCGAGCCGGCCTGGTGGACCATCACCGGGATGCCGAGCTCGCACGCCTTGGCGTAGACGGGGAAGGCCAGGTCACGGTCGTTGGCGGCCCAGTGCTGGTACATCGGGTAGAGCTTGACCCCGGTCAGGCCGAGCTCGGTGACGGCGCGGTCCAGCTCGGCGACGGCGGCGGCCGGCCCCTTGAACGCCGGGTTCACCGAGGCGAAGCCGATGAAGTGCGACGGGTCGGTCCGGACGGCGGCGGCGATGTAGTCGTTGCACTTCTCCGGGTCGGGCGGGCCGCCGACGCCAAGCTCGCCGCCGGTGTCCACGGTGCCGATCAGCCGCCCGTCCAGGTACTGCGGGGAGACGGCCAGCACGACGGTCTTGTCGAAGCCCGGGTGGTCGCGGCGCGACTCGGCCGGGCCGATCAGCGGCCATCCGCTCCGGCCGAAGCCGCTCGCGGTCCACTCCTGCTCGGTGGGCATGCGGTGCGAGGGCAGCGTGCCCATGCTGCGGTAGATGCACAGCGAGCCCTCCCGGCCGTAGTCCACGGAGAACCCGGGGTCCGCGGCGAGGCTGAGCAGGTGGCTGTGCGCGTCGATGATCACTGCCTGGCCCTCCGGTGTCTGGGAGTTCGGCTTACGGCCGGACCGGCCAGGCCGGGCGGGGGTCCGCGCCGATCCGCTTGAGCACCCGCCGGTCGACCTCAGCGGCCCGGGCCCGCAGTTCCTGCCCGTCCAGCTTGGTCAGTTCCTTGTCCTGGACCAGGATCTCCCCGCCGACGAGCACGGTGTCCACCGAGTGCCCGGTGGCGTTGTAGACGAGGTTGGTCAGCGGGTTGTGCAGCGGCGTCCAGTCGAAGTCGTCGGTGTCGAAGATGACAAGGTCGGCCTCCTTGCCGGCCTCGATCGAGCCGAGCTCATCATCCCAGCGCATGGCCACCGCCCCGCTCAGCGTCGCCATCTCCACCGCCTGCTCCACGGTCACCGCCCGGGGGTCGCGCCTGGCGTCGCGCGGCAGCACCGCCGCCAGGTACATGGAGCGCACGATGTCGTGGAAGTTCGACGCGTTCTCCGCGTCGGTGCCCAGCGCGACCGGGATTCCCGCGCGCAGCAGCTCGGGCCATTTCCCGGTCTGCGTCGTCCCCTTGGACAGCCGCAGGGCCGAGCTCGGGTTGCAGGACACCCGCGCGCCGGTCTCGGCCAGCAGGCCCACCTCGAACTCGGCCAGCGACGTCATGTGGTTGAGGAAGACGTGGCTGTTGAGCGCGCCGGTGCGGTACATGTGCTCGAGCGGCCGGTGGCCGAACGCGGCCAGCTCCAGCTCGACCTCCTGCTCCGAGGTCGCCTTGTGCAGCACGCAGAGGGAGTCGAGCTCGGCGGCGAGCTCGGCGGCGCTGACGTTCAGCTGGTCCGAGCAGGTGCCGACCCCCTCGATGGTCACCGCGTCCCGGATCCTCGGGTTGCCCAGTGCCCGGACGGTGGCGACCCCGTCCTTGAGCCGCTCGACCGCTTCGTCGTGGGTCATCTTCAGCCAGGTGCTGGGCAGGGAGCCGGCGGACGGGCCACCGTGATCCCAGGTCCACGGGCCGATGCGGCAGCGGATGCCGGTGCTGGCGATGCCAGCCAGCACCGCGTCCAGGTGGGTGCAGCCGGGCTCCTCATACAGCGTGGTCCCGAAGCGGAGCATCTCCGCGCTGTGGTGCAGCGCGTAGACGTGCATGTCCTCTTCGGTCAGCGCCTCGAAGCTCGGGTAGTAGAAGGCGCGCAGGACGTCCAGCGTGACCATGCCCTCGGGGGCGGCGCCGCGGGCGCCGGACAGGATGTGCCGGTGGCCGTTCACCATCCCGGGCAGGATCACATTGCCGGTGGCGTCGATCTCGGTGTGCCCGCGGTAGCGTTCGCCGAGGTCGGCCCGGCTGCCAGCACCGACGATCGTCGAGCCGCTGATCGCGACCAGGCCGTCACGGAAGATCTCACGCCCGGGGTTGAGGCTGACCAGCCATCCACCGCGGATGACGATGTCCACCTGCTGCGGTCCGGTTGCCGGCTCCGGCATAACAGACCAGCCCTCAATCCGGAGCTAGATAGCATATTATGTTACATACATTAGATCTATGAGCCAGTCAACCCTGGCAGATGTGGCTGCCGGCCGCGCCGGCTGCATAGCGTTCGCGGCGGGGAAAGATCCCGCCAGGTGTGCCAGGCTGACGTCATGAAGTATGTGCTCTTCTACGAGTCCGCTGACGACGTGCGTGCCAAGGCGCCCGCCCACTTCCCGGCCCACAAAGCCCGCTACCAGGAGTTCCATGCGCGCGGCGAACTGCTCATGCTCGGCACGTTCGAGGATCCCCAGCGGGACGGCTCGATGGCCGTCTTCACGACCAGGCAGGCGGCGGAAGAGTTCGCCGAAGGGGACCCCTTTGTCCTGAACGGTGTGATCCGGGCCTGGCGCGTCCACGGCTGGAACGAGGCCCTGGTCCCGGACTGAGAGCCGGCTGGGACACCCCCGGCCGGCGCCGGGGCTCTGCCGCAGGTGCCGGGCGCCGGCTGCCCGCTGCACGCCCGGCATTGACGCGGATCGGCCGGTGGCGGCAGGCTGGGACCGCCCCCCGGGAGCGGGATGTCCGGTGGTGTAGCAGTATGGGCGGGGCCTGCCGCCGGGCCCAGGTTGGAGGGACAGCGTTGTCTCAGCGTGTTGCGTGGCGGCTGCCGCCGAGCTGGCCGGCGTCAGCGGGCGCCGGTCCCCGCCGTGCCCGGCTGTCGGCCGCCCTGGTGGCGGGGTCGCACCGGACGCTGCGGTGGTGCCGGTCGTCGTGGATCGACATCGCCTGGGTCGTCTTCGTCGGCATCAACCTGGCCGCGATGCGGCTCATGCCTTCCTGGCAGACCGTCCCGTTCCTGGCCATCTGGGTCAGCCTGACCGCGATCTACGGCTTCCGGCTGTGGCGGCTCCAGCCGACTATCCTCACCCTCGCCTCGGTGACCCTCGCGACCGGCGGCATCATCGGCGTCCAGGTGCTGCGCGGCCAGCAGGAAGGCGACTATCTCGCGGAAGTGCCGCTGATCGCGCTGATGTTCCTGGTCATGGTCTGGCACGGGCGGCGGCGGCTGGCGGCGACGGAGGAACGGCTGGCGGCCATGGAAGAGGTGCAGCGGGTCTCGCAGGAGAACCTGCGCCTGCTCAAGCAGCAGCACCTGTTCCTCCAGGACGCCTCGCACGAGCTCGGCACGCCGATCACGGTGGCGCTGGGCCACGCGGAGCTGATCGAGCGCGCCGCCACCAGCACGGTGGTCGCCGAGGACGCGCGGGTGGTGACCGACGAGCTGATGCGGCTGCGTCGGCTGGCCACCCGGATGCTGCTGCTGGCGTCGGCCGGCGGGCCGGGCTTCCTGCAGCTGGCACCGGTCGTGGTGGAGTCCGTGGTGGTCGACGCGTTCGACCGGTGGAGTCACACGCCGCGGCGGTGGGGGCTGACCACCGCGGCGGAGGCGACCGTCTACGGCGACCGCGAGCGGCTCGCGCTGGCGCTGGACGCGCTGCTGGAGAACGCCATCGCCCACACCGGCGAGCATGACCGCATCGATGTCAGCGTCCGCTGTGCGGACGGGCAGGTCATCCTGGCCGTCGCCGACTCGGGCAGTGGCATCCCAGCGGCCGACCTGGAACGGATCTTCCACCGGTTCGCCCGCGCCGACCCCCGGCAGAGCCGGGAGGCGGGCGGTTTCGGCCTCGGCCTTGCCATCGTGCAGGCGATCGCCGAGGCGCACCACGGCTCGGTCCGGGTGGAGAGCACCCTGGGCGAGGGGTCGGTGTTCGAGCTGCTCCTGCCACTGGCGGCCACCTCGCCGGTGTCACCCCCGCCGGTGTCACCGTCGGCGCGGAACTGGCCGCAGGCGGTGCGAACCAGCTCGCCGGTTGCCTACGACGAGGTGCTCCCCGCGGGATAGGCGGCGCGCTCCCCGGGAGAATGGCCTGCCGCAGGCACACCCGGGAACCCTTCCGGCGATGATCCGTTGTCATGCTGTGCGGATGATTTCCGGTAGTTTGCCTGCGTGCGGGAAGGGTCGTGATGGGAGCCAGGCGCATCGGCTTCGGGACTGTCCGGGTGCTGATCGTCGGCGTGGTCCTGGCCGCCCTGGTGGCGGCCTACACATCGTCGCGGATGCTGACCGGGCCCGAGCGCGTCCCCGGCGGCGCTAGCGGCACCTACGTGGTGCCGGCTGGGATCCACAAGGTCAAGCACGTCATCATCGTTATGCAGGAAAACCGGTCGTTTGACAGCTACTTCGGCACCTTTCCCGGGGCGGACGGGATCCCGATGCGGCACGGGGTGCCGGCGGTGTGCGTGCCGAAACCGGCCGGCGGGTGCAGCCGGCCATACCACGACCCCGGTGATGTGAACGGGGGCGGCCCGCACGGCCGGGCCAACGCAATCGCCGACATCGCCGGCGGCCGGATGGACGGGTTCATCCGCCAGCGTGACGCCGCCAAGGCGGCATGCCACGCCCTGGACAACCCGGCGTGCAACGGCGGCGGCACACCCGGCGTGATGGGCTACCACACCGCCGCGGAGATACCCAACTACTGGGATTACGCCCGGCAGTTCGTGCTGCAGGACCACATGTTCGAGCCGGTGAGCTCGTGGTCGCTGCCCGCGCACCTGTACCTGGTGTCGGCCTGGTCGGCCAAGTGCCGGACCCGCTCGCCCATGAGCTGCGTCAACGACATCGCCGGGCCGTACGGGGTGAACCAGTTCGGCCGGGCCGTCCACCAGGAGCTGACCACCGGCCAGACGTCGATCGACCTGGCCTGGACCGACATCACCTGGCTGCTCTACGCCAGGCACATCAGCTGGGCCTACTACGTCCAGACCGGCACCCAGCCCGACTGCGCCAACGACTCGCTGCTGACCTGCCCCCCGGTCCGGCAGAGCGCCACCACGCCGGGGATCTGGAACCCGCTCCCGCTCTTCGGCGACGTGCAGCACGACCACCAGCTCGGCAATATCCAGTCCCTGCACGGCTATTTCCGTGCCGCCAAGGCGGGCCGCCTGCCAGCGGTCAGCTGGGTCACCCCGTCCGGCCCCGACAGCGAGCACCCACTGGCCAGCGTCCACCGGGGCCAGGCCTATGTCACCGCGGTCATCAACGCCGCCATGAAAAGCCCGGACTGGAAATCCACGGCGATCTTCCTGAGCTGGGACGACTGGGGCGGCTTCTACGACCATGTGATGCCGCCTCAGGTCGACAAGAACGGCTACGGCTTGCGGGTGCCGGGGATCGTCATCTCGCCCTATGCCAGGCGGGGGTTCGTCGATCACCAGACGCTCAGCAGTGACGCCTACCTGAAGTTCATCGAGGACGACTTCCTCGGCGGAGCCCGGCTCGACCCCCTCACCGACGGCCGCCCCGACCCGCGGCCCGATGTCCGCGAGAACCAGCCGGTGCTCGGCAACCTGATCCAGGACTTCAATTTCAGCCAGCCGCCGCGCTCGCCGCTGCTGCTGCCGACCAACCCGAAGACCGACTCCCCGTCGATCCCGGCGTACTTCACCGGCCGGCCAGCCTGCCTCGGCTGCACCACCCCACCGCCGGGCTAGAGGCGGCCCCGGCTCGCCACCCACCAAGCCCAGCTGTGGGTCGATTGGGCTGCTCTGGTAGCCGCAATCGACCACATCCCACTCGGAGCCAGTCAGCCCGGCGACGGCGGACTGTCCGTGTCTTGGTCTACCGCGAAGACTGGCCATACTGTTACCCGCGTGGACGGCGCAGGGGCGGCCCAGTGACTGCTCATCCTGTCTATGACAGTGACTCCGATGACTCGGTGGAGATCTTGCGTGCCCTCCCCTGCGGAGCACCATGCGCAGTTCCGGGCCGAGTACGCCGCTGCCGTTGACGACGCTCGGCGCCCTGAGCAGTTCCACGAGCTCCAGGAACTGCTTCGTTTGTGGCGGTTGCGGGCGGTGGCCTATTCCAGCCCTGGCTACGCAGGGCGGCTGGCGGATGCCCGTGAGGGGTGGATCGGGTAGCGGCTGCTGGCTTCGGCCAGCGCACCTCCACCATGAAAGCGGGCTAGGTGACTGGATGAGCGCGCCTAGCGGCGGTTATCTCTCAGCGACGAAAGTTCCGTAGCCCGGGACGCTGGTGATCAGGCCCTCGTCCTTGAGTATCCGCAGTGCCTTCTGGACGGTGTTGGTCGCCACCTGATGCTCGGTGGCCAGGGCCACGATGGAGGGAATGGGGGTGCCCGGGGCGAGTTCGCCTGACTCGATCTTGGCACGCAACAGGTCAGCAAGCTGCCGTGAAGGAGGCTTAGGCGTACCACGGGTGACCATGGCACTGAGGTTACGGTCAGGTCACTGGTCAAGATCAAGCGAGGCCACGGGATACTACAGAGTGGCATGGGGTGACATGATGACTGCATGGACCAGCACTCACCCGACTTAACAGTCCTGCGCCGCGAGCATCCCGCCTACCTGATCGACCAGGATCTGGACAGCTCCACTGGGAGCCCGCGCTACAGCGCGACTGCCCGCGATCTCGCCACCAGCCCGTGGTGCGTGGTCACCCATGACCCCACCGAACTGCGCGCAGCACTTGCAGGGGATCAGCAGCATCAGTCCGAGATCACCGCATGAGCGGCGGCACCTGTCACGGTGGCTCAGAAGAACCACCGCAGGCCATCGCCGAGGACTACCCGGGCTGGGGAATCGAGTACCACGATGGGCAATGGACAGCCTGGTGCCCCGCTATTACCATCCACGCTGCGACCGCGACCGAACTACGGGCCGCCATCGAACAGGCCATCAGCGGGGACGAGGCCACTGGCGGCCCGTGACCATGATCGTGGTGACTTACATGCGTGTGGCGCATAGAAACCACCACGATCATGGTCGCGCGGCGGCGGATCGAGGCATAAAGCACGCCGCGCGGTCACGGTCCCCCGTCCGTAACCGCGCGGCGCTGGCCTGGCTGCGTCAGACGCGGTCCTCCAGGACATCCAGGTCGTAGAACACCGGCGGCCCGTCGGACAGTGCCATGTAGGTTTCCGCGGCGGCCTGGGTCTCGGGCAGGGCCGAGTTCTCCATGGCCGACTCGTAGGAGTCGAAGAACACCATCACGAAGTACCGGCCTGGCTGGTTGCGGTCGGCCGCGATGACTTCCCGCCGTACGGTGCGCTTGCCCTCGGTGGCGCGCCGCCACTCCTCGTCGGCCTTGCGCATGCCGTCCATGTCGGAGGTCGTGAACTGGATCATCTGCAGGAAGCTCATCTGGTTTCTCCCGGTTCTTCCCGCTGGTTGCTAGTCCGCTGCCGGGTCAGCCCCGCAGCACTGCCTCGGTCTGGGCGGTGTCCTCGGTGCCGCGGTAGTAGGCGATCTTGCCGTGGCGGAACGCGAAGTAGTGGTGCAGGTCCATCGCCGCTGTCTTGCCCGTGCTGCGGGACCTGGCCCGGAACCGGACCACGGTGAGCACGTCGGTGTCGCTGGCGGCGATTGACACCGGGGTGAACTCCTCCACCTCCATGGTCGAGCCGAAGTCGGCGAAGAACTGCGCCACGGCGTCCTTGCCGTGCCGCACGCCGTACCAGGGAGCGGCGGCCGAGGTGGTCTCCGCAGCCCAGTCGACGCCACCCCGGCGAAGTTCCGCCCTGATTCCCGGTGCTGAACGATCCTTCATGAACTAAAGTTCATGAAAAGGTGTTCAGAATCCGGGAGGGACGATGGAGATCGAGGTTCGCGGGCTCACCAAGACGTTCGGCCAGGTGACCGCCGTCCGGGACGTGTCCTTCACCGCCCCGGCCGGCATGGTCACCGGCTTCCTCGGGCCCAACGGGTCCGGCAAGACGACCACCCTGCGGGCGCTGCTCGGCCTGGTCCGGCCGACCGTGGGCGAGGCGCTGATCGGCGGGGCCGCCTACCGCAGCCTCGCCCGGCCCCGCCGGACGGTCGGCGCGCTGCTGGAGGCGACGAGCTTCCATCCGGGCCGCCGGGCCCGCGACCACCTGCGCGTCCTCGCCGCCGCCGCGGACGTCCCCGGGGAGCGGGTGGATCAGGTCCTCGGCCAGGTCGGCCTGGCCGACGCCGCGCATCGCCGGGTACGCGAGTTCTCACTGGGCATGCGGCAGCGGCTCGGGCTCGCCGCGGCCCTGCTCGGCGACCCGCGGGTGCTCTGCTCGACGAGCCGGCCAACGGCCTCGACCCGGCCGGCATCGCCTGGCTCCGCGCGATGCTGCGCGACCTGGCGGGCGGGGGCCGGACCATCATCGTCGCCAGCCACGTGCTCAGCGAGATAGCCCAGAGCGCCGACCACGTCGTCATCGTCAGCGCGGGCCGGCTGCGCTTCGCCGGGCCGCTGGCCGAGATCGGCGCGACGAACACCGCGCTGGAGTCCGCGTTCCTTGAGCTCACCGCGCCGCCCGGCTGACCCGGAAGCGCAGACATCCCCTGTTACCCCAGCCCTGTTCCCGTCAACGTCAAGGAGGCCACCATGGCGCCCGTGATCCGCAGCGAGTTCCGCAAGCTCACCACCGTCCGCAGCCCCTGGCTGCTGCTCGCCGCCGGCCCGCTCGTCGTCGTGGCCGGCGTCAGCGGCCTGATCGCCTCCGGCGGCGACGTCCACGACCCCGCGGTCCAGAGCATGGCGCTCGCGCACGTGGGGCTGGCGGCGCTGTTCACGCTCATTTTCGGCACCCTAGCGGTGGCCGGCGAGTATCGGCACGGCACCATCACCGACACCTACCTCAGCGTCCCCGGGCGGGCCCGGGTCATCGCCGCCAAGCTCGCCGTCTACGCGCTGGTGGGCGCCGCTGCCGGCCTGGTGTCCTCACTGGTGGCGCTTGCGGCCACGGCCGCTTGGTGGGCGGCCAAGGGCGGCACCTTGCAGATGTCGGCCGCCGGCACCTGGCGCACACTGGCCGGCGGCGTGGCCGTCAACATCGCGTTCGCCGCCATCGGGGTCAGCATCGGCGCCCTCGTCCGCAACCTCGTCGGGGCCATCGCCGGGGTCCTGGCATGGATCGCCCTGGTCGAAGGGATCGCCGGCCAGCTGCTCGGATCCGGGCTCGCGCGCTGGCTGCCGTTCTACTCCAGCGAGGCGCTCGACCGCGCGAACCTGTCCGGGGCCACCCGGCTGCTCCCGCAGTGGGGCGGCGCGATCGTGCTCGCCGGCTATGCCGCCGCCTTCGCCACCGGCGCCGTGATCACTACACTCAAGCGCGATGTCACCTAGGAGACCCGCTGTCCTGCGCGACCGTGGCGAGCAGGATCTGCGCGAGTACCTGATCGCGACCGCCGCCGCGCTGATCGGCCAGCGGGGCAGCGCGGACCTGTCGGTGCGCGTCATCGCGCGGGAGGCGCAGGTCGCCGACGGCGTCCTCTACAACTACTTCGAGGACAAGGAAGACCTGCTCGCCCACGCACTGCTGGCGCACGTGGCGGACGTCATGAACAGCGCGCCGCAGCTCCCGCCGGCCGGGTCCGGCACCGTGGCCGGGAACCTGGCCCTGTTCATCGACCGCGGCCTGGAGGTGCTCGGCCGGGTCACGCCCGCCTTCGCCGGGCTGCTGTCCCAGCCGAAGGTGCTGACCCGTTTCCACGCGATGGTGGGCGGCGACGCGGCGTTCGGCGCCGGCGGCGAGGACCCCGCCGAGGACAGCCCCGGCCACGACCGCCCCGGCCACGACAGCCCCGGCGACGGCCGGCAAGGGCTCCCGGATCTGCTGACCGCCTACCTGCGCGCCGAACAGCGGCTCGGCCGCGTCGACGCCAGCGCCGACATCGACGCCGCCTCGAAACTGATCGTCGGTGCCATTCACGGCCTGGTCCTGCCGCGGATGATATTCACCCCGCCGGGCACGCGCGCCACCCCGCCCGGCCAGCCGCTGGCGGCCCCGGCCGGCCTGTCCCGGCGGCTCGCGGAGACGATCCTGCGCGGCATCGCACCCGCGTCGGCGCCCTGATGACCGCCGCGTTCGTCATCAACGGCACGCTGCTGCCGGACCTGGCGGGCTTTCGCGACCGGTGCCGCCTGGCGGCGGTGGCCTGCGGCTGGGAGCCAGCGTTCTGCGTGACGCAGCAGCCCGATGACGCACTCGGGCTTGCCCGCGAGGCGGTCCTGGCCGGGGCGCGGCTGGTGTTCGCGGCCGGCGGTGACGGCACGGTCCGCGCCTGCGCGCAGGCGCTGGCCGGCACCGGCGTGCCGCTCGCGATCATCCCGCTGGGAACAGCGAACCTGGCCGCCCGGGCACTAGGCGTGCCGCACCGGCCCGGCGCCGCGCTGGTCAGCGGGTTCGGCGGACAGGACCGCCGGATCGACCTGGCGACCACGGACGGGATGACGTTCGCCGCGATGGCGGGCATCGGCCTGGACGCCGCGGTGGTCGCCGCCACCCCGCGCCTGCTCAAGGCGGGGCTCGGCTGGCCCGCGTACGCGATGGCCGGGATCGCCCGGCTGCCCGGGCGGGCCAGCGGGTTCCGGATCCGCCTCGACGGGGGCGAGGAACTGGCCGTGCGGGCCCGGTCGGTGGTGGTCGGCAACGTCGGCCTGCTGCCGGGCGGGTTCGTGCTGCTGCCCGCCGCCCGGATGGACGACGGTGTGCTGGATGTGGGCATCCTCGGCCCGGCCGGCCCGGCCGGCTGGCTGCGGGTCGGCTACCGGGTCCTGGCCAGCAGCGGCCACGACGACCGGCACCTGCGCCGGTACCGGGCCCGGCGGGTCGAGGTCAGCGCCGACACCGAGCTGCCGCGCGAGGTCGACGGCGAGATGATCGACCCTGGCCGGTCGCTCACGGTGACGGTCGCGCCGCTCGCGCTGACCGTCCGCGTCCCCGCCCAGCCCGCCCAGCCCGCCCAGCCCGCCCAGCCCGCCCAGCCCGAACAGCCCGCCCAGCCCGGCCCAGCGGAGCGCGGCCCATGACCGAGGACCGCGCCGACGATCGCCGGCCGACACTGGCCGGCCACCTGGTCACGCTGCGGCCGGGCCGCGCCAGCGATGCCGGGACGCTGCGGCAGATCATGGCGGAGCCGTCGGTGGCCCGCTGGTGGGGCGAGCCGGAACCGGACGCCGAGATCACCGCCAAGCTGCTGGGTCCCGGCCCGGCGGTGCTGCTGGTGATCGAGATCGGCGGGCAGGTCGCCGGCGGCATCCAGTACGACGAGGAAGACGACCCGATGTACGCCCACGCCGGGATCGACATCTACCTCAGCGGCCGTCACCAGGGCCGGGGGGCCGGCCCGGAGGCGGTCGGCCTGCTCGCCGCCTTCCTGTTCGGCCGGCGCGGCCATCACCGGATCACCATCGACCCGGCCGCCGCGAACGAGCGGGCGATCCGGTGCTACCGCAAGGCCGGCTTTCGCGCCGTCGGCGTGATGCGCCAGTACGAGCGCGGACCCGACGGCCGGTTCCACGACGGCCTGCTGATGGAACTGCTCCGCGATGACCTCGCGGCTGGCTCGGCCTGACCGGGGAGGCCAGCGCCGCTCCTATCGTTGCGCCGCTGGGTTGAGTCCTGCCAGCATCTCCTCGGCGCGGTGGCAGGCGACCAGCCTGCCCGGGCTCCCCGGCCCGGGCGAGCGCAGCGCCGGCACCTCCGCGCGGCAGCGGTCGATCGCCAGCGGGCAGCGAGGGTGGAAGACGCAGCCGGGTGGCGGGCTCGCCGCGTCCGGCGGCTCACCGGGCAGGATGATCCGGGTGGTCCTGGCCGCCACGTGGACCTCGGGGACCGCCGAGCGCAGCGCCTGGGTGTAGGGGTGCGCCGGGGCGCCGAGCAGCGCGCTGGTCGGGCCGCTCTCCACGATCCGCCCGAGGTAGAGCACCGCGGTCTGCTCGCACAGCTCGCTCACGATCCCGAGGTTGTGGGTGATGAGCAGGTAGGACAGCTTCCGGCCGGCGCGCAGCTGGGCGATCAGCGCAAGGATCCGGGCCTGTGCCTTGACGTCGAGCGCGCTGGTGGGCTCGTCCAGGACCAGCAGCCGGGGCTGGACGCTGAGCGCCCGGGCGATCGCGGCCCGCTGGCGCTGCCCGCCGGACAGCTGATGCGGGTACCTGGCCGCGAAACCGGGATCCAGCCCGACCTCGGCCAGCAGCTCGGCGGCCCGCCCAGCGGCGGCCCGCCGGGCCAGCAGCCGGTGCGCGACCAGCGGCTCGGCGACCGACGCGGCGATCCGCATCCGCGGGTCGAGGCTGTTGTCGGGGTCCTGGAACACGATCTGGGCGGCACGCCGGTAGGCCTTGAGCGCCCGGCCGCGCAGGGTGGCCACGTCGGCGCCCTCGAACCGGATCTGGCCGCCGGCGGTGCCGACCAGGTGCAGCACGGCCCGGCCGATGGTCGACTTGCCCGACCCGCTCTCGCCGACCAGCCCGAGCCCGAACGGGCCGCGGTCCACCCGCAGGCTGACCCCGTCCACCGCCCGCACCGGGCCGAACCGCACCGCCAGATCGGCGACCTCCAGCAGCGGCGTCACGGCGCACCCCCCGCGCGCAGCCGGGGCACCGCGGCCAGCAGCTCGGCGGTGTAGGGGCTGGTCGGCGCCGTCACCACCTGGCTGGTCGGCCCCTGCTCGACGATCCGGCCGTCCTGCATGATCGCGACCCGGTCGCACAGTTCGGCGACGACGGCGAGGTCGTGGCTGATGAACAGGACCGACATGCCGTCCCGGTCGCGCAGTTCCCGCAGCAGCTCCAGCACCTCGGCCTGCACCGTCACGTCGAGCGCGCTGGTCGGCTCGTCGGCCAGCAGCACCTCCGCGCGCAGCGCCAGGGCGAGCGCGATCGCGACCCGCTGCAGCTGGCCGCCGGACAGCTGTGAGGGGTACCGGTGCAGCAGCCCGGGGGAGAGCAGGACCTGCCGCATCGCCCGCGCCGCCGCGTCCCCAGCCTCCGCTCTGGTCATCCCATGCAGCCTCAGCGCACGGTGCACGACGCTCCCCACCCGGAACACGGGACTGAACGCCATCGCGGGGGACTGGAAGATGGCCGCGATCCGGCGGCCACGGACGTTGCGCCAGTCGCGGGCAGGGAGCGTGGTCAGCTCGGTGCCGCCGAGCCGGATGCTGCCACGGACGGTCGCGCCGACGGTGTGGGCGAGTCCCAGCACCGCCAGCGTGGTCATGGACTTGCCGGAGCCGCTGTCCCCGGCCAGCCCGACGATCTCGGCCTCGGCCAGCCCGAGTTCGGCCAGCTGCACGACCTTCCGCTGGCCGAAGCTGACTTCAAGGCCGGTGATCTGAAGTCTCATCGCGCTCATCGGCCGAAGTCCCGCCGCGGGTCGAGCAGGTCGCGCAGGCCGTCGCCGAGCAGGGTGAAGGCGAACGCGGTGACCAGGATCGCCAGGCCCGGGAAGGTGACAACCCACCAGGCGGTCGTGAAGTAGTTCTGGCCCTCGGCCACCATCAGCCCCCAGTCCGGTGTGGGGTCCTGCGCGCCGAGGCCCAGGAACGACAGCGCCGACACGGTCAGGATCACCCCGCCGACGTCCAGCGAGACCTGGACGATCAGCGGCGTGAGCGAGTTCGGCAGCACGTGCCGGGCGATGATCCGGAGCCGGGACAGGCCCAGCGCCCGGCAGCTCTCGATGTAGGGGCGCCCGGCCACCGACGCGGCCTGGCCCCGGATCAGCCGGGTGTACCAGGGCCACCAGGTGACCGAGACCGCGATCACCACGCTGGTCAGGCTGGTGGGCAGCACCGCGGCCAGGGCCAGCGCCAGCAGCAGCGGCGGGAACGCCAGGAAGATGTCGGTGACCCGCATGATCGCCTCGTCGAGCCAGCCGCCGAAGTACCCGGCGGCGACGCCCAGCGGGATGCCGATGACGCAGGCGATCACCAGCACGATGACGGCTATCAGCGGGGACACCCGGGCGCCGTAGAGCACGCGGGAGTAGACGTCACGGCCGACGTTGTCGGTGCCGAACCAGTGCCGTGCCGACGGTGCGTGCAGCACCAGGAACGGGTGCGTGGCCGTGCCCGCGTCGGCGGGGAACGAGGCCAGCAGCGGCGCCAGCAGGGCGGCCAGGACGATCAGCGCGGAGGTGGCCGCGCCGGCCAGCAGCAGCGGGTTGGCGCGGAGCCCGCGGCGCAGGGCCCGGCCCGCGGGCAGCACCGCGGCGGCGGGGGGCAGCGGGCTGGGCGCCTCGATCATCGCAGCCTGACCCGGGGGTCGATGGCCGCCTGGATGATGTCCACGGCCAGGTTGGCGACCACGTAGACGATGGCGATGAACAGGGTGACACCCAAGATGGCGGGCGTGTCGAGGGTCGAGATCGCGGCGGTCGCGTAACTGCCCAGGCCCGGCCAGTCGAAGATCGACTCGACCAGGAAGGTGTTGACGAGCGAGTAACCGAAGACCAGCGCGACCGCCGCCGCGACCGGGTTCCACGCGAGCTTCATGGCGAACCGGCCGAACACCGCCCGCTCGGGGAAGCCCAGCGCACGGGTCATCTGCACGTGGGTCTCGCCGATCGTGTCGAGCACCTGGGCGCGGACCATGCGGGTGATGAGGCCGGCCGGGTAGGCGGCGACGACCAGCGCGGGCAGCAGCAGGTGGAGCAGGACGCTGCCGAGCATCGGCCAGTTCCCGGTCAGCATGGCGTCGATCAGGCTGAACCCGGTGAGCCGGGCCAGCGGGTGGGTGAACAGCAGGCCGGGGGAGTACTCGCCGGCCGCGGGCAGCAGGTGCAGCCGCTGGGAGAAGACCAGCTGCAAGATGATCGCCAGCCAGAAGATCGGCATCGACACGCCGAGGATGGACCCGGCCCGGATCGCGTGGTCGGCCGGGCGGCCGGGCCAGCGGGCTGACACCAGCCCGAGCGGCACGGCGACCACCAGCGCGATGATCAGCGCGGCGGTGACCAGCTCCAGCGAGGCGGGGGCGGCGGTCGCCAGGTCGGACAGCACCGGCCGGTGAGTGTGGACCGCCATCCCCCAGTTCCCGGTGAGGATGCCGCCGAAGTAGGACAGCAGCTGAACCGGGGCAGGGCGGTCCAGGCCGAGGTAGCGCCGGGCGGCCGCGATCTGGGCGGCCGACGCGTGCGGGCCGGCCCAGGTCGCCGCCGGGTCACCAGGGACGGCGCGGGCGATCAGGAACGTCAGGACGATGACGCCCGCGACCACCCCGACCGCCAGGGCGACCCGGCGAGCGACATAGACGGTCAACTAGTACCGGTCGGATGGAGGTTGTAGACGAAGACGACGTTGGCGTAGGCCGGGTTCGGCTGGAAGCCGGTGAACGTGTCCCGCATCGCGTACTGGTAGTTGACGTTGTAGAGGACGTCGAGCGGCGCCTGCTGGAGGACCTCGACCTGCATCGTCCGGTACAGCTGCTCACCGGCCGGGCGGTTGGTCGCCAGCAGCGTCTCCACCTGGTTGATCTGCTTGTCCAGGGCCGGGTTGGAGTAGTAGGAGACGTTGAAGTACGGCGTCTTCTCGGTCTGCAGCAGGTTGGTGAACCAGGTGTACGGGTCGGCGTAGTCCGGCCACCAGTACTCGAAGAAGATGTCCTGGTGGCTGGCCGCGTTGGCGGACTTGGCCTTGGCCCACTGGGTCGGCCAGGCCAGCGACTGGGTGGACAGGTTGATGTTCAGCTTCGCCAGGCTGGACTTGAGCAGCGTGGCCACCACCTGCTCGTTCGAGTCACCCGAGGTGTAGGTCAGGCTCAGGTTCAGCGGCTTGCCGCCCGGGCCGTAGCCGGCCTGCTTCAGCAGCTGCTTGGCCTTGGCCGGGTCGTACTGGTAGTTCGGCAGGTTGGTGAAGTGGCCCGGCAGGCCGGCCGGGACCAGGCCGCTGGCGGGCACAGCCGCTCCCTGCAGTGCCGCGACGATCCCCGGGTAGTTGATCCCGTAGGAGATGGCCTGGCGCACCGGCAGGCTCAGCGCCTTGGCGTTGAGCTGGCTGAGCAGGTTCTGGAAGGACGGGACGCTGATCGTCTTGATGCCCGGGCTGCCCGCCAGCGACTTCCACAGCGACGGGCTCATCTGCTCGACGAAGTCGACCTGCCCTGACCGCAGCAGCTGGACCGCGGTGGTGTCCTGCTGCACCACCCGGAAGACGACCTTCTTGTAGTGCGCGCTGCTCCAGCCACCCCAGTACCCGGGGAAGGCCTTGAGTATCACCTCGAACTCCTGGCCCTTGTTCCAGGTCTGGAGCGTGTACGGGCCGGTGCCGGCGTCGTGCGGGGTGTTGAGCCACTTGGTCAGCGAGCCCCCGCCCACCTCCCCATTCCCCTTCACTGCCGCCTGGGTGTCGTAGATGTAGGCCGAGTAGGAGGCCGACGCCTCCAGGTCGAGCGGCGAGGCGTACTTCAGGTGGAAGACCAGCGTGTACTGGTCGGGCGTGTCGATGGTGGCGACCGCGCCCCAGACGTAGGCGGCGCCACCGCCCAGCTTGATCGTCCGTGTGATGGCGGCCTTCGCCGCCTGCGCCGTCAGCAGCCGGCCGGTGTGGAAGTGCACGCCGTGGCGCAGGTGGAAGGTCCAGGTCAGGCCGTTGCCGGCCGACGACCAGCTGGTCGCGAGCAGCGGGTTGATGGTGTGGGTCGCCGGGTCGTAGCGGGTGAGCGTCTCGTACATGTTGCTCATCGCGATGATGCCGTCGGAGTACTCCGTCGCCGGGTCCCAGCCGTCGGGCATGACCGCGGCCGAGGTGTCATAGGTGAACACCTGGGTGCTGGAGCTCGGCGGGGCCGTTGACTGCGACGACCCGCCGCAGGCGGCGAGCAGCATCGTCAGGGCGGAGCCGCAGACGAGCAGCCCGGCGCGGTGGGGCTTCATGGAGTGCCTCCGTGATCTGTGCTGGCCAGGCGGGTCCGCCGGGCCTGGTGTGCCTGCAGGTGCTGCTGCGGCAGGCCGCCGAGCGCGCCGGCCGCCTTGGCCCGGATCCGGACCGATGGCGAGGTCAGGTAGGCCAGCGGGATCTCTTCCAGTTCGATGATCTGCACCGTGGCCGGGTCCGCGCCGGCCGCGACCGCGCGCTCGCGTGCCTCGTCGCAGGCCTCGTCCAGGGCTGGCTGCCGGCCAGCCATGCCCAGGTGGAAGATCCGGTCCACCTGGCCGCTGACCGAGGCGATGGCGGCCCCGACGGCGTTGGCCGTGTCGAAGTGCTCGGGCCGGATGACCTCGCTCACCCCGGGCAGCCGGTCGGGCACCAGGATGCTGCCGCCCCCGACGGCGACCAGCGCGCGGTCCTCCTTGGACGTCTTCATCCGGTCGATCGCGTCGGCGAGCATCACGTCGGCCCGCGCCAGCGCCTCGGCGAGCAGCCGGCGGTGACGGCTGGCCAGTTTCGCATCCCCCAGCGCGGCGCGGCCGGCCGCGACCGCACTGTCGGTCAGGGTGGGCGTGTCGCCGCCGAAGACCAGCGCCTTCTGGGCGATCAGGTAACCGACGCTGCGTGGCCCGACCCGGGTCTCATCGTGGTCGCGGTCGATGATGGTGCCGCCACCCAGCGCGATCGTGACCAGGTCGGGCATCCGGAAGTTGGTCCGGATGCCGCCGATCTCCACCCCCTGCGACGACTCCCGCGGGAACCCGTTGACCAGCACGCCGATGTCGGTCGAGGTGCCGCCGACGTCGACCACGAGCGAGTCGGAGCTGCCGGTGAGGAACGCGGCCCCGCGGACGCTGTTGGCCGGCCCGCTGCCGATCGTGAGCACCGGGTAGCGCAGGGCGTGGTCCAGGCCCATCAGCGTGCCGTCGTTCTGCGCGAAGAACCTGGTGGGCCGCAGGTGATGGGCGGCCAGGGCGTCGCGCATGGCCTCGGCCACGTCGCGGGCGACCCCGGCCAGGGCGCCGTTGAGTATGGTCGCGTTCTCCCGCTCCAGCAGGCCGATCGAGCCGATCTCGTGGCTGAGTGAAACGTGCACCTCGCCGAGCTCGCGCTTGACGATCTCGGCCGCCAGCAGTTCGTGCCGGGGCGAGACCGGGGCGAACACGCTGGTGATCGCCACCCCGTCGGCGGTGCCGCCGACCTCGCCGAGGAACCGCGCGATGGCGTCGGTGTCGAGCGGGGACAGGTCGCGGCCGTCGAACTCGATGCCGCCGTCCACGATCGTCGCGCCGACCGAGACCGCGTCGGCCAGGTCGCGCGGCCACCCGAACATCGGCCGGATGCTGAGGGTGGCCGGGCCGCCGATCCTGATCACTGCCACCCGGCGCAGCCTGGTGCGCTCCAGCACGGCGTTGGTCGCGTGGGTGGTGCCCAGCATGACGTGGGTGATCCGGTGCGGCTCGACCGTGGGCGCCCGCAGCACGGTCTCGATGGCGGCGATGATGCCGCCGGTGATGTCCGGCGTGCAGGGCACCTTGGCCTTGGCGAGGACGCGGTCGGCGGAGTCCATGATCACCGCGTCGGTGTTGGTGCCCCCGACGTCGATGCCGAGGCGGCAGTCAGGCCCTGGCACCGGCGAGCTCCTCCACGGGCTGGTAGTCGAAGTCATAGCCGAACGACCGCGGCCCGGTGACCGCGATGCCGCGCTCGGTCCGCCAGACCGGGTCGCAGGGGAAGGCGATGACCGTGACCCGCTGGCCGTACCTGATCCGCTCGGTCGCGATGGCGTCGGCGGTCTCGCTGTCCACCACCGTGATCAGGTCAGGCACCGAGGCGAGCACCCGTCCCCGCTCGAGCGCCACCAGGTTCTCGTTCTGCAGCTCCAGCCGGATCAGCCTGCCCGCGTCCTCGCCCAGGCCTTCGACCACCACGCTGCCGCGGACGAAACCACTGGTCGTCCGCCGCTCTACGTCCGAGATCTTGCCGGTGACCAGCCGGAACGCCCCGATCTCGGCGGCCAGCGCAGCCACCGGGCTGCCGGTGGCGCCGATCACCGCCTCGCCGATCCTGATCGCCAGCGAGACCGAGTCCCGCACCGTGGCCCCGCGAGCCTGCGCCGCGGTGAGCGAGAACTCCGTCGAGCAGGCGGCCCCGCCGAACTCGACCGCCGCCGCCCGTTCCAGCCGCTCCATCCAGTCGCCGGAGATCGTCCGGAACACGATCAGGTTGCCGCGCTCGTCGGTCATCACGGCCGGGCTCGGCGAGATCCCGGCCAGCTGCATGGTGACCTGGGGGACCTCCGGGAACGCGCGGCCCATCCCGTCGGCGTCCGCTAGCGGCAGCCCCATCCGGGCGCACCAGGTGACGGGCAGCACGCCGTTCCCGCCGCCGATCTCGCCGGCCATGAGCGCGGCCACCGGTCGCCCGGTCAGGTACTCCAGCTGCTCCCGGAGCCGTTCCCCCTCGTTCCCGTTCTCGATCTTCTCGATCGAGACGGTGGGGGCGCCGATCCCTCCGCACGGCATGACCAGTGCCTCGTCGGGCAGCTCGTCGAGGTCCACCAGCCGGACCTGGCCGAAGTCCTCGGTCGCCTGCAGCGCCTGCAGCAGGCTCAGGTAGGTGTCGCCGCCGCCACCCGCGCCGAGCACGGCGCAGCCCCGTGCCAGGGCACGCAGCGAGTCAGGATCGAGCAGTCTCTTCATGGCGGCGAGATTGGTTTTCGTCAGGTCCGGGCGGCATCTGTGTCACGTACATAATTCACGAAGCCCGCACGGGTTGGCCACCATCCGGCACCATTTGCCTCATTGGTGGTCCAGCCCGGCGCCTCCGCGGCGCCAGCGTCCGGCCTGAGCAGTGCTGAACGACCGTGCTGAACGACGGTGCTGCGATGAGCGTGCTGTGATGATCGTTCTGGGATGCCCGCCGGGTTCAGCGTGGCACTTCCGCCTGCCTGATCTGGTCGCGAAGGTCAGAGGTGTCCCTGGCACGGACGACTTTGGGTGGGCTGGACCGCGGGCGCCGGGCGTAGAGCAGGCCGGCAACGCCCCGCCACACATGCCAGTGCGGGAACTCGGGGGCATACGGCCACCAGTCAGGGGCCTTTTGCTCAACAGCCGTTGCCCTCATGCCGGAGTCATACTCCATAGCTCTCCCCGAAGCACCTAGGTGTCAGGCGTGGGTTCGGTCACGCCGCGCTGCGGAAGTTCTGGATGCACCATCATGGTCGCAGCCGGTGGGCTCGGGGTGAATGGGCACACTGCACCGCGATCGTGACTCCGGTGTGCGTTCCGCATAAGGTGGGCACCTGACGCCTTCAATAGGGTGGGGCTCCTGATGCCTACCGTTGATGAGATTCTCGCGAGTTCGCCGCTGGCGGGGCTGCGCCGGGTGAGCCGCAGCGGCGGCGACCGGCCGGTTGCCGTGGTCCGGTTCGCCGAGCGGTTCGCCGATCTGCACAACGCTCCCGCCGCGAGCCTGTACGTCCTTTCCCGGGTCGCATCCGAGGAGGTCAGCGACTACCGGCTGGACATGGCCATGCGCTGGGCCACGATGCACCAGGTGGCCGCCGTCGCCGCCTTCTCCGCCGATGAGTGGCAGCCCAGCCTGACCGTGACAGACATCGCCGGGCTTGGCGACGTCGCGCTCATCTCCATCCCGCCCGACGCCGACCTCACCAGGCTGGTGCAGGCGATCGGGCGGGAGATCGGCGGCGGCGCCGAGCGGGTGCTCGGGCGGGCAGAGCAGGGGCTGGAGGCGGTGATCCGGGCCGAGGAGGCCGGCACCGGCCTGGACGGGCTGTGCGCCGCGGTCAGCTGGGCGCTCGCGACGCCGGTGGAGTTCCGCTCACTCGTGCCCGGCCGGGGCAGCCCTTCCGCCAACGGCGGGCCCGCTCACCCGCCGGGCACGAGGCCGGCCCTGAGCCCGGCTGAGCTGGATGGTGCGGGTGAGGTCAGTGTGCCGGTCGTGGTCGGTGAGACGCCGATCGGGTATCTCGCCGCCCCGGACGCCCATGGCGACCTCGGCATCGGTGCCCGGCTGGTCCTGCACACCGCGGCAGCCACCGCCGCACGGCTGCTCGACCTCGCCCGGAAGGCCCGTGAGCTGCCAGTCCGGTCACGCAGCGAGCTGCTGGCCGAGCTGCTCATGTCCGAAGCCGCCATCAACGAGGATCTGCTCGAACGGGCACGGGAGCTGGGCGTCCCCGTCGGCGGCTGGCACGTCGCGGTGCGCATCGAGGCGGACGACCTGGAGGAGCACGGGCGTGACGAGGTCCAGCGGTTCGAGCTGCTGGAGATGGCGGGGCAGGTGGCACTGCAGGCGGTGACGGCGACCGGCGGGTCCTGGTACCTGTCCCGGATCGCCCGCGGCATCGTGCTCATCCGCGTGACGGCCTCCAATCCCGGGCCGCAGGCCGGCGCCCGGGCCGCCCGGTCGGCCGAGCGCGCGCTGCAGGCCCTCGCGGCCAGGCAGCTGACGGCGCGGTTCCGGGCCGGAGTGGGGACGCCGCACGAAGGGCCGATGGGACTGCGTGCCTCGGTAGCCGAGGCACGGGGCGCGCTGCTCGCAGCCCGGGCGGCGCACAAGCCGGCCGGCGTGGCCGCCCACGACGCGGTCGGCGTGCAGCGGATGCTGATGGAGTGGTACTCCTCCGACACCGCCCGGGCATCGGTGCGCGACCAGCTCGCGCCGCTGGAGAAACTCGGGCCGGGCCGGGCCGAGACCGCCATCCAGACCCTCGCCGTCTACCTTGACCAGCAGGGGTCGATCATGAAGACGGCGCAGCAGCTGCATCTGCACCGCAACGCGGTGGCCAACCGCCTGCGCGGCATCACCGACCTGCTGGAGATCGACCTCGAAGACTCCGACCAGCGGCTCGCCCTGCAGCTCGCGTGCCGGGCCCGGCTGCTCGGATAGCACAGCGGAGTTGCCCCAGCGCGGAGTTGCCTGTGCATCGGCCGCGGCCTCGGGCAAGCGTTCAGCGGCTGTCCGTGGCCAGCGCGAACGCCTCTACCTCCAGCAGGAACTCCGGGCGGGCCAGCGCCACCACCTGGACCGCGGTACTTGCCGGCGGATAGGCGGTGTCGATGAAGTCATCGCGCACCATGCGGACCGCCGGCAGGTGCGCCATGTCGGTGAGGTAGAAGGTGAGCTTGATCACCTCACCGAAGGACAGCCCCGCTGCCGCAAGGCAGCGCCGCAGGTTCTCGAACACCTGGCGGGCCTGCGCGGATGGGTCGCCCGGGCCGACGAGCTGGCCATCTCCGTCGATGGCGACCTGGCCGGACACGGCAACCAGCTGACCGGTGCCGGTGACCACGTGGGTGTAGCCAGGTCCCGGGGCGACGCCTTCGGGCCGGGCGATGTGGGTGAGCCGTTGCTGCGACGTCATAGCTGTATTGTCGCGTGGGGCCAGCAGCCCGCACACCACGCAATCTGGATCCGCGAGAAGCCGGATGGGGTCCCCCCTGCGTATGCCTGTCTAGCGCGCCAGGCACACGTCGCTCTCATGCTTGATTAGCGTGCGGCTACAGCGGCTCGGAGATCGGCACAACGGGCTGGTCGGTGAGCTGGGCGGGTGAGATTACCGCCGGCCCCAGTTCGATGGCCCGGGCGGGCAGCTCCAGGTTCTGTGGATCCCGGTCAGCGTGCGGAGCCCGGAGCTGGCCGCGCCGCCGCCAGGTAAGGGCTCCGCCGAGCACGGCTCCGGCGGCCAAGGCCGTCGCATGCCCTACCGCGGGAACCTGGAGCTGGCCGAGTCCGGCGAAGATGCGCCCGGCGAAGACAAACACCGCCAGGTCAGCCAGTGCGGCCCCGCGTGCCAGCCACGGCCCGCCCAAAACGGCCACCGCGATGGCGGCTGCCACCACGTAGGACGGCCCGACGTCCAGCAAGTACCTGTCGGCGCCCGGAAGTGCGCCGATATGCACGCGGTAGGCGACGATGCCCTCGCTGACCATCGTTCCGGCCACGTGCGCGGCGGCGCATACCACCAGCGTGCGCCGGTTACCCAGAACATGGTTCGCCCCGAACAACGCCAGCGCGATCAGGCCAGGCCAGGGCGTTAGCGATCCGAGCGGCAAGAACGCAGACACCAGCAGGCACCCCACCGGATCGTGCTCCAGGTTGCCCACGCTCGTGCTCGCCCAGTGCATCAGGACCACCTGGTCATGCCCGGGCAGGGCGGCGTTGCACAGTCCCGCGACGATCACGCAGGCCAGGTAGACCCAGGCGACCGCATAACGGGTGAACAG
>DATKRG010000095.1:0-20956 GCA_035532275.1 Streptosporangiaceae bacterium | reverse complement strand
GTCGCCCCCGGCAAGATCATCCTCGGCGAGCTGGGTGACATTGAGTCCGGCGTCCGCCAGCTCATCCGGAGCAGGCCGCTCGAGGTCACCGAGGTCGAGCTGCCTTCCGGGCAGAAGCTGCGCGTGCCGACACCGGAGGAGACCCTGCGGATCAAGGGCTACCTGATCGTCCGGCGGAACCAGGTCCGGGACTACCTCGACGTGGCCGCCCTGTCCGACCGCTACGGGATCCCGCATTCCGGGCAGGTCCTCGCCCGCATCGACCTTTACTACAGCGACCAGCGCGGCCCTGACGCGGAGGGCGTCGCAACGCAGCTCGCTCGCCAGCTCGCCGATCCACGTCCGGCGGACCAGCGGACGATCGGGCAGCTGGGCAGCTACAAGGGACTCGACGCCCGCTGGGCCACCTGGGAGACTGTCACCGGCGTGTGCAGGTCGCTGGCCACGGAGATGACACGATGAGCGCGCTGAAGTTCCGGAACATCACCGCCTCCGTCGATGACCCCGTCGAGACCTGGCCCTTCGAGGGCATCCTCACGGCGGTCGAGCGCGGCACCCTGCCCGACTGGCGGCGGTTGGCCGCCGCCGTCCGCGCCGACCCATGGGGACCCGTTGCGCAGCAGATTCTCGAAGCCGTCGAGCTGTCCCGGCCCTACGGCACCAGCGAACTCCTGACGACCGTCATCGAGTGCGCCCGCCAGGACACCGCCGACGCCGAACGCGAACAGGTCGCGGGCGAGATACGCGACCTCGTCGCCCGATCCGGCCTGTCGCAGCAGGACTTCGCACTCCGGCTCGGCACCTCCCGTCCGCGCCTGTCCACTTACATGTCAGGAAAGGTCACGCCGTCGGCATCCCTCATGGTCCGGATGCGGCGCGTCGCCGCGCAAGCGCAGACCAGGGACGGCCGGCAGCTGCCGGACCGCGACTGAGCGGCGCGGTCAGGTGCTGGCACGCGGTCAGCCAGGGACTGGGGTCAGTTCGCCCATCCCATGTGCGAGCCGCCCATCATGCCTGGGCTATGGCCGCGCATGCCGTGGCTGTCCCCCCAGTGCGCCCTGATCTGCTGGGTGAATGCGCTGGTGACGGCGGTGGCCTGGGACTGGGTGATCGTGCCCTTGGCGGCCAGTGACGCCAGCGGGCTGCCGGCCGGCATAGTAGCCGTGGTGGATACGGCGGTAATCGTGTTCGCGGACGCGGGCGCCGTACCGGCTGCCGTGATCAGGGCAGCCGCGGTTCCCCCACCGGCCAGAACACCGGCGGCGGCGAGGCCTGCCACCAGCTTGTTGTTCATGATGTCCTCCTTCTGCCTGGGCGTCTTCCGCCTTCACTGCCATGCAAGCGGCACGCGTGGCAGGCGGTGTGCAGGTGATGTGGAGGCCGTGTGGAGAAGGGTCAGCAGCGGGGAAGCAGGACCGTGAACCGGGTCCCATGGCCGGGTTCGGCCGCCACCTGCACCTGGCCCGCGTGGGCGCGGACCAGTTCAGCGACCACCGCCAGCCCGATGCCGCTGCCCGCAGCCCGGCGGCCAGCACTGCCGCGCCAGAACCTGTCAAAGATGTGCGGGAGTTCCTGCTCCGGGATCCCCGGGCCCCCATCAGCGACTTCCAGGCGCGCCAGCCCGCCGCTGGCCCCGGTGGCAAGCATCACCTGCCCGCCGGAGGGGCTGAACTTCAGGGCGTTGGTGAGCAGATTCGTGACGACCTGGCTCAGCCGGGTGGCATCACCCTCAACCACCACCGGCTCCAGCCGGGGCACCAGTTCGACCCCGGCGGACTCAAAGGCTGGCCCGAGAAGATCCGCCACGCCAGCGGCCACCCCGGCCAGATCGACGGGCGCCTTGACCATCGCCAGCCCGGCCGCCCTGGCCGCGGCCAGGGTCTCCAGATCGGCGACCAGGCGGCCAAGCCGCAGCACCTCATCGCGGAGCGAGGCCAGCCGGGCCGGGGTGGCCGGCTCGGTCCCATCCGCCATCTGCTCGCAATAGGCCTGCAAGATGGTGATCGGAGTCCGCAGCTCGTGGGCCACATCAGCCAGCAGCTGCTGGCGCAAGGAGTCCTCGCGGCCCAGGGCATCAGCCATCCGGTCGAACGCCACCGCGAGTTCCCCGATCTCACCCGGCGCCGACGCCAGCCCGGCCCGCGCCCCGCGCTGCCCAGATTCGATCAAGGCGACCGTCCGGGTCAGGCTCACCAGCGGCCCGGTGATCCGGCGGGCGATCAACCAGGAAACCACCAGCGCGAGAACGGCGGCCAGCCCCGCCCCCAGCGCCACCGCCTGCTCCAGGCCGGTGCGCACCCGCTGCTCAGCTGCCGGAAGCCCGCCGCCCGGAAACCGGAGCACCGCGGTCCCCACCCGGGCCCCACCCACCGTGACCGCCGCCTGAACCGGCTCACCGGCCGGCCCGGGCACGCCGCCGCCGGCGTGCATGGCACCCATCATGCCCGCCATCATCTGGGAGGGATCGAACCCCTCGGGGACGACCACCTGCCCACGCTGGTCAAGCACCTGCAAGCGGGCACCCGCCGACGCCGCGACCGTGTAGGCGGGCCGCAGATCGGCGTGCTCCCACCCGCCGCCACCCCGGTATGCCAGGCCCAGCGCCACAGCCACCGAGTTCACCGTGTCCCGCTGCTGGCTCGCGGCCAGCCCGGAAACCTGCGTCCCGGCGGCAATCAGGGTCAGCGCCGCGAGCAGGGCCACCGCCAAGACCGCGACCACGACAAATGCCAGCGCCAGGCGCGACCCGAGCCGGCCCATCCTTCGATCAGCCATCGCGTGTGAAGCCGAGCCGGTAACCAGCACCCAGCACCGTCTCAACGATCTCCGGCGCCCCGGGGTCGCGCTCGATTTTCCGCCGCAGGTTCTTCACATGCGAATCGATGGTCCGCTCATAGCCCTCGAACTCATACCCCCGGACCCGGTTGACCAGCTCCAAACGCGAATACACCCGGCCAGGAACCGCAGCCAAGGCCAGCAGGATGCCCCACTCGGTCGGGGTCAGCTCAACCACAGCGCCCCCGACGGTCACCCGGTGCCGCTCCTCATCGAGGACCAGCTGGCCCCCACCGAACGAAGCCGGGCCACCCACCGCGGCAGGGACGCGCCCCCGGCGCAGCACCGCCTGCACCCGGAGCACCAGTTCCCGGGGGCTGAACGGCTTCGTCAGGTAGTCGTCGGCGCCCAGTTCCAGGCCCCGGATCCGGTCAGCCCCGGTCACCTTTGCCGTCAGCATCAGGATCGGCGTCTCCGCGAGGCGGCAAACCTCCCTGGCCACCTCTTCGCCCGGGACATCAGGCAGCCCCAGATCCAGCACCACCAGGTCCGGGCGCCATCGCGGCCATCATCCCCCGGCCTGTTCACGCCCCGGACAAGCCACACTATCCCCGCGACCAGCAGCGCCAGTATGACCGCCGTGAACACCCAGCCAGTCCACATGCCTCCCCAGCCAGCACCCCACATCATCGCTACCTGCCTCCATGGTTTCCCGGCCGGTCACTCCGGCCGCTCACCTCCAGCAAGCAGCACACCTGCGCAGGTCACGTGGAACCGATGTGGAGACTGTGTGAAGAAGGGAGGGCATCCCCAGCCGCAATCGCTGCCACCCTGGCCCCGGATGCCGCATCTCCCGGCTGTGGCGCGACGTCAGATGAACAGGGTGATGTCGGCCTTGGCGGCCATGTCGATGAAGCTGGCCGCGCCCAGAGTGGGCTGGAGGCCGTCGATGAAGTCCTCGCGGGCCAGCCCGTACAGGTCCATGGTCATCTGGCACGGATGCAGGCGCACGCCGACGTCAATGGCCATCTCCAGCAGCTCGGACGGGCTGGCCACCTTGTACTCCTCGGCGAGCTGCTTGATCATCATGGTGCCCATGCCACCCATGTGGATCTTGCCCAGCTTCAGGTGGTCGGTACCGCCCCGGTCGACCAGGGACTCCATCTTCTGCTTCCAGCTCCTGCCGGTGACCCGCTTGTCGTTACGCTGGAGCACGCGCAGGCCCCAGAACGTGAAGAACACATCGACCTCGAGCCCGGAGGCGGCACCCGTGGTGGCCAGGATCAGGGTGGGCCAGACCCGGTCGAGGTCGCTGCTCCAGCAGATCATCGCCATCCGCTTGGGCTGGTCCTGCCCGGTCGTGTCGTCGGTGGTGCTCATCTGTCATCACTCCTTGTCTGCGCCGCGTGGCGTGGTCGTCAGCCGGCACACCGGTAGCAGCGGATGCCGCGCTCGGTGATCATCGTCTGGTAGTGGCTGAAGGCGGCCGGGCCCGCCAGCAGGTGCTGCCGCTCGGTGTCCAGTGCGGCCGGCCGTACCCGGGCCATCCAGCCAGCTCCATAAGGGTCGCGGTTGGCGATGGCGACGTCGGCGGCGAAGGCGGCCTCGTTGACCTCCAGCAGCTCGGCGGTCAGCGGGGTGGGGAACGGCCCCACCCATTTGGCGCTCTCGACGACGGCAAGGGTGCGGCCCCGGGCGTAGCTGCGGCCGGTCTTCTTCCAGCTGACCTGGACCATCCGGCCACCCATGGTCTGGGCGACGTCGGTCATGCCCAGCACCGCGGTGCCGTCCTCCAGCCGCACCCAGACGTGCATCTCCACGTCGTACAGGAGGTCCTCCGGTATGACGCACCCGTGCCAGAGCAGGTCAGTCATGGCCCCTACCCGCCGCAGACGATTCCCTGGTCGTCAAGGAACCGCCGGTATGCCTCGATCCCGTCCGGGCCGGAGGCGAGGTCGGCGGCCTCGCCGTCCCAGTCGGCCGGGCGCAGCCTGGCGACCCACCCTTCCCCGTACGGATCGGCGTTGATGAGGCCGGGTGAGGCGATGAGTGCCACGTTGACCTCGACGATCTCGCCACTGACCGGCGCCGGGACCGGGCCCACCCACTTGCCGCTCTCCACGGTGGCGACGTTACGGCCCTTGGCCACGGTCTTGCCAGCGGCCTTCGGCGTCACGGCGATGATGGTCTTGGCCAGGTTCTGGGCTACGTCGGTCATCCCGACCGTCACCAGGTCACCGTCCCGCCGCGCCCAGACGTGCTTGCCGACCACGTAGTACAGGTCCTCGGGCAGGTCGCAGTTGTTGACTACCGCCACGGCGTCACTCTCCTGTCAGCTGCGGCTCGTGCTCGGCCATGAGGTGATGCACGAGCATGTCCAGGGCGACCAGCTGGATCTGGCGCCCGAACTCGGCCACGAACTCCGGGTCACCAGCGCCCTTCCTGACCACGTGCTCGTAACGCGCACCGCAGCGGGGGCAGGTGACCTCATAAAAGACCTTGCCGTAACGCTCCAGGGTGCTGACCGCGTCACCATGCTGGTCACCGAGGTGGGTGTGGAGAGCACGCGGCCCGCCGGTGAAGTCGCACCACGGGCAGCCGACCCGGCCGGCCGTCCTTGCTGTCTCCTCAGGCAACGCCTCACACCGCCTCAAGGGCAGGCACCGGGCCGCGTGCCCGGTCTACCAGCTGGATGAGGTCGACCACCTGGATGCGCTCGGAGTTGCCGGTGGTCTTGACCGCGTCGGTGTACATGACGAAGTCCTTCGGGCAGGCCACCACGAAGTAGCTCACGCCTACCGCCACCGCCTCACGGATGCGGTTCTCGCTCGGGCGCTCAGCAGGCTGTGAGCTGCTGGACCCCGGTGAGTCGGTCATCCAGATCCGGCCGCCGCCGGCCCCGCAGCAGAACGTGTTCAGCCCATGCCTGGGCATTTCGGCTACCTCGCAGCCCAGCGAGCGCAGGACGCGGCGGGGCGGATCGGTCAGCCGGTTGTGCCGGGCCAGGTAGCAGGGATCGTGGTAGGTCACCCGCAGTCCCAGTGGCTCGACCGGGATCGAGCCGTCAGCCAGCAGCCGTTCCAGCAGCTGCGAGTAATGCACCACCGGCTTGTCCAGGCCGTAGCTGGGGTACTCGTTGCGCAGTGTGTTGAAAGCGTGCGGGTCGGTGGTGAAGATCTCGGCGAAGCTGGCCTTGGCGAAGCTCGCCATGTTGTGCTCGACGAGCATCTGGAAGAGTCCTTCTTCGCCTACCCGGCGCACGTCGTTGCCGTCGTCGTGCTCGTCTTCGAACAGCAGCCCGAAGTCGACGTTCGCGTCGTCCAGGATCACCGCGAGCTGGCGGGACATCGCCTGCAGGCGCTCATCGAAGGACGCGAAGTCACCGACGAACCACAGGTACCGCACGGGCTCCTTGCGGGCGTCCTTCACCGGGAAGCCGAGGTCGCGGGTCCAGCGGGCGCGCATCCGGCCCGACTTGCCGAAGGTGTTCCCCTGCTGGGCGTCGGCTTGCAGGACCTGCTGGACCGCGGGCTCGATCTGCCCTTCCTCGACCAGCCGCCGCCGCAGCGTGACGATGGTGTCCACGTGCTCGATGTCCACCGGGCACTGCTCGACGCAGGCCCCGCAGGTGGTGCAGGACCAGACCACCTCCGGGCTGATCACACCGGGGACCAGCGCCTTCCCGCCCGCTGAACCTTGCGTGGCCCGGCCGGCGCTGGCCCGGCCGGCGGTGGCCGGGCTCATCAGATGGTCCCGCAGGTCCATGATGAGCAGCTTCGGGGACAGCGGCTGGCCCGAGTTCCAGGCCGGGCAGGCGGACTGGCATCGTCCGCACTCGGTGCAGGTCAGCGTGTCAAGCAACTGCTTCCACGACAGTTCCTCGATGTGTCCCGCGCCGGCCGCTCCCGCCGTGGCCGGCAGCTCGCCCAGCGCGCCGAGCGCCCGGGGGCGCCGGGAGAAGGCGACATTGAGCGGCGCCATGAAGATGTGCAGGTGCTTGGAGTAGGTGACGAACACCAGGAAGCCCATGATCACGGCGACATTGGCCAGCAGGAAGAACGCCTCCAGGGCAGCGTTGACGCCGGTGCCCGCGGGCTGCAGCAGCTGGGCGAGTGCATGCGACGCGAAGGCGGCGGAGCCGTAGGGGAAGTCCCCGGTGTTGACCTGTGCCGCCCGGTAAGCGAGCAGGGTGACCATCACTGCCGCGATCATCGCCAGGGTGATCCAGGCAGCGCGGGTGTGCGAGCCGTAGAACCGGGACCTCCTGCCCCGGCGGGCCGGTGAGTCCGCCAGCCTGGTGACGCTGAAGACGATGACCCCAGCCAGCACTATCACGGTGAACAGGTCCTCGATGAGGCCGAGCGCCGCGGCGTGCCCGATCACCGGGATGGCGAAGGTCTTGCTGATGAACGTGTCGCCAAGCGCTTCCACGATCGTGAAGGTCAGGATGATGAAGCCCCAGAACACCAGGGCGTGCGGGAGCCCCGACCGCCACCGCTTGAGCAGCTTGCGCTGCCCGAGGACCTCGGCGAGCTCCGCCCACACGCGGCTGGGCGCGCCGTTCACCCGGCCCGGTGCCGGGGCACCGGACCGGACCAGGCTGCCCAGCCACAGCAGCCGCCGGCCGGCGAGCGCCAGCCCGGCGAGCATGATGACCGCGCCGAGCACGATCCGGACGGTCATGGGGCCAGCCGCTCGGTGAGCGCAGGGACCAGATCGAACAGGTCCTCGGTGGTGCCGACGTGGGCGATGTCGAACAGCGGGGCGTGGGGGTCGGTGTTGCAGGCGATGATCAGCTCGGCGCCCCGCATCCCCTCCAGGTGCTCGGGTGCGCCCGAGATGCCGAAGGCGAGATAGGCGCGGGGCTTCACCTTCAGCCCGGACTTGCCGACCTGGCGGGTCTTGGGCAGCCAGCCGCTGTCGGTGACCGGCCGGGATGCCGACAGCGGCGCGCCCAGCGCGTCGGCAAGCTCGGCGACCAGTTCCAGGTTGTCCTGCGAGCCGATGCCCCGGCCGACCGAGACCAGCAAGTCGGCGCTGGTGATGTCCACGTCACCGGCTTCGGGCTCGAACATCTGCCGCACGCTCATCCGCGGGGCGTCCAGCTCGGCCGGCGGCGGGATCGTCACCACCTCGGCGGGTCCGCCGGCCTGGCCGGCTGACGGGTCGAACGACCCGCTGACCACGGTGCAGATCGCCCGCTCGCCGGCCAGCTCCACCTCCGCCAGCACCTTGCCGCCGAGCACCTGGCAGGTCGCCACCGCCACGCCGCCGGCGGCGGTCAGGCCGGTGACCGAGGCTGCCAGCGGCGCGTCCCACAGCACCGACAGCGCCGCGCCCTGGTCCAGCCCCATGGTCGTGTTCGGCAGCAGCAGCAGCCGCGGGGAGCGTTCACGGAGCACGTGCAGGAGGGCTTGCTGGTAGGCGTCGGGCAGGTATCCCGCCAGCGCGGGGTGATCGACGCAGATCACCGAGTCGGCCGCGGGCAGCTGGGCGGCCAGCTCCGGCGGGCCGAACAGCGCGACCTCTGCCTTGCCACCCCAGGCATGGGCCAGCTCGCTGGCCTTGGCCAGCAGCTCGTAGGTGACGTCCTGGATCTGGTCGCCCGCCCGTTCGGCGAGCACAAGCACGTCGCTGGCCATGCTGGTCATCCCTTCACAAGGCCGCGGGACCGCAGCAGCTCGATGATCTGGTCGGCGACCGGGCCGGTGCCGCCTGTCAGCATCTGCGCGTGCCCGGTCTGCTCTGGTGTGTACATCCGGCGGACGGTCAGGGCTGGCTGGGTGCTCGCGGCCGGGACTGTGACCTCCTCGATGCCGCCAGCCTGCGTGACCTGGCGGATCCGGCTGATCGGGGCGTACCGGGGCGGCTGCCGTGCCGCCTGCACGCCGACCACAGCCGGGAGCGTGACCTCAAGCTGCTGTGACCGGCCGCCGGAGAACTCCTGCCGGATCCGGGCCGAGCCGCCGGCTGCCTCGACCGCGATGGCCACGCACACGTGCGGGAACCCGAGCCGGGCGGCGAGCATCGGGGGCAGCTGCCCGTCCAGGTCGTCAGGTGCCTGCACGCCGGTGATGATCAGGTCAGCGGGGCTCTCCGCCAGGTAGGCGGCGAGCAGCGCGGACCGGGCGTGGGTGTCCTGCGCGCCGCCGCTGATCTTGACGGCGCCGTCGGCGCCCTTGGCCAGCGCCGTGTACAGGAGCTGGTCGATGCCGGGGTCATCGGCCAGCCCGGCCACGATCACTTCGCCACCAGAGACCTCCTTGACCAGGAGGGCCTCTTCGAGTGCCTGGTCGTCCCACTCGTTGAGGACGAACGCGAGGTACTCCCGGTCGATGCCGGTCCCGTCCGGGGTGAACTCGATCTCCTCGACCAGATCCGGGACCGCTTTCAGCGGGACGACGATGCGCACTGGCTCCTCACCTTCTTCAGCTGACCAGACCGTCGAGGGCAAGCTGCGCACGGATCTCGCGCAGGTCGCCCTGGCCCGGCTGGAACGGGTAGTCGCGGAAGGGTTCCGACGGCCGGTAGGAGCCGTACGGCCGGGTGCAGCCGGGCTCGCCCTTCTCCCCCGGGCAGCCATTGGTCATGAAGGCGGTGCCCTGCCCGACCACCGCCTCCACCGCGGCCCGGCTTGCCTGTACATGCGCCAGGCCGCCGGTGGCGTCGAAGTCGAACCGGGCCAGGCCGTAGCCCTCGTTCTCGATCAGGTGCCGGGCGAGCTGCACGCGCCGCCAGCGGGCCAGCGGCGATTTCGGGTGATCGGCCATCCGGGAGTCCGGCTCGGGGTTGAAGCAGAACAGGTAGGAGAAGATCTGCTGGTCCCGCAGCGCCACGAAGAGCCGGATCAGGTCCTCGTCGGTCTCGCCGAGGCCGACCAGGGTGTGCACGTTGACCTTCCACGGCCCGAAGATGTCCCGGGCGGTGGTGACGACCTCCCAGTACTTCTCCCACCTCAGGCCGCCGGCGGGGACGTTGGTGCGGATGTTGCGGAACAGCTCCTCGGTGACCGCATCCAGCCCGATCCCGATCATGTCCACGCCCAGCGCCCTGAAGTTCTCCAGCCGTTCCCGGTTGAGCGTGGGCGGCGCCACCAGGATCGACAGCGGGGTGCCCACCTGCTGCGCGATCCGGCCGGTGATGTCGCAGGTGTCGCGGTAGGCATGGCCGTGGGTGACCATCGAGATGCACAGCCGGGTGAGGGTGGACTCGTGCTGGGCCATCCGCTCCACCAGGTCGTCGGTGCGCACCAGCGGCCACTCCACCCGGATGAACGACTTGTCGGAGTAGGCGCCGGGCCGGGTGCGCGCCAGGCCGCAGTAGCCGCAGTCGGACAGGCATCCCTCGTCGTAGCTGAGCAGCAGGTTGATGCCGCCGAAGTCGAAGTCGCGGCTGAACCTGCCCGACCGCATGCGCAGCGCGATCGCGCTGGCCATCGAGATCCGCACGTGTTCGGGGCTGGTCCGCGCCTGCGGGGCAGCCAGGCTCAGCGGGAGCGCGACCCGGGGTGTCATGACTGGCTCCGCGCTGGCTCGGGGAAGTAGCAGGAGCCGGTGGCTCTGACTGGCGCTGCGGTGGCGCGGCCGGCCGCCTGCTGTCCCGCTTCGAGCACGGCCGCCGCGATCAGCCCGTCCGGGACACCCAGCGCCTGGCCCGCGCCGGAACGGGTCACGGCCTCGCTGACCGACGGCTCGTCGAGGCGGCGCCAGCGCAGGGCGGACTCCATCTCGAGCAGGGCCGGGGGAAGCTCGTTGAAGTCGCCGACGACGATCGCGTTCTTGACCAGGTCGCCGTGGGTCGTGAGGTAGATCCGCGCCAGGCCCGCCGGGGTCTTGAGCACGGCTGATCCGCTGCCGTCGGCGGACATGCTCCGGTCGGCCAGCCAGGCCTGCGCACCGTAACGATCAGCGGCCAGGGTGGCGGCGAGGGCGCGCTCCCCCGGGTCTGGTCCGGCAGGTTCCAGCGTTGCCCCGAAGGTCTGGGTGAAGCCGGAGGCGACCAGGTGGCGCAGCATGGCGCCGTCCCAGCGGCGGCCGGTCTCGCCGGTCACTGTCGTCACCCGCTGCGCCACCGCGGCGGCTGCCTTGTCGGCCAGCTTGGCCGCCGGGATGCGCAGCACCTCCAGCATGAAGCCGATGTCGAGGTCTGCCAGGACGCTGGCGTGGAAGAGCATGGCACCGGCCTGGTCCACGTACAGGCCCAGCCCGGCGATCTTGCGGCCGCCGGCCTCCAGGTCGTTCTTGCCGCGGAAGACGGCGGTGATGCCAAGCTCGGCCAGGCCCGCCGTCACGGCGCCGGCCAGCTCCTCGATGATCTCGCGTGGGCGCTTGCCCGCAGGTGCGCGGCTAATGACGGCCACGCCGAGCTGGCCGGCGCCCATGACGATCGCGCCGCCGCCGGTCGGGCGGCGGCTCACCGCCGTGCCGGTCAGCTCACATGCCGCCAGGTCGACCTCGGCCTCAAGGTTCTGGTACCGGCCGACCAGCGCGCAGTGGCTCCGGTAGGTGTACAGCCGCAGCGTGGGCAGGCTGTCCGGTTCCCCGCGTGCGTATCTGGCCATGAGCGCCTCGTCCAGCGCGAGACCCTCGGCGGCGCCCGCCCCGTCGTCGGTCAGCAGCCGCCACCGGCCGCCGCTGACCGCCTGTTCCTGTGCCGCGCTCACGCACTCACCTCCACTGTCGCGTAGCCCTCTTCCTGCGCTCCGGTCCAGGTGAGCGAGCAGCAGTACTCGAACAGGCGCGGTGTCAGCCCCCGCGACCGGGCGTAGGCGATCGCGCCGTCGGCCGGGTAGGCGATGCCGTTCAGCCCGAGGTCGATGGCGGCCTGGTCGAGCTCGGCCTTCACCGGGCCGAGCGGGCGCGCGCAGCCGAGGTTGATGGTGGTGGCCGGGGCCGCCAGCCGGGCCGTCGCGAAGAACCCGGTCACCTGGTCCGCCGGGGGCGGCGGCAGGTGCGCCATCGGGGTGCCGACCAGCGGGACAAGCACCACCAGGATCAGGGTGGACACCGGATAGCTGGCGACCATCTCCAGCGCCCGGTGCTCGCCCAGGAAGCGGCCGTAGTGCAGGCCGAGCACGATGTGCGGGATGACCCGCAGCCCGTGGCCGGTGAGCAGCCGCAGCGAGCGGTCCATGTCGGCGACGGTCAGGTCGAGGTGGTAGACCTCGCGGAGGGTCTCGTCGGCGCCGATGATGTCGAGCATCACCCCGTCCACGCCAGCCGTGGCCAGCCCGGCGGCCAGCTCCGGGGAGACCACGCCGGAATGCACGATCACCTTCATCCCGAGCTCGTCCCGGATGCGGGGGATGTGGCGCAGGTGCGGCAGCAGCGGCACGCCGCCGGTCCGGGTGGAGCCGCCGGAGACGAGCAGGCCCTCACTGCCCTGTGCCTTCAGCCGACGGGCCAGCGCGAGCAGGTCTTCCTCCGCCCGCACCGAGACCATCCCGGCCAGCACCTTCGCCTGGCAGTGGTCGCATGACAGGGCACAGGCCGATCCGGTCACCGAGACCGGGAGGAACCGGCGCGGGTTGCCGGGCGTCCATTCCGGCGTCTGCCAGCGCTTCAGCCCGGGGGCGTAGAAGTCCATGACGTCGGGGAAGTTGGCCCGCCGGACGTCAGCGGGATGCGCCGTCACTGGGCGATCACCCCCGTGAGCCGGTAGCCCGCCAGCCTGGCCGCGAACCAGCGGGTGATCTCGTCCGCGTCGCCCAGCAGGGCCGCCAGGTCACCGTCGGCGTCGCTGAGGCTGACCTCGACCAGCCAGCCAGCCCCGTATGGGTCACGCTCGGCGAGCCCCGGGTCGGCCACGACCGCGTCGTTCACGGCCAGCACGGTGCCCGAGACCGGGCTGACCAGCGGGCCCACGAACTTGGCGGCCTCCAGCTGGCCGAACGGGCGGCCGGCCGCCAGCTCGGTGCCGGCCGCCAGGAACGAGAGCTGGGCCAGGGTGCCGCTGGTCTCGATCCCGAGCGGGTCCATGCCGATCCGGGCCTGGCCGGGCCCGGCCAGCTGGACCCACATATGCGTGTCAGCCTGGTACCTGCGGTCGAGCGCGAGCGGGAAGCCCTGGACGTCGATGATCGCCGTGGGAGCCATCACAGCCTCGTCCCGTCGGCCCCGGCGAAGGCCGCGGCGAGCTGGCGCCCGGGGTCGCCGAACCGGGCAAGCACATCCGGCACCGCCGCGACCGGCACCCCGGCGAGTGCGGACTCGGCCGCCTGGGTCATCCCGTTCAGCCCGGCCGCGCGCAGCCACGCCCGGTCCACCGTCCCCCGCACCACGCTGACCACGATCCGGGCATCGCCGGAGGCGGCGCCGACCGTCCACACCCCGGCCCGCACCTTGACCGTGCGGGCAGGCGTGCGGGCAGGCGGCTGCTCCGGCCCAGCCAGCCACTGCACGGAGCTGAACTGCGCGTCCAGGTCGGTGAGGCCGGCCCGCTCAGCCCCGGTGAGCTGGCCCGGGGCCACCCTCAGCCCGAGCGCGGTGGCGTAGGCGCTGATCATGGCGGCCTGGAACTCCTGCGGATCGGCCGGGGTCGCGGCCACGTAGCGGCGCATCAGGCGGAGGGTTTCCGCCCGCAGGCCCGGGTCGGGCAGGGCCAGCACGCGGGTGGCCCGCTCGTGGTCGAACCGCTGGATCAGGTTCCCGCAGACCACGACCGCGTCCTCGATCTGGCCGGCGCCGTGCCCGCAGATCTTGCGGTCGCCGTCACAGATCTCCAGGTCGGCGTCGAGAGCGGCGGGCACCCCCACCGCCTGGAACGCCGCGACGGCTGGCTCCAGCAGCATGCGCAGCGCCTCCTGGCGCAGCGCGGGGGCAGCGCGGGCCGGCAGGCAGATCTGGAAGAACAGCTGGCCGTCGTCGAGGTAGACCGGGCCGCCGCCGACCATCCGCCGGTAGATGGGCAGCCCCTCGCGGTGGCAGTACTCCTGGTCCACCTCGGCCAGGCTCCGGTGGTAGCCGAGGCACACATAGGGAGCGGACGGCCGGGTGAAGGACAGCGTGGGCGGCTCACCCTCGCTGACGCCGTAGGCGGCCGCGTGCCACAGGGTCTGCGACCGGAGCGGGCTGACGGGGCCGAAGTCGATGACCCGCAGCACGTCACCCACTGGCCGGCCCCAGCCCGGGAGCACCCATGGCCTGGTCGATGAGCTCGATGATGTCGAGCACCCGCAGCTGGTCGTGGCCGGTGGACTTGGCGGCGTCCTCGAAGCGGGACACCTCGTACGGGCAGCAGACGACGAGCACATCCGCGCCGGTCTGGGCGGCCTCGCGTACCCGGCGTTCGGACAGCCGTTCGGCGGTGTGGCTGCGGGTGAACCCGTCCAGCCACATGCCTCCCCCGCCGCCACCGCAGCAGTAGCCGTTCTCCCGGCAGCGGCCCATCTCGGTCAGCTTCACGCCCGGGATCGCCTGGATCAGGGTCCGCGGCGCGTCGTACTCGCCGTTGTGCCGTCCCAGGTAGCACGGGTCATGGAAGGTGACCGTGAGGTCCAGCTCCTTCGCCCAGGCGATCTGCCCGGCCAGCGGCGCGAGCAGCTGGGTGTAGTGCAGTGCCTCGAAGACGTGCCCGCGCTTGGGGTACTCCTTGACCAGGGCGTTGAACGCGTGCGGGTCGGGTGTGACGATGCGGGTGAAGTCGTACTTGGCGAGCGTCGCGGTGACGTCGTCGACCAGGGCGTCGAACAGACCGTTCTCACCGGCCAGGCGCTGGGAGTCGCCGAGCGTCTTCTCCTCGTGGCCGAGAATGGCCCAGTCGATGCCGAGTGCGGTGGCGACCCGGGCGAACGCCCGGGCGGCGTCGTGGCCGCGTGGGTGGTAGCTCCAGTAGTCCTCGACGTAGAACAGGACGTCCACCGGGCCAGGGTCGCTGGGCAGGATCCGCACCGGGACACCCGCGGTCTTCGCCCACTGTGCCCGCCGCCGCGGGTTCTCGCCCAGCGCGTTGCCGTAGCGGAAGGTCTTCTCGAACACGTCCTGCAGCTCACTGGGAACGGTGTTGCCACCCGACAGCGCGGCTTCCCGGACGGCCGGCATGATCTGGATCATGTCGACCTCCTTCGGGCACACCCGCAGGCAGTTGCCACAGGTGGTGCACAGCCACAGGTCGGGGTCGGCCAGCAGGTCGGTGCCGGTCTGGACCTTGCGGTGCAGCTTGCGCGGGCCGTACTCGCCGACCACGTCGACCGGGCAGACCGGAATGCACTTGCCGCACCCGTAGCACCACTCCAGTGACTCACCGCCGGCCAGGGCGGAGATCGGCTCGAAGCCGTCCGGGCCGGTGTCGGTCAGCACGCGGGACTCGAACATCCGGTTCCAGGTGGCATCCAGTACGACCTCCCGGCCGGAGATCGGGGAGGCGACCGTGGCCGACTCCTTCTCCACCGCGCGCGGCGGCACCTTCCGCCCTCCGACAGGCATTAGTCCTCCAGGTGGTAGATGCCGAGCAGGCGGCGGATCAGGTCAGGCAGCGGCGGCAGGAGCTGGTTGAACTCCTGGGTCATCCGCATCTGCAGGACCGTGTACATGTAGATGCCGTACACGGCGGCGAGGAAGACATCGGTGCCGAAAAGGCCGGGCCCGGCCGCGGTGAACCCGGCCGCGTGGCCGGTCTCGCTGACGAAGGCGGTGGCCCGGCCGACGGTGACGTAGATCCCGCCCCGGGTTGCCCCGTCGGCCAGGTCGACGTCGTCGGTGGTGACCAGGCGGAGCGCGCCGGTCTGTGTCTGCGGGTTCCACAGCCACCGGGTCCACAGCCAGTACCGGCCGGGGAAGGTGAAGTGGAGCAGTTCACCTGGCAGGTCGAAGCCCGGGCCGGCGAACCCGGCCAGGACGGCGTCGAAACGGTCGAAGCGGGCTGCCGGGTCCACCGAGGTGCCGGGCGCCGCATGGTCCAGGAGTGCCTCGATGGCGTCGCCGAGCCGCTGCGGGCCGACCGTGTCCAGGATCTCGTCCGCGTGACGCCGGGCGGCGAACACCCACCGCAGCACCTGCCGCAGCCCCGCCCGGTCCAGCCGGGCCGCACCCGGTGCCAGCAGCTCCTGCAGTGCCTGCGACTTGCGGCCGAGGTCGGCCGCGATGGCGGCCAGCTCGTCGGCGCTGATCCGGGCCAGGATCTCGCGCTCGAACTCCTGCGCGCTCGGGGTGTCGACGACCGGGCCGGGCATGATGACCTGCCTGCTCAGCCCGTGACCGCGGCGGCGCGGGAGCGCAGGAAACTGACCGCCTTGATGGCCGCGCCCGCGGCCGAGGACACGGTGTCCTCCAGGTCAGCTGGGCCGAGCGCGGCGCCGCAAGCGAAGACGCCCTCCCGGCTGGTTGCGACCGGGTCCAGCGGACCGCCGGCCGCGTCGATGAAACCGAACTTGTTCTGCTTGACGCCGAGCAGTTTCGCGACCGCGCGGGTGCCGGGCGAGGGCTCCATGCCGACCGACAGCACCACCAGGTCCATCTCCAGTTCCATGGGGCGGCCCATCGTGGTGTCCTCACCCCGGACCAGCAGCCGGTCTCCCTTGGCGAGAACCTCGGTGATCATGCCCTTGACGTACTGGACGTGGTGCTTTTCCTGGGCCGGCCAGTAGATCTGGTTCTCCCAGTAGCCGTACATCCGCATGTCGATGTAGAAGATGTAGACCTTGGAATTGGGCAGCATCTGCCGGATCTCGATGGCCTCCTTCGAGGCGACCCCGCAGCAGACTTTCGAGCAGTACTCGTTGCCGATGAGCCGGTCGCGGCTGCCGACGCACTGGATGAAGCAGACCCGCTGGGGTGGCTGGCCGTTCGAGGGCCGCACGACCTCATGCGCCGACAGCATCGCCTCCAGATCCTGCAGGGCGATCACGTCAGGGAACTCGTAGTACCCGTACATCTGGGTTTCGCGGCCCGGGTCGAAGTGGGTGAACCCGGTCGCGACGATGACCGCTCCGCAGTCCACCGGCTGGTCCCCGTCCGGCCCGCGGACCGTGAGCGTGAACGCGCCCGGCTCGCCGGACACCGCGGTCACCCCGGACCCGAGCCGGACCTGCACCGCGGGGTGGGCTGTGACCAGATCGACCATCCGCTCGATCTGGGGCCGCGCCGGCTCCCCGTGCGGGGTGATGCCCGCGTAGTTCTCCGCGATCGGCGCCCCGCCGAGGAAGTCACGCTGCTCGATGAGCACGGCCTGGCCGCCGACCTCGGCGATGGCGTGCGCCGCGCGCAGGCCGCCTGGGCCGCCGCCGATGACAGCTACCGTGTCGCAGGACATCCATCACCTCACGTTGTGCTTGAGCTGGCCGCCTGGTCAGCTGTCGACGTCGTCCCAGTCGAGATAGCGCTTCTCGCCGCGCTCGAGCCGCTTGATGTCCGCCTCGAACTCGGCCCAGGCCCGCTCCCAGTCGATGCCCATCTTTTCCAGCACCGGCCGGTAGTCAGCCGAGTGCCAGTGCAGCTGGCACACCTTGTAGGGGTGGGCGCCCATGGCCAGGGCGGCGAACTGGGCCTCGCTCATGACGGCCACCCCGACGTTGCGGTCGTGGGCCTGCGCCGCGAACTGGCTCTTGTCCAGGGTGGTCACGCAGCCGGTGTCGTGGGTGAGGACGACGTCGGGGTCGGCCTCCTCCTTCATCACCTCGATCTTGCGCAAAGTCGCGAAGGACCGGGTGAAGTCACGCTGCACCAGGATGTGCCGGAAGCCGAAGCCGCAGCAGTCGAACCAGGTCGAGTAGTCGCGCACTTCGGCACCGAGGGCCTGGGCGAGCCCGGTCACCACCGCGGTCCGCTGCCCGCCGTAGATGTCGGGGTCATAGATCGCGTCGCCCTCGACCAGCTTGTAGTAGTGGCATGCGGGGTGGACGGTGACCTTGATCCCGGACACATCCCGGACCTGCTTGGCCGCGATCTCGTCCCGCAAGGCGTGGAACCACTCCGAGTAGTGCACGATCTCCTCGGGCAGCACCAGCTGCTTGCCGAGCTTCGCCATGATCGCGCGCACCTCGGCCCGCAGCTCCGGGTGCCGGATCAGCTCCTCACGGACCTCCTTGTAGTGGCCGTAGGAGGTGCCGCAGTGGATGAGCGGGAAGTAGCCGGTCTCCAGCGCGGCGGCGAAGTTGCGGACCGCGACCGCCGCCTGGGCCGCCGAGTTGGAGGTGGCGCTCGCGTAGTAGTTCCACGCGGTGCACGAGGTCTGGTCCCGCGGGTCGTGGTAGTCGTAGCCGAGCTTGCGCATCACCCAGAAGATCGAGGTGGAGTAGCCCGGTATGTGGCCGCACTGCCCGCAGGACTTGTGGTGCCACAGGTGCGCCTTCTGGATCCGCTTCTCGCGGCCGAACTTGGTGGCGACCGTGACAGTCTCCCGGTCGATCTTCTGCACCACCAGCTCGCCCTTGTCCTCCAGGGCCAGCAGCTCGGCGCGGGGGTCTTCCAGCGCCCGGCGGTCCTCGCCACGCTCGAAGTGCTCCTTCTTGCGCTTGAGCGCCTCAATCGGAATCGTCACGGCTCAATCCCTTCCTCCTCGAGGCGCTCCTCCATCAGCTCCTGGAGGATCGCGTGCAGGCCCGGGTCGACGTCTGAGATCAGGTCGAGGGCACCGGTGTGCAGCCAGATCAGGTAGAGCTCGATCAGCGTCCTGTCGGCAACCGCCCAGCCGGTGGTGGTGGTGTGCAGCGTCTCCGGGGGCAGCGCCCGGCGCCACAGGTCGAGGTTCCCGGAGACGTCAGCGGTCTCCGGGCCCCAGTCGGGGAAGGCGTCCTGCTGCAGCATGTCCGGCGACACCTGAGTGCCGGTGGACATGATCTTGTAGATGATCCGGGAGTAGCCTTTCAGCGCCTCTTTCGCGGACGCGAGGCCGTTGCTGACTGCCACCTCACGCATGATCGTGATGAGCCCGCCGGGGTTGTTGCCGCGCGGGCAGCGCAGGCAGGAGAAGCACTGGGAGCATTCCCAGATGTCCTCCTGCATCTGCTGGTAGACAAGCTCGACGTCCTCGCGGGCCGCTGCCTGGGCGATCCGGCGCGGGCTGAAGTCATAGAACCTGGCGGACGGGCAGGCAGCCACGCAGATCCCGCACTCGTAACAGCCGTAGAGGTAGTCGCCGAACCGGATGTCGCTGCGGACCTGCTCGAACAGCCGCTCCTTCTCCGCGTATGGCACGTCCACGTGGCCGGCCACCGCAGGTGCCTTGTAGTGGGCGTCGGTCTCAGTCATGGCAGCACCTAGAAGGAGATGACCGCGTCCGCGGACAGGGCGAGGTCGTTGAAGGCGGCGCCGCCGATCATCTGCACGCCGTCGATGAGCTCATCCAGGGTGAGGTCATTGAGGTCCAGCGATGGCTGGCAGACCAGGAGCCGGACCCCGAGGCCGGTTGCCTGCTCGATGAAGTAGCGCAGTGGCTGGCCGCGCTCGCCCTTCGGGCCGATCTTGTCGATCACGTCCTTGCGCAGCAGCGTCGGCCCGTACATGGTGAAGTAGATCATCACCTCGCACTCCATCGCGGCCGCCGAGGCCGCGAGGAAGAAGGGCGTCGCGCAGCGCCCCGGGTCATCCACCCCGTGCGTCTGCACGTAGAGGACCGTGGACTCGAAGTCACCGGACCACATGGGCGTCCCCTGTCACTTGAGCCGGCGGATGAGAACGTGGAAGACGTCGGCTTCCTTGCTGATGCCGAGCAGCTCGTTGCCCGTCCGCCCGGTCCAGGCCGTCATGTCCGGCTCCACACCCGGGTCGGTGGCCAGCAGTTCCAGCACCAGGCCCAGCTCGATCTTCTTGATCGCCTGCGAGGTCTTGATCACCGGCAGCGGGCAGGACATGCCCGTGCAGTCCAGGACCAGATCTGCCGCCGGGGGGGAGGAGTCCGCCACCGCTGCTCCTCTCGGGTGGTCTCGATGAGACATGGAACACATGCGTATGTGCAAATATGCTTATGTGTCACGCGCTGGTTTGTCCAGGGTTTCGGCGAGATTGCTGCCCGGGCTGATGGCAGGGTCATGACGATCAACGACCTGAGGTGCGACTTCTGCGGCCGGATGCTCACCGGCCTGAGCAGCCCAGCCGCCCCCGGGAGCCAGGGCGGGGTGCGCTTCGTCTACCACCCGGGCAAACCGGAGCTCCGGGACTCCTCGGGGCTCGCCTGTGAGCCGTGCTGGGATGCGGCCGTGCGGCCCTTCGGCGAGCCGGGCGGCGGCCGGTGCGCCGTCTGCGGAATCACCGTCAGCCGACTGGCGAGCCTGCACCTGCGCCGCTACGACGACCCGCGATCATGGCGCCTGTGCGCGCCGCACGCCGTGGACCTCCTCAACCGGCTGCGCACGGTGGAGCCCAAGCTCGACCCTGCGGCATTCCGCTTCCCGTACGGCTGATCCCGGCGCGGGGGGTACCAGCCGAAGCTGCTCAGCCGGCCGCGGCGCCGGGGCCCAGGGCGTGGCGCTCGGCCATGAACTCGCACAGCAGGTCGACGGCCTGCAGGACCTTGACGCTGGTGAGCGCGTAGTAGGCGTGGGTGCCTGCCCGCCGGGTGCTCACCACGCCCCGGTCGCGCAGGATGGCCAGGTGCTGGCTGGCGTTCGCCTGCGAGATGCCGAGCGCGGCCGCGATCTCCCCGACCGGCCGCGGGCCGTCCCGCAGCTCGTTGATGATCAGCAGCCGCTTGGGGTCCGCGAGCGCCTTGCAGACGCGCGCATACAGCTCGTAGATCTCTACTGCGTCAGCGCGCGGCACCCCGGCCCCCCCTCCTCACCTGGCGTCCCTACCGCGCGGGCACGGCCGCCGCCGGCAGGGCCGCCGCCTGGGCCGCTGGCGGGCGCCACCCGAGCTCCTCGGCCATGAACTCGCGCAGGAGATCGACGGCCCGCACGATCTTGGGGCTCGTCAGCTCGTAGAAGACGCTGCTGCCGGCACGCTCGGTGGTGACGATGCCACGGTCGCGCAGAAGCGCCAGATGCCTGCTCACGTTCGGCTGGGAGATCTCCAGCGCCTCCGCGATCTCGCCCACCGAGCGGGCCCCGTCGCGCAGCTCGTTGATGATGAGCAGGCGCGTGGGGTCAGCCAGTGCCTTGCAGACGCGCGCGTGCAGCTCCGTGATCTCTGCTGCGTCCAGGTGTGGCACGCTCACTCCTCCGCCCGGCTCCGGGGCCACCCGGCGGGGGCACTACCGGCGTTCATAGCCTCGATGGTACGAGGTCGGCCCGCAAACTGGCAGTTTGCGG
>DATKRG010000094.1:0-2575 GCA_035532275.1 Streptosporangiaceae bacterium | reverse complement strand
CCGGGCATGCCACGCACACGATGAACATCAACTGGTACCCGCCGATGTCGCTGGCGGGCGAGCCCGAACCCGGCCAGTTCCGGATCGGCCCGCACACCGACTTCGGCACCGTCACCATCCTCGACCGGGAGCCGGGCCGGGGTGGCCTGCAGGTGTGGACCGAGCAGGACGGCTGGCAGGACGCGCCTTACGAGCCCGGCGCCTTCACGATCAACACCGGTGACCTGCTCGCCCGCTGGAGCGGCAGCCGGTGGAAGTCCAACCGGCACCGCGTGCTCCCGCCGCAGGCCGAGGCGCCGGAGGAGGACCTCGTCTCGCTCGTCTACTTCTACGAGGCCGACCACGACGCGGTGATCGAGTCCCTGCAGCCGCCGATCGGTAAGCCGAACGACTATGCGCCGGTCGTGTCGGCGCAGTTCCTCAAGGAACGCCTGGACGCGATCACGGTAGGTTGACCGCCAGCCGGGTTGTAGCAGGCTGGCGTGCGTGAAGTACCGGGGCCGGGCCTGCCGCGTGGCGGGCGAGGGTAGCGTCCGGGGTATGCGCTCGGTGGGCCTGGTTCTGCATCCGCTCCGCGATTCGGCGGAGGCGGTCGATGCGGTGCTGGGCTGGGCCGCCCGCAAGAACATCGAGGTCTTTGGCATCGAGGACGAGATCCGCAGGCTGAACTGCGCCGCCGTCCCGGTCACCGCCGCCGAACTCGGCCGCCGCTCCGACCTGGTCGTCAGCCTCGGCGGAGACGGGACCATGCTGCGGGCCATGCGGCTGGCCGACCGGCAGCGGGCCCCGGTCCTGGGTGTGAACCTCGGCAAGCTCGGGTTCCTGGCCGAGGTGGACGTGCCGGGCCTGCCCGGTGCGCTGTCGGCCATCGACAGCGAGCAGTTCACGATCGAGCCCCGGCTCGCCGTCGACAGCGCCCTTGGCCCGCAGGCCATCACCGCCTTCAACGACGTGGCCGTCGTCCGTGTGCCGGGGCACGGGTCGGCCGTCGTGACGGTGCACGTGGACGGCCAGCCGTTCGTCAGCTACGCGGCCGACGCCGTGGTGGTTGCCACCCCGACCGGCTCAACCGCCTACAGCTTCTCCGCGGGCGGCCCGATTGTGAGCCCCACCGTGGAGGCCCTGCTGGTGACACCCGCGGCGCCGCACTCGGCTTACAACCGCGGCGTGGTGATCTCCGCGCGGGACACGGTCACACTGGAGGTCCTGCCCGCCAGCGGCCGCCTCGCGGTCGAGGTGGACGGGATGGTCGCCGGGTACGCCGCCCCAGGCGAGCGGATCGACCTGCGGGCCCGCCCGGCTGCGGCGCGGGTGGTCCGCCTTGGCCGTACCACCTTCTACGAGCGTGCGCGCCGCAAACTGCGCCTCACCGACTCCGCGGAGATCCCCGCCCCGGGGCCCGGTGGGGCAGGCGCGGGCGACGACGGCGAGGCCGCACGCCCCTAGACCTTGCGCTGCTACCGTGCCGCCATGGGCATCCCGCTGAGCGAGGCGACGCTCCGGCTGGTCGACGGGAAGAACTACGCGGTCCTGGCCACGGTGAATCCCTACGGCAGCCCGCAGACCTCTGTGGTGTGGGTCGGCCGCGACGGCGGCGACCTGCTGTTCTCCACGGTGGAGGGGCGCGTCAAGCACCGCAATATGCTGCGCGACCCGCGCGTCAGCGTCAGCGTGATCGACTGGGCGGACCCGGAAAACTACGTCGAGTTGCGTGGCCGGGTATCGATGACACCGGACGTCGGCCGGCAGGTCGATACCCAGCTGTCATGGAAGTACGACGGGAAGGACCCTGGCGAGGACCGGCCTGGCGCGGTCCGCGTGGTCGTGCGGATGATGGTGGAGAAGGCCACCGGGCCCGCCATCCAAGGGTGAATTCACCTCACTGAGCGGTTCGTGCCCAGCGCCAACCCGGGGCCTGGTTCCAATGTGCTGAGCTCCCTTGCCCAGACCGCTCCGGGCGGGCCCTTGCGGGCCGTCGGATTCTCCACCGGGGGCACAATCCCGACCGCAACCCTGGTCGAGGCAACCGTCGGCGAGCGTTACGCCCATCCTGGCCGCGCACCAGAACTTCCGCCGACCGTGGTACGTGTTAAGAGTAGCGTCTCCGGTGGCTGGCGTGCATGAGGTTCGTCACTGGACCGGAGCCGCATCAGGTGCGCGTCGCCTGAGAGAGGCTGTTGGCGATGATTGAAGCCATTGTGGTCATATTCGCAGTTCTTGTCGTGCTCGGCATGATCGTGGCTGGACGTTCTGTCCGGGTAGTGCAGCAGTTCGAGCAGGGCATCGTGTTCAGATTCGGCAAGATCCAGTCGCCGCCGCGCGGCGCGGGACTGACGATGATCAGGCCGGTCGGCGACCGCATGCAGAAGGTCAACATGCAGATCACCGCGATGACGGTTCCGGCTCAGGAGGGCATCACCAGGGACAACGTGACCGTCCGGGTGGACGCCGTGGTGTATTTCCGGGTGGTGGACCCGATCAAGGCGGTCGTGAACGTGCAGAACTACATGTTCGCCGTCTCCCAGCAGGCCCAGACCTCGCTGCGGTCGATCATCGGCCAGTCCGAGATGGACCA
>DATKRG010000093.1:0-43301 GCA_035532275.1 Streptosporangiaceae bacterium | reverse complement strand
CCGGCAGGTACGGGTGGTGGCGGACGGCAGGGGCGCGGCGGCCCGGCCGCGGACGCAGTGGCTGTGGCTGCCGGGGCCCGACGGCTCGGTCAGTGCCGCGGACCGGCTCGCCGTGACCGAGCAGGACAGGCGGGATGCCGGATGACGGCGGGCCGGCCCGCGCGGGTACTGGTCGCCTGGTGCCCCCAGTGGCTGGGGCCGGACGAAGGACCCAGGGCACGGGACTTCGAGCGGGTGGTGTCTGCGGTTGAGGAGTTGTGCCCGCGGGTGGAGGTGCTGCGTCCGGGCGTTTGCGCGATCGGCGCGCACGGGCCGGCCAGATACTTCGGCGGGGAAGGGATCGTCGCCGCAAAGATCATCGAGGCGGTGGGCGGCATTGGCTTCGCCTGCCAGGCCGGTGTCGCCGATGGCCTTTTCGCCGCCGAGCTAGCCGCCCAGTCCGCCGCCGAGCTAGCCGCCCAGTCCGCCGCCCAGTCCGCCGCCCAGCTAGCCGCCCAGTCCGCCGCCGGGCAGCCAGACCCTGTCATGATCGTGCCCGCTGGCCAGACGAGGGAGTTCCTGGCCGGGCACCCCGTCGGTGTGCTGGGCAACGCGGAGCTGGCGGACCTGCTGCCCCGGCTGGGCATCAGGACGTTGGGTGAGTTCGCTGCGCTGCCTGCTCGGGAGGCGGAGAACCGGTTCGGTACCGACGGTGTGATCGCGCACCGGCTGGCGCGCGGCCTGGCTCCCCGGCCGCTGGTTCCCCGGCCGCCGTCGCCCGACCTTGCCGTCACCGCCGAGTTCGATCCACCGCAGCAGCAGGCCGAGCCGGTGGTGTTCGCCGCCAAGGCACTCGCCGAGCAGATGCACGCCGGCCTTGCCGCCCGCGGCCTGGCCTGTGTGCGGATCCAGGTGCAGGCGGTGTGCGAGGACGGGCGCCAGCTCACCCGGCTGTGGCGGCATGACGGGCTGCTCTCCGCGCTGGCCGTGGCCGAGCGGGTCCGCTGGCAGCTGGCCGGATGGCGGGACGGCCAGGCCGGGACCGCACCCAGCGGCAGCGAGGCAGGCGGCAGCGAGGCAGGCGGCAGCGAGGCAGCTGGCGGCGGACTCGCCGGCGACGGGATCGAGCCGCCCGGGATCACGCTGCTGCGGCTGGCCCCCGATCAGCTGGTCCGCGCCGAGGGCCGGCAGCTGGGCCTGTGGGGCGACACGGCGGTCAGTGACCAGGTGGCCCGCGCGGCCATGCGGGTGCAGGCCATGCTCGGGCACTCCGCCGTGACCCGGCCGGTGCTCGCGGGCGGCCGCAGCCCTGGCGAGCAGGTCACCCTGGTGCCGTTCGGCGACCTGACGGACCCGGCCCGCCCGGCCGCCCTGCCCTGGCCGGGCCGGATTCCCGCGCCCGCCCCGGCCACCGTCTACCCGGACCCGCTGCCCGCCCAGGTCACCGACGGCGCTGGCGCGGCGGTGACCGTCACCGGGCGGGCACTGGTGTCGGCTCCCCCCGCCGCCCTGTCGGCGGGCGGCGCGCCGCGGCTGGCGGTCACCGCCTGGGCCGGGCCCTGGCCGGCCGACGAACGCTGGTGGCAGCTGGAGCAGGCGTCCCGCCGGGCCAGGTTCCAGCTGGTCACCGAGGACGGTGCCGCCTGGCTGGCCGCCGTGCGGGACGGCCGCTGGCTGATCGAGGCCCGCTATGACTAGGGCCCGGATACCCGGAGAGCCCAGCTCGTTTGGCATGGATGTGGCTTTCATGCCTGTCTATGGGCATGGATGCCACATCCATGCCCATAGGTGCGGGGACGCGGGGAACCCGGCACCTCCGGGCGACGGCGGGGCGGCGGGTCATGGGGTGGGATAACCCGCCGGTGCCGTGGCAGGAGTTCGAGCGACGGCTGACCTGGGGAAACCCGGGCCGCCAGCTGGCCGGCGGCGAGGGACCGGAGCCGCCGCCGCGAGCGCCACGCCCGGTCACCCGCCTGCCCGTGCCCAGGGGCCCGGACCCGGCCCCGGACCCAGGCAGCGGCCCAGACCCAGGCCCAAACCCAGACCCCGGCCCGGCTTGGGCCGAGCTGCACTGCCACTCCTCCTACAGCTTCCTCGACGGCGCCTCCAGCCCGGCCGAGCTCGTCACCGAGGCGGCACGGCTCGGCCTGGCGGCACTGGCCATCACCGACCACGACGGCATGTACGGGGTGCCCCAGTTCGCGCAGGCAGCCGCCAAGCTGAAAGACCGGACCGGCGTCGGCATCAGCACCGTGTTCGGCGCCGAACTCAGCCTGGGCCTGCCCACCGGCCGCAGCGGCATCCCCGACCCGCAAGGCCAGCACCTGCTTGTCCTCGCCCGCGACCCGGACGGCTACCGGCGCCTGTGCTCGGTGATCAGCGCCGCACAGCTTGCCGGGGGTGAGAAGGGCCGCCCGGTCTACGACCTGGACGCGCTCGCGGGGGCGCACGGCGGGCACTGGGTGATCCTCACCGGCTGCCGCAAGGGCGCCGTCCCCGCCGCGCTCGCCGCCGGCGGCCCGCAGGCAGCGCGGCGCGAGCTGGAATCCCTGGCCGCCGCCTTCGGCCACGGCAACGTGGCCGTCGAGCTGACCAGCCACGACCAGCCCGACGACGACGAGCGCAACGACGCACTGTACGAACTGGCCCAGGCCACCGCGACGGCGGTCGTCGCCACCGGCAATGTCCACTACGCGGCACCCCGCGACGCCCGCCTCGGGCAGGCGCTGGCCGCGGTCCGTGCCCGCCGCGGCCTGGCTGAGATGGACGGCTGGCTGGCCGCGTCCGGTGCCGCCTACCTGCGCTCGGGCACCGAGATGGCACCCCGGCTGCACCGCTACCCCGGCGTCCTGGCCAGCACGACGCAGCTGGCACGCGACTGCGCCTTCGGCTTCCACGTGATCGCGCCCAGGCTGCCGGACTTCCCCGTCCCGGCCGGCCACACCGAGGCGACCTGGCTGCGCGCCCTGGTCAGCGAGAAGGCGCCGGAACGTTACGGCTCCCCGCAGGCCGAACGCGTCGCCGGGGCCTATGCCCAGATCGCCCGCGAACTCGACGTCATCGAGCAGCTCGGCTTCCCCGGCTACTTCCTGATCGTCCACGACATCGTCAGATTCTGCGAGGAGGCCGGCATCTTGTGCCAGGGGCGGGGCAGCGCCGCGAACTCGGCCGTCTGCTTCGCGCTGGGGATCACCAGCGTGGACTCGGTCCGGCACGGCCTGCTGTTCGAGCGCTTCCTGTCCGCCGGCCGGGACGGCCCGCCCGACATCGACCTGGACATCGAGCACCGCCGCCGGGAGGAGGTGATCCAGTACGTCTATAACCGGTACGGCCGGGACAAAGCCGCCCAGGTCGCCAACGTGATCTCCTACCGGCCACGGATGGCGCTGCGCGACGCGGGCCGCGCCCTCGGCTACTCCCCCGACCAGCAGAACGCCTGGGCCAAGCAGGTCGGGCCGCGTCATTACGGCCCCGGCCAGCCGATCCCGCCGGAGGCGGAAATCCCCGAGCCGGTCACCGCGCTCGCCGCCCGGATGCAGCGGCTCCCCCGGCACCTGGGCATCCATTCCGGCGGGATGGTGATCTGCGACCGGCCGGTCGGCGAGGTGTGCCCGGTCGAGTGGGCGCGGATGCCGGGCCGGTCGGTGCTGCAGTGGGACAAGGACGACTGCGCCTACACCGGGCTGGTCAAGTTCGACCTGCTGGGGCTGGGCATGCTGACCGCGGTGCGGGACTGCTTCGAGCTGATCGAGGCGCATCACGGCACCCGCTGGAGCCTGCACACGCTCCCGCAGGAGGACCCCGGCGTCTACGACATGCTGTGCGAGGCCGACACCGTCGGGGTGTTCCAGGTCGAGTCCCGTGCCCAGATGGCGACCCTGCCCCGGCTGCGCCCCCGCGAGTTCTACGACCTGGTGGTGGAGGTCGCGCTGATCAGGCCGGGCCCGATCCAGGGCGGCTCGGTGCATCCGTACCTGCGCCGCCGGCACGGCGACGAGACGCCGGACATCCCGCACGAGCTGATGCGCAACGCGCTCGGCAAGACCCTCGGCGTGCCGCTGTTCCAGGAGCAGATGATGCAGCTCGCGATCGACTGCGCCGGGTTCAGCGCCACCGAGGCGGACCAGCTCCGGCAGGCGATGAGCTCCAAGCGCGGCCCGGAGCGGATCGAGGAGCTGCGCGGGGCGATGCTGGCCGGGATGGCGCAGCGCGGCATCCCGGCCGATGTTGCGCAGGACATCTACGCCAAGGTCCTGGCCTTCTCCAGCTACGGCTTCCCGGAGTCACACGCGATCAGCTTCGCCTACCTGGTCTACGCCAGCGCCTGGCTGAAGTGCTACTACCCGGCCGCCTTCACCGCGGCGCTGCTGCGCGCCCAGCCGATGGGCTTCTACTCCCCCGCCAGCCTGATCGGCGACGTGCGCCGGCACGGCGTGCAGGTGCGCTGCGTGGACGTGAACGCCAGCGCCGTCCTCGCCACCCTGGAAGACCCGGAAAACCCCACAACCAGGATGCCGAACGAGAACACCGGCGCCACCGCCGCACTGACCGCGGGCCCGCCTGCGGGCGGGAAACCGGTGCCGGGCCAGCCAGCGATCCGGCTCGGCCTGGCCAGTGTGCGGAACCTGGGCGCCACCCCGGCCGAGCTGATCGTGTCCGGCCAGCCGTACACGGACCTGGAGGACTTCGCCCGCCGGACCCGCCTGCCCGGGCCGGCGCTGGAGGCGCTGGCCACGGCGGGCGCGTTCGGCTGCTTCTCGATCACCCGGCGGGAGGCGCTGTGGGCGGCCGGGGCGGCTGCCACCATCCGGGCCGGGCAGCTGCCCGGCACCACCCCCGGCCTGGCCGCACCGCCGCTGCGGGCGATGACGGCCGCCGAGGAGACGTTCGCCGACCTGTGGGCGACCGGCACCTTCGGCACCCACCCGATCGCACATCTGCGCAAACCGCTCGAGGGGGCCGGCGTCGCGCCGGCGGCGGCGCTGAAGACCGCGCCGCCGGGCGCGCCGATCGCGGTCGCCGGGCTGGTCACCCACCGCCAGCAGCCGGGAACCGCGCGCGGGGTGGTGTTCCTGAGCCTGGAGGACGAGACCGGGATCGCGAACGTGATCTGCCCGCCCGGGGTGTGGGAGCGGCACCGCAAGCTCGCGATCGAGGCACACGCGCTGATCGTGCACGGGCGGGTGGAGCGCCTGGACGGTGCGGTCAGCCTGCTCGCGACCCGGCTGCACCGGATCCGGGCGGTGCCCGCCGTGCCCAGCCGCGACTTCCGCTGAGCTGCGCGCCAAAGCGGAACAGCACACGTCAGGTCACGCGGTGCCGGCCCGCGCGCCCCGCCAGTGCCGGGCGGCGAACTTGCCCGCCTCCCACGCGATCAGCAGCGCGATCGCGGGCACCAGCGCCCACCCCCATTCCCGCAGGTTGATCTGGGTCGTCCCGAGTAGGCGGCGGAAGACGTCCATCTGGGTAACGAGCACCGCGAGCACGAACTCCACGATCATCGCCCGGTTCATCTGCTTGCTGTCGAAGGTGGCCGTGGTCAGCACCGTGGCGGTCTCGCTGCGGCATTCGACCGCCGCCACGATCAGGCACAGCGCGAACGAGGTGAACGCGATCGACGTGCCGGCGGCGGTGCTGCCGAACCGGTGCTTCCCGAGCTCGATCAGCAACAGCAAGCCGATGGTGATGGCCAGCCCGGAGAGCCCGACGGTGACCATCACCCGGGACGTCAGCACCGGTTCCCCGCGCGGCCGCGGGCGCAGCGACATCAGCCCCGGGCTCTCCCGGTCGAAGCCGAGCGCGAAACCGAACGGGGCGTTGACGACAAAATGGATCCACAGCACCTGCGCGGGCGTGAACGGCTCGCCCGCCGCGATGTTGAACAGGCTGGCACCCAGGAACGTCAGCACGAAGACGACCAGCAGTACCAGCACGAAACGGATGTACTTCGCCAGGTTGTCGTAGATCTTCCGGCCCTGCTCGACCGCGAAGACGATGGTGGCGAAGTTGTCGTCGGACAGGATCATCCGGCCCGCGTTCTTGGCTACCTCGGTGCCGGTGCCCATCGCGATCCCGATGTCGGCCGCCTTGATGGCCGGAGCGTCGTTGACGCCGTCGCCGGTCATGGCCACGACGTCGCCCTTCTTCTTGAGGGTGTCGGCGAGGAGCACCTTGTGCTCGGGGGCGACCCGGCCGACCACCCCGATGCCGTCGATGCGGTCCAGCCGCTCGGACTCGGACAGGGCGGCGAAGTCGGCGCCCAGGATGGCATCGCCGCCGATGCCGACCTGCCTGGCGATGGCCGCGCCGGTGATGACGTCGTCGCCGGTCACCATGCGGACCCGGATGTGTGCCGCCTGGGCGCTGGCGACCGCGGCCCTGGACTCGTCCCGGGGTGGGTCGACCATCCCGACCAGGCTTGTCATCTGCAGATCGGTGACGTAGCCGAGCAGGTCGCCGCCGGCGTCGAAGGAGGCCGGGTCGAGGTCGCGGGTGGCGGCGGCCATGACCCGCCGGCCCTCGCCCTCCATCCGTTCCATGTGCGTGCGGCCCCGCTCCTTGAGCCCGGTGTCCCATGGGACGCTCACACCGCCGGACAGCGCCGTGGCGGCGCGCTCCATCACCGCCGGCGCCGCGCCCTTCACGAAGCAGCGCACGACCGGCTGCCCCGCTGCGTCCGTGGTGGAGTTGAAGGTGGCCATCAGCTTGTAGGCCGGGTCGAACGGCAGGGTGGCCAGCCGGGGCAGCTGCTCGCGGGTGCCGTCGATGTCCAGGCCGGCCTTGTGGCCGAGCACGAGCAGGGCACCCTCGATGGGGTCGCCGACCACCTTGCCGTCGACGAGCCTGGCGTCGCTGGCGACCAGGTACGGCAGGATCGCGTCCTCGATGGTGGCCGTCCTGCCCGCGGCGTGACGGACCTGGCCCGCCAGGCCGTAGCCGATACCGGAGATGGTGTACCGGTCGGTCGGGTCCACCACCTCGACCGCGGTCATCTGGTTCATCGTCAGCGTGCCGGTCTTGTCGGAGTTGATCGCCGAGGTGAACCCGAGCGTCTCGACCGAGGGCAGGTCCTTCACGATCGCGTTGCGCTTGGCCAGGTCGACGCCGCCGAGCGACAGGATCGTCTGGGTCACGGTGGGCAGTGCCTCGGGGATAGCCGCGATGGCCAGCGAGACCGCGCTGATGAACAGTGCGTCCCAGGCCTGGCCGCGGGCCCGGCCCAGGGCGAACATCACGACCATGGTCAGGCCCGCCGCCGCCGCGATCCACAGCGTGAGCGTGTTGAGTTCCTTGGTCAGCGGGGACTTCTCCCGGGCCGTGGCGGACAGCATCCCGGAGATCTTCCCGAGCTCGGTGCCGACCCCGGTGCCGGTGACGACCAGCGTGCCGCTGCCGTGGGTGACCGGCGTGTTCATGAACGCCATGTTGATCTGCTCACCGGGACCGAGCTGCCCGCCGGTCAGCGTGTCCGCGTTCTTGGCGGTGGGCGTGCTCTCCCCGGTCAGGGCCGACTCGTCGATCTGCAGGGCGCTGGCCGTGATGATGCGGCCGTCGGCTGGCACCGGCGGTGGCCTTCATCATCGACTTGAGCGCGTTCATGGCGCTCTCGGCCTTGCCCTCCTGCCGCAGGCCGACGACCGCGTTCAGCACGGTCAGCAGCAGCAGGAGGATCGCGGTGGCCCACTGCTGGATCACCAGTGACACCACCGCGGCGGCGACCAGGATGATCTGCATGTAGCTGCGGTATTCGTCGAGGAACCGGAGCCAGACCGGCTTCGGCTTCTCCTCGGGGAGCGCGTTCGGGCCGTTCGCGGCCAGCAGTCCGGCCGCTGTGGTGGCCGTGAGCCCGGCGGCCGGATCGACGTGCAGCGCCGCGGTCACCTCGTCCGGGGAGAGTGCGTACCAGTTCCGGCCCGCCGTGGCCGGCCGTCCCGTGGCGTCAGCTTGCACCGCCATGTCTGTGCCTCCGATCTGGCCCGGTCAGCCGGCCTGGGCTCCGGCTTTGGCCTCAGCTTTGGCCTCCGCTTTCGAGTCCGCTTTGGCCTCAGCTTTGGCCTCTTCCCTGGCCGCGAACGGGTCGGCGGGGGCACCCTTGGGCGCCTCGGCCTCGAGTTCGCCCTTCACCGCGAGCAGTTCCTGCCGTTTGTCCTCGCTCACGGCCGGGTACTGCGGGTCGATCTCCATGAGGGTGTGCGCGATGACCGCGCCAGCGCAGATGCGCGCGAACCACTTGCGGTCCGCCGGGATGACGTACCAGGGCGCCCAGTGCGTGCTGGTGGCGGACAGCATCTCCGAGAACGCCTGCTGGTAGTCGTCCCACCGCTGCCGCTCCCGGGCGTCCGCCGCGGAGAACTTCCAGTTCTTCTCCGGCAGGTCGATCCGCTTGAGGAACCGGGTCCGCTGCTCCTCCTTCGACAGGTTCAGGAAGAGCTTCACCACCTTGAACCCGTTGTCGGCCAGGTAGCGCTCCCAGTCGTTGATCTCCCGGTAGCGGCGGTCCCAGACGCCCTTGCCCTTGGCCTCTTCCGGCAGCTTCTGGCGGTCGAGGTTCTCCGGGTGCACCCGCACCACCAGGACTTCCTCGTAGTGGGACCGGTTGAATATCCCGATGTCGCCGCGCGCGGGCAGGCGCCTGGCGTAGCGCCACAGGTAGTCGTGGTCGAGTTCCTCGGCGGAGGGCACCTTGAAGTTGCTCACGTGCACGCCCTGCGGGTTGACCCCGCTCATGACGTGGCGGATCGTCCCGTCCTTGCCGCCCGCGTCCAGCGCCTGCAAGCACACCAGCACCCCGTAGGTGTCCTGCGCGGCGAGCCGTGCCTGGTAGTCGGCGAGCAGCCCGATCCCTGTCTGCAGGAGCTCGACGCCGTCCTTTTTCTTCATGAAGCCGGCCTTGTAGCGCGGGTCGAAGTCCTTGGCCAGATTCACCTTGGAGCCCGGCTTGACTCGTAGCGGCTTGATGAACTCCGCGAGGCGTTCCGCCCTCTTGTCGGCCATCGTGGGTCAGTCCTTTCTCTGCCAGGCCGGCCACCTGCCCAGCCTGACCGTCACAACCCCCGGACATTCCATCCTGGCTCCGAGAGACGGCGCCCCGGCTCCCCCGTGGAGAGTGATATGGGTGTGCGGCGCCGGGCGGGGAGGCGCCTGGAGCCCGGCGCCAGCAACCGCTCACTGCGGTGGCCGGGGTGTCAAGCTGCGGCCCCGGCGGCGGTCCAGCGCCGAACCCTTTCTGGCTCACCCCAGCGGAGCCGATCAAGGGCAAAGGGGACAGACTCCCGGGCCGGTGTTGTTCGGCTGGTGATCGCCGCCCGCTGGACGGGCGCCAAGAAGTACAGCGGCCTCTGCCAGGTCAGCCCGCCGGCCGGGTCGCTCGATGTCCGGGCCGCCCTGTTCGGCGCGATCAGCCGCACCGCGGAAGCGCTGACCTCGATGTGCTGCGCGCCGCGACAAGCCTGGCCGCGCCACTGCCTGCGCTGGCCGACGCCGAAGAGGCCGCAGCGCTGGCCCTGTGGGCAGCGGTGGCACCGCCAGCGCCGGATGGACAGGTCAGCCGTCCTGGGTGACTGCGGTGCCTGGTCCGGGGCCGGCCGGGGCACGCAGGCGCAATGCGTACAGCACGACGGCGACGGAGGTGGCCAGGTTCAGGCTGGAGACACCGGCCCGCATCGGGATGCGCACCCTCAGCGAGGCCCGGCCGGACAGCTCGGCCGACAGCCCCGCGCGCTCGGTGCCGAAGGCGAAGACGCCGTGGGCGGGCAGGTCCACCTCGCTGATGTCGCGGCCTGCGGGGTCCAGGGCCACCAGCGTGGACCCGGCCGGCGGCAGGGCGGCCGAACGCCACACCGGCACCGCGTAGTGCAGTCCCGCGGATCCCCGCAGGGCGGCGGGATCCCAGGGGTCGGATGAGCCGGTCGTCGTCACGCCGCACGCGCCGGCCGCCGCGGCGACCCGGACGACGGCGCCGACGTTGCCCAGGTGGCGGGGGTCCTCCAGCAGGACGACCGGGCCGTCTGCGGCGAGCGCGGGCAGCGGGTCCCCCTCGGGGGCCGGTGGCCGGCGAGCGACGGCGATCACCTTGGTGTGGACCGGGGTGCTCGCCGTCATGGCGCGGAAGACCTCACGGTCGACCGGGGTGACCAGCGAAGCCAGTGTGTCGCGGAGATCGGGGGCAAGGGTGCCGGCCAGCTCCCGCAGGAGCGCTGGATCCTCGGTAACCGCCCATTCCACCTGCGCGCCGAACCGGAGTGCGTGCTTGAGTGCGTGGAACCCTTCGAGCACGGCCAGCGAGCTGTCCTGCCGTGCCCCGGTGATGGCCGCCAGCAGATCCCGGCCGGAATCACGCATGGCCGCGAGGTTACCGGGCCAGGCCGGCCCCCCACGATGCCCCCTGGATACGAGTTGCCAGCGGCAGCCCGTGCACCGGCCATCACACCATGCCAGCCTTAGCGCATAGCCATGATCGTGGTGGTCCACATACGCCATAGGGCGGCGACGCAGCAAAACGAAAAGCCGATCGCTTACGACTGCTGAACCCGTAAGGAATCAGTGAGCCAGACGGAGGCCCCCGGCGCGAAGGGGTGCCCCGCACGCCTGCCCGGTGAAGAGTTACCGTAGGTATAGACGTTTGTCTCGCGAGGCGAGGTGACCACGATGACCCAGGACACGTCAGCCGCCGTCATCGGGCAACGGCACGCGGCGGAGCACACCGACGTCGAACGCCGACACGTCGGCGACCATGCACAGGTGTCACAGCGGCATCTGGCGGCGCACGGGGAACTCTACGCCCGGCACGACAGCGACCACTCGTTGCTGGCCAGCCGGCACGCTGCCGGGCGGGACAAGGCCGCAGACGCGACTGCTACCCAGAAGGCAGCGCTGATCGGGCGCCATGGCGCACAGCACGTCGTGATGGAGATCCGGCACGCTACCCAGCTTGCGTGGATGGAGGCACGGCACGCGGGCGAGCGACTGCGTTTGGACCAGCGCCATGCCGCGGAACTGCTCGCTCAGGAGCTCCGGCACGCCCGGGAAGACCGCCAGCGAGCGTAGGCGTCAGAGAAGGCGGCCCGCGGGCCGTCTTCCTGATCCGTGCCGTTTTTCATGGACTGGCGGATGCGGGTAACCCACAACGATCATGGTCATGTGCCGTCACGGGTCGTTGTCCCCGGTAACTCACTGGCCCTGACGACCACCAGGCCAGCCGATCACCCGCCAGGCTAGCGGCCGGCCCTATTGAACGCAGCCTGCCGGCGCGGCCAGCCTTGTCGCGGCTGCGGGGTCAGCGGCGGAGCCAGAGGGTGACCAGGATGCCGTGGAACTGCTGCCGGCGGATCAGCGTGAAGTCGCGCATCAGCTCGATGCTCTGGTCCCTGGCCTGTACGTCGGCCTTGGGTGCCAGGGGGTCGTTGCCGACCACCCAGATCCGCCGGTAGCGGAGCATGAGCGGGCCGGTCACCGCGAACGGCTTGTCGGTCCCCTTGAAGTCCCCCGTCTGCAGCGGCGACTGGGCCATCGCGAAGTCGGTGGTGTACCGGAAGTCCTGCGGGTAGGCCAGCCTGGCCTTGCGGTAGAAGGAGCCGAAGAACAAGATCCCGTCACCCTTGCGGGCGTTGGCTCCCACGTACCCCGACGGCCCGCCGTAGTCGTACCGTCGGCTGCCCGGGGTGCGGGCGTGCTGCTGCGCGCCGAACTGCAGCACGCCGAAGCACAGGCACACCACCACGCCCGGCACCCAGATGAGCGCCCGGACTCGTGCCCGCCCAGCAGGGCCGGCCGTCCGGGCCGGGCCCGGTGTCCCGGCGGACCGCCGGCCGACGGCGTGAGCGAGCCATTGCCCGATCCGGTACGCCCCGCCGCCTGCCAGCAGGGCGGCCCCCGCCTCGCCGTACAGGACGTACCGGTCCACGTACAGCGGTTTCAGCACGAATGATTCGGCGATCAGGATCGCGGCCGGGACCAGGAGCAGCGGCAATGCCACCGAGGGCAGGCAGATCCCGCCGCCGCGCCACCAGGGCGGCGTGGGCTTGCCCCCCGCCGGTCCCGGGGCACCCGGCAGCACGGCGACGACGATGCAGACGGCGAGCAGCGCCGCCGCCGCGACCGCCGCGCCGAAGTAGTCGTTGAGCAGGAGCTTCAGGCCCGGCCAGTTCGGGTAGCCGATCCAGGAGACGGCGTTGTGCTCGGTGACGCTGACCAGCAGCAGGGGGACGGTGACCAGCACGCCGCCGCCCGCCGCGGCCAGCCAGCGCTCGACGGTGGGCCGCCCGTACCGGGCCAGCAGGACCGTGATCCCATGCGCCGCCAGCACCAGCAGCGACATCTCGTTGAGGTAGCCGCCCAGTGCCACCAGCCCGGCATAGAGCAGCCACCGGCGCCGCACGTCTGCCCCGCCCGCGGCCTCGGCCCGCATGGCGTGCAGCAGGGCCAGTGTGGAGCCGACCACGCATGCGTACACCATCGCGTAGGAGCGCGCGGTCTGTGCGTAGAAGCTCATCGCCGGGGTCAGCGCCATGACCAGCCCGGCGAACAGCCCGGCCCAGCCCGATCCGGTGAGCTGGCTGGCCAGGATCACCAACAGCGCCGCCGCGGCCATCATGGCGATCACCGACGGGATGCGCATGACCGCCGGGCTGGTACCCACCGCCATCCAGGGGTGCATCAGCAGGTAGTACAGGCCGTGGACGGCGTCGACGTGGCTGAGCAGGTGCTCGAGCTGGGGCAGCGGGAGCAGCGCCGCCCAGCGGGTCGCCACCTCGTCGTTGCCCATGGAGTTACGGCGGGCCAGGTCCCACCACCCGAGCACCGCCATCACCGTCACGGCGACGGCGGGCGGCACCCAGACGGCCGGGGCAGCCCGCCAGCGCCCTGCGCGCGCCGGACCGGCAGTGGAGGCGGCCGGCGACACCGGAGTGATCCCGCGCTGCCCGGTGCGCGCCGTGCTCACCGTTCACCGGCCCGGTCGCCGGGGGACGCCGCGAAGGTCTCCCGCCACTGCTCGGGCGAGGTGATCCCGGCGGCCGCGGCCCGGTAGGCGGCAGCCAGCCGCGGCCACCGCCGGCGCAGCCTGCGGTGCAGGATCACACTGCGCAGCCCGAGCGAGCGGAACAGCTTGGGGTCCCGCCGGTACCAGGCGGCGCTGGTGCCGTCGGCCGCGGACACCAGGGCACTGTCCAGCTTGACCAGCACGAACCACGAGGCGTCCTGGTACGGCAGGGCCATCTGCGGGCGCTGCCTGGCGCCCTTGCGCGGCGGCCGGAACTGGCGCAGGGTGCCAGCCGCCGCCTTGGTCATCAAGTTGAGCTTGTTGGTCGGCGTGGTGGAGTCCTTGACGGCCTCCGGTGCCCGCCGCCGCGGCGGCGGGAAGCTCTCGATGTCCGGCTCGTCCTGCGCGTCGCTGAACTGTGCCCGCAGCTCGCGCAGCTGCTTCATCTTGGCCTGGAGATCCCGGTGCAGGTGATCCGGCCCGGACAGCACGTCCGCCAGCGCCAGCAAGCGCAGTGCGGCAGTGGAGTACTGCATGGACAGCAGGTTCTGCAGCTGCCGTTCCTGGCTCTCCGCGATGACGCCGCCGCCATGGTCAAGCGGGGAGTGCAGCAGGGCGGCGATGATCCGGTTGCGCGAGTGGTAGTAGGACTGCCAGTCCCTGGCGTCGTTCTTGTCATCCCAGGGCACGTGCCAGGCGGCCACCCCGGGCATCGCCACTGTCGGGTACCCACGGTTGCGCGCCCGGATCCCGTACTCGGCGTCGTCCCATTTGAGGAAGACCGGTATCGCGAGGCCGAGTTCGCTGATGATACGGGTCGGGATGAGGCACATCCACCAGCCGTTGTAGTCGGAGTCGGCGCGGCGGTGCAGCCAGGGGGTGTTACGCAGGTTCCGGCGGGCGAAGTCATGCCGCGCCTTGGTGTTCGGCGCGGCTCCCCACCACCAGGTGTGGGGCTGCACGGCCTCGGCGAACGCGTGCAGCAGGGACCGGTCGTACAGGCTGAACATGTGCCCGCCGACGATCGTCGGCCGCCGGGCCAGGTCGGCGAAGGTGGCCGCCCGCCGGATCCCCTCGGTTTCCAGCTTGATGTCATCGTCGAGCAGCAGCACATAGTCGCTCTGCCCAGCTTGCACCGTCTCGTCCATCGCCCGGGAAAACCCGCCCGAGCCGCCGAGATTGCCCTGCTCGATCACCCGCAGCCGGTCGGCCAGCTTCTTGGCCGCCTCCTCGTAACCGGGGTGGTCGCGCACCCGGCTGGTGCCCTGGTCCACCACGTAGACGCAGTCGAGCAGGTCATGCACCTCGGCCGCGTCACCCAGCGTGTGCAGGTTCTCGATCAGGAACTCGGGCCGGTTGAACGTGGTGATCCCGATGCTGACCCGGCCATGCGGGGCGGGCTGCGCCAGCGCGAGCCATTCCGCCTCGATCAGGGTCGTCCCGCGCGGTCCCGCCACGATGTCAAACCAGTACCAGCCGCCATCGATGAACGGGGCCAGCGGCAGGGTGCGCTCGATGGTCTCCGGATCGTCCGATGCGACCATGATCGTCTCGACCGGGTGGCTGAAGCCCTTGGCTGTGGACCGGTACAGGATGACCGTGCACTCGCCGGCCATGCGGATGCGCAGCGTCACCGCATCCACGGTGGTCCAGCGGCGCCAGTAGCTCGCCGGGAAGGCGTTGAAGTAGGTCGCGAACGAGACGCGGCGCCCCTCGCTGATGATGGCGCTGCGCCGCGGGCCGGCCTCGCCGGCCAGGTACGAGGGCACGTCGGCGCCGAAGCGGATGACCGACTGCGCCTCCCCAACGGCGGCGTTGGCCACCGGCACGCTGCCCACGTTGGCCGCTTTGCGCCCGGTCAGCGCCTCGGTGGCCACCTCGGCGGCAAGCTCGGCGGCACCGCGGTCCATGTGGGTCTCCACGTACAGCGGGACGACGTCGAGATCCGCGCCGGGGAACACGACCCGCTGCAGGACCCGCGGCTGCCGGCCCGCGCCGTCCTGGCCGGCCGGGGGCTGGCCGGCCGGGGGCTCGACAGCCCGGCGCTCAGTCATGGCCGGGCACCTCACCGGTGAGCGGGGCGCCGTGGGTGAAGTGGGGGCGCAGCCGGTTGTCGAACATGCTCAGCGCGGACCCGATCGCCATGTGCATGTCGAGGTACTTGTAGGTGCCCAGCCGCCCGCCGAAGAGCACGCCAGGCTCGCGGTCCGCCATCTCCCGGTAGGCCAGCAGCCGTGACCGGTCCGCTGCCGTGTTGATCGGGTAGTACGGCTCGTCGCCGCGGCCGGCGAAGCGCGAGTACTCGCGCATGATCACTGTCTTCTCCTTGGGGTACCAGTCGCGCTCGGGGTGGAAGTGGCGGAACTCGTGGATGCGGGTGAACGGGACGTCGGAGTCCGCGTAGTTCATGACGGGCGTGCCCTGGAAGTCCGCGATGGGCAGGACCTCCAGGTCGAAGTCGAGGGTCCGCCAGCCCAGGTCGCCTTCGGCGTAGCCGAAGTAGGCGTCGAGCGCGCCGGTGTAGACGACCGGGACGTTCCCCACCACGGCAGAACGCAGGCCGGCGAAGTCGGTGTCCAGCCGCACCTCGATATGCGGGTGATCGGCCATGCGTTCCAGCCAGGCGGTGTAGCCGTCGGCCGGGAGCCCTTCGAAGGTGTCGCTGAAGTAGCGGTTGTCGAAGGTGTACCGCACCGGCAGCCGGGTGATGATCTCCGGCGGCAGGTCGGCGGGATCGGTCTGCCATTGCTTGAAGGTGTAGCCGCGGATGAACGCCTCGTAGAGAGGCCGCCCGATCAGCGACACCGCCTTCTGCTCCAGGCTGGCGGCACGGCCGGTGGCCACCTCGGCAGCCTGCTCCGCGATCAGCGCCCGCGCCTGGGCAGGCGACATCACCATGCCGAAGTACTCGCAGATGGTGGCGAGGTTGATGGGCAGCGGGTACACCCGGCCCTTGTAGACGGTGAACACCCGGTGCTGGTAGCCGGTGAAGGCCGTGAACCGGTTGACGTACTCCCAGACCCGGGCGTTCGAGGTGTGGAACAGGTGCGCGCCGTAGCGGTGGACCTCGATGCCGGTCTCCGGCTCCGGCTCGCTGTAGGCGTTCCCGCCGATATGGCCGCGGCGATCCACGATCAGGACGCGCAGTCCGAGCTCGGACGCGCAGCGTTCGGCGATGGTCAGCCCGAACAGGCCCGACCCGACGATGACGAGGTCAGTGTTCACGCGCGCGCCGGCTCCGGCCACGACCGGGCGGCGGGCATGACGCTGTCCTCCCACTCCTGGGTGTAGTCCCACTCAGCGGGCTGCGGGCCGGGCGGCAGCAGCGCCAGTTCCTGCTCCAGCCGCTTGCTGTAGCGGGCGACGATGGGGCGGTACAGCGCCCGGCGGCACCACCAGGGGATCAGCCGGTAGCCGCCGCGGACCGCCACGTTGCGCAGGTACTCGGCCCGCGAGGTGAACCCGCGCCGCCGGAGCTCGCGCTGCAGCGCGAGCTCGGAGCGGAGCAGGTCGATGCCGCCCCGCCGCTTGTAGGCGCTCGCGCCCACCCGGTAGAACACCAGCGGCTCGGCCACGTTGACCGCCCGCGCGCCGCCCTGCAGCATCCGCGCGAACAGCGCGTAGTCCTCCATGAGCCGCAGATCCCCGTAGCCGCCCGCCGCGAGCACGGCGCGCCGCCGGTAGACGACGGTCGGGTGGTTGAACGGATCGTGCATCCGCGCGTAGCGCTGGATCTGGCCCGGGTCGGTGGGCGGCACCCGCTGCCCGACGATGTCGTCGGTGTCGGTCACGAACTCCAGCAGGCCGGCCCCGACGATGTCGGCGTTCTGGATGAGCGGCAGTTCCACCTCGAAGCGGTGCGGCATGGCCACGTCGTCGGCGTCCATGCGGGCGACCACGTCGAACCAGCTCTCGGCCAGCCCGCGGTCCAGCGCGGGGCCAAGGCCGGTGTTGCGCGGCAGCGGGACGAACGTCACCGGCACCGGGCTGGTGGCCCGGATCTCGTCGAGGCACGCGGCCAGTTCCGCGCGGACCGGCCCGTCGCGGACGATGACGATCTGGTCCGGGCGCACGCTCTGGTCGTCGACCGAGCTGCGCAACGCCCGCTGGAGGTAGTCGGGCCGGTCACCGTCGTACACCGGGAGCAGGAGCGAGAACGGCTCGTGCATATGCAGAAGTAACCTTCCGTAGCGGGAAAGGTGCGCCCTGCGACGTGATCAGGAGCCGGGCAGCCTGCAGGCTCCGCGGACGCGGCTTGAACGTAGCCTCACTTGCCGACCGGCAGCAGTCCGCAGCTTGTACAAAAATGTGCCATAAAGTGAACGTTCTATTACGGAATGATATATGGCGTTTACCTAGACTAATGTCGCTGGAAGCCCCCGCCCCCGGTCCTCCGTGGCCAGACGGCGCCATTCCCGACAACCCCCGCGAGGTGCCCGGTTGGCAGCGCACGACGTCACTGAGCCTGGCACGCCCCCGTCCGCAGAGCCTGGCCCGGCCAGCGGCCGGCCACAGCCGAAGATCTTCCTGCACATCGGTGAGCCCAAGACCGGCACGACCTTCCTGCAGCAGGTCATGTGGCGCAACCGGGCCGAGCTGGCGGCTCAGGGAGTCGTGCTGCCCGGTCATCATCCGCAGGATCATTTCCGCGCCAGCCAGGACCTGCGCGGCATCGAGAAGCTGGCCAGCGACCCGGCTGGGTCCTGGACCGGCGAGTGGGAGATCCTCGCCCGCCAGGCGCAGCAGGCGCCGAAGGTCGCGGTCATCTCGCACGAGCTGTTCTGCGCGGCCGATGCGGAGCAGGCCGGCCGGGCCGTGCGCTCGCTGCAGCCCGGCGAGGTCCACATCGTCGCGACCGTGCGGGACATCGCGACCCTGCTGCCCGCCGAGTGGCAGGAGACGGTGAAGCACCGCAGCACCCGCGGCTGGGAGGACTGGCTGGCCGATGTGATCGACCGGGAGTCGGCCGATCCCGACCGGCGCCAGTGGTGGTTCTGGCGGGTGCACGACACCATGGCCATCCTGGGCCTGTGGTCGGCGCACGTGCCCGCCGAGCGCGTGCACGTGATCATGACACCGCCGCGCGGGTCGGGCACCGGGCTGCTGTGGGAGCGCTTCGCAGGCCTGCTCGGCATCGACCCCGGCTGCGTCGACCTCACCCGCGCCCGGCCGAACTCCTCGCTCGGGATGCCCGAGACCGAGTTCCTGCGGCGGCTGAACCAGGCACTTCCCGATGAGGTGCCCGACTGGTTCTACATGTGGAACGTGAAGGAAGCGGTCGCGCACCGGGCGCTCGCGGCGCGGCCCCGCGACGGGCAGCTCGTCCTGCCCGCCACCCGGGAGAACTGGGCGGAGGAGCAGGCGGAGATCCTCGTGGGCCGGCTGCACGACTCCGGGTACGACCTCGTCGGCGATCTCGACGAGCTCCGGCCCCCGCCGGTCACCTGGCCCTACGCCAGCCCGGCCGACGAGCCGGCCGGGAAGGTGCTCGACGCGGCGGTGGATGCCGCGGCGGCACTGGTGGTCAGCCAGTACCGCAAGGCGCAGCCGGCGGCCAGGCCGCAGCGGCACCAGCGGGGACTGGCCAACCGGGTCGAGTCGACCGTCGCGGCCTCGCCCCGGCTCAAGCGGACGGTGCGCGAGCTCAGCAGCCGTTCCCCGGCCGTGCGCCGGCTGCGCATCCTGGCGTGGCAGGCACTGGAACGGTCCCGGGCGGCCAAGCGTGACTAGCCCGCCCCGGGTGATCGCTGTTGTGGTCACCTACAACCGGCGGGAACTGCTGCTCGAAGCGCTGGCCGCGGTGCATGGGCAGATCCGGTCACCGGACGCGGTGATCGTGGTCGACAATGCCTCCACCGACGGGACAGCGCCGGCGGTGCGGGCACACTTCCCGGCCGTGCGGCTGGCCGGGCTGCGCCGCAACACCGGCGGGGCGGGCGGGTTCGCCTACGGCACGGCGCTGGCCCTGGCCGACGACGCCGGCCTGATCTGGTACATGGACGACGACACGGTGCCGGAGCCGGACGCCCTGCGGGCGATGCTTGACGCCCGTGACCGCTACCCGGCGAGCCTCCGGCCGCCGGTGCTGGTCGCCAGCCGGGTGCTGTGGACCGACCGTCGCGCCCATCCGATGAACACCCCGCGGGCCAAGCCCTTCGCCGGCGGGGCAGAACGCAGCGCCGCCGCGGCCGTGGACTGCGTGCCGATCCGCACGGCGTCGTTCGTCTCGATCCTGGTGGACGCCGGTGTGTGCCGCCAGCGCGGCCTGCCGCAGGCGGACTACTTCCTGTGGAACGACGACTTCGAGTTCACCACCCGGCTGCTGCGCGGTAACCGCGGCCTGCTGTGCCCGGCGAGCGTGGCCGTGCACAAGACCGCCACGTTCGGCTCCACCGACACCGACCCGGGGCCGCGCTTCTTCTATGAGGTCCGGAACAAGATCTGGACACTCAAGGCCCGCTCCCCGCTCGCCCCGGCCGAGCGGGTGCTGTACGCGGGCGCCACGCTGCGCCGCTGGGCCCGCACCTTCGCCCGGTCGCGCCAGCGGGACGTGCTCCGGTCGTCACTGCTGCGCGGCATCGCCGCCGGGGTCCGGACGAGCCCCCGGCCCACCGGCGAGATCCTCGCTGACGCCGGCCTGCCGGTCCCCGCGGCGCAGGACTGACCGCCGGCCCGCCAGCACAGCGCCGCCCCTCACGGCGGTGACCAGCACAGCCGCGCCCAGCACGCCCGCCGGCGCGAGCGTGATCACAGCCGGGAGCTCGTACCGCCAGGAGAACTCGAAGACGTCGGGCGCCAGCAGCACCGTCACCGCGGTGGCGGTGAACAGCAGGCAGGCCAGCGCCGCCGGCCCGGCCGGCCCGGCGGGCACAGCGGGACGGCGGCGGGACAGCGCCAGCAGCGACCCGGCCAGGGCGGCCAGGCTGAGCAGGGCCAGCAGCGGGCCGGGGGTGTACCCGCCGTCGAGCTGGTAGGACCGCAGGAACGCCGCGACCGGCCGGTCGACCCGCGCGGGGCCGCCATAGGAGGGCCGGAGCACACTGAAGTTGAACCGGCCGAAGGCAACGTGCTGGACGCCGACCACGATGGCGTTCCCGGGACGCAGGCTCACCCACGGCGGGTAGGCCGGGTAGCTGGTCTGGAACTGCCAGCGAGAGATCGGCGCGACCCAGCGGGAGGGGCCGCGGACCGGCGCGAACAGCCGGAGCGAGTCCTGCGCGATCGAGACCGCCACCCGCAGCGGCTGCTGGTGCGCGATCGCCGAGTCCAGCGCCCCGATCAGCGCGCCCCGGGTGCCCGGGGTCACGGCCGCCTGGTAGAGCGGCGACTTCCCGGAGTGCTCCAGCCAGTCGGGGCCGTTCGCCTGCGCGGCCGGCGCCGGGCACAGCGGCCGCACCGCCGCGGGCAGCTTCAGCGTGGCGCAGTCGGCCGCCGCCACCAGCCGGCCGGTGACGCTTTGCCGGTGCGCCAGCCGGAAGTGCCCGTTCCGGGCGTAAGAGAAGCCGCAACAGGCCAGCACCGGCAGCGCGAAGGCCATGGACAGGGCGGCGGCGGCGCGGACGGCCCGGTACCCGCCGGCCGCCACCACGTACAGCACCGCGGGCACGATCAGCAGCTCGCCCAGCTGCTTGACGGCCGCCGATGTCCCGAGGACCAGGCCAGCCGCGGCCGCCACCCGCACGGTCACGGCCGGCCGCCACAGCAGCACGGCCAGGCCCGCCACGATCAGCGCCTCGAACCAGACGTCGGGCATGATCATCTGTTCCATCTGCACCTGGTAGGCGTCGAGCAGCACCGGCGCTACGGCCAGCGCCGCCAGCCAGCGGGCAAGGCCGCGGCGCAGCAGGACGGCGTACAGGGCGGCGGCCATGGCCAGGCCGAGCAGGTGCTGGACCAGGGCGACCACCCCCAGCCCGCCGGCCAGCAGGATGGCCCGGAGCACCGCCGTGTACCCGAGCGGCTCGGAGCCGGGCGACGCGCCGTACAGGTACTTGAGCGTGTCGACGTAGATCAGCGCCGGGTGGTAGGCGGCGGTGGCCAGCAGCCGCAGCACCAGCCCGGCGGCCAGCAGCGCAGCGGCCAGCCAGTGGCGCCGCAGCGCAGCGGCCGCCCTGGCCAGCCACGGCCGGCTGGACGCGCCCGCCGGCGCCGGCTGGCCGGATGCGCCCGGCAGCGCCGGCTGCCCCGCGACTGCGGCAGCGGGGCCCGGCTGCCCGGGCGGGGGTCGGTCTGCCAGGGTGCGCCGCTGCGCGGTCCCGGCCTCGTGTTGGCTGGCGATGAGGTCACCTTCGTTGCCGCAACAGCCGCTGGAGGTCAGTTAACCCATTGTTGGACGAAATGGCACCACTCCGTGACCCGCCCGTGGGCATCAGAGCCGGACCGGCGGCCACAGGTTGTGCTGGGCGGCGATCGGGTCACCGGGCCACTCCTGGGTGGCGGCCAGGTTGTCGTGCGCCGGGTGGGCCGCCGCGGCCGGGCCGCCGGCGAAACCGCGCAGCAGGTTCGCGGTCACCCGCCGGGTGAACGCCGCCGTGCGCCGGTCCAGGCCGAACAGGTGCAGCCCGCCGAGCGAGGCCACCCAGCGCATCGTCCCGGTGCTGGCCACCCCGGCCCCGCCGTGATGGGTGTAGTAGGCCGAGTCCGCGTAGCTGTGCACGCCGCGGCACGTCAGCGGCGAGTGGGACAGGATCTGGATCGGCCGCTCGACCGGGTAGACCGGGTTCACCCGGTCGTACTCGATACCGACCAGGCCGCGGAACCGGGTGCCCCGGCGCACGCCGGTCCCCGCGAACAGCCAGGCGCCCGGCGTGGCGACCACGTAGGCGGCGCTGACCGGGTTGGACTCATACAGGGTGCCGGTCAGCGACGACTCGGGGTCGGGGTGCGGCGGCTCCCGCCAGTCGCTGGTGACCAGCGCGTTGTCCTTCCCGTACATCGGATCCTTCGTGTAGCTGGTCTTGTAGCAGATGACCAGCCGGTCCGCGCCCAGCCTGGTGCTGGCCAGCCGGGTCCGCCGGAACATCGCGTTCGCACCGAGGAACGCGATGTTCATCCCCGCGTCCCTGGCCGCGGTGACGTGCGCCCGCTCCGGCGGCGACCAGTACTCGTCGTGGCCGGGGGAGAACAGCGCGCTGGCCCCGTCCAGCAGGTGCGGGTCGGCCGCGATGTCCATGCCGGTCACGTAGGCGAGCGGCAGGCGCAGGCGCTCGGCCAGCTCGACCAGCTTGCGCTCGTGGTACAGGAACAGGTAGGCGCCGTTGGCGTCGTAGGGCCGGTCCAGGCTGACCGCCAGCGACCGGTTGCCATAGTCGGCGGCTCCGCCGGGACCCCGGTAGAGGTCGTAGCCGCCCCAGGTGTTGTACGCCTGCCAGGTCTGCACCGCGTTCTTGATCGCTATCTTGCCGGCGGTGCTGGCCGACCGGACGGTGACCGGGACGAACCGCTGCGCGCCCGACTCTGCGTCCAGCCGCAGCAGGTAACAGCCCTCCGGCCAGCCGTGGGTGGGCACGGTGAGGGACGGTTCCCAGCGGGCTTCCACCGTGTTGGTGGGCGTGATCAGGGCCGACTTGCGCTGCCGGTGCCCGGTCACGGTGCCCGACCGCCAGACCAGCCGCGCCCGGTCGCCGTTGTACCAGCCCATCCGGTACGCGCTCACCGTGAACGAGCGCGCGGTCGTCGACGCGTACACGGTGACCGGCTCGCCGGGCAGCACACTGGCCTGCCCCGCGTAGCCGAGCATGGCGGCGGGCGAGCCGAGGTGCCTGATCCCCCAGTCCGGGTTCCCGGGCCGTGAGTTCTCCGGCACCGGCCGGCGGGGCGGGAGCGGCGCTGCGCGCCGCGGGGCCCGGGCCGCCGGGCTGCTGCATCCTGCCGCCAACGCCGCCCCGGCCAGGCCGATAGCGGCCCGCCGCGTGCACGAAGAACCTGAGCCCACACCACAACCATGCCCCAGCCAGCGTCCGGCACATGCCCGCATTGCGCGGAGCTGACCGGTCAGATGCCGATCGGGTGCCAGACCGTCTTGATCTCCAGGAACGCCAGCATCCGGGCCGTGCCCGGCGGCGCCTCCCAGTCCCCGTCCGCCGCGAACACCCGCTTGACGTTCCGCGCGGCCAGCCGCTCCAGCTCGGCCCGCCCGCCCGCCGCCACCCCGGTCAGGTCGATCGCGTTCACATCCATGTGCGCGGCGAGCACCGGCGCGAGTTCCGCGGTGTAGCCGGTGAGGATGTTCACCACCCCCGGCGGCACGTCCGAGGTCGCCAGCACCTCGGCCAGCGTGACCGCGGGCAGCGGTGCGGCCTCGCTGGCGACCACCACCGCGGCGTTGCCGGTGGCGATGACCGGCGCGAGCACGCTGACCAGCCCGAGCAGGCTGGGCGCGGCGGGCGCGACCACGGCCACCACCCCGGTCGGCTCGGGCACGCTGAAATTGAAGTACGGCCCCGCGACCGGGTTGGCGCTGCCCGCCACCTGGGCGACCTTGTCCGGCCAGCCCGCGTACCAGACCCACCGGTCGATCGCCGCAGTCACCGTCCGCTCCGCGCCGGCCCAGGAAACCCCTTCCCCCTGAACGCATTCAGCGGTGAACTGTGCTGCCCGCCCTTCGAGTAGCTCGGCCACCCGGTACAGCACCTGCCCCCGGTTGTAGGCCGTCGCACCGGACCATCCGGGGACGGCCTTGCGGGCAGCCACCACGGCGTCGCGGGCGTCCTTGCGCGAGGCCCGCGCGGCATGGGCGAGCACGGTGCCGTCCGGCCCGGTGGCCGGGTAGGACCGGCCCGACTCCGAGCGCGGGAACGCGCCGCCGATGAACAGCTTGTAGGTCTTGCGGACGTCCACCCGGGTGCCGTCAGGGACGGGCGGGCGGACGGCCGGGCCTTTCGTTCGGCCGCGTGGTGTGGGGGTGGGGCGGGCGCGGTCAGGCATCGAGGTACGCGGCCAGCCCGGCCCGGCCGCCCTCCCGTCCGAAGCCGGACTCGGTGTAGCCGCCGAACGGGCTCGCCGGGTCGAACCTGTTGTAGGTGTTGGCCCAGATGACCCCGGCGCGCAGCCGCTGCGCCATCCACAGGATCCGGCTGCCCTTCTCGGTCCAGACCCCCGCCGACAGCCCGTACGGGGTGTTGTTCGCCTTCGCGACCGCCTCCTCCGGGGTGCGGAACGTGAGCACGGACAGGACCGGCCCGAAGATCTCCTCGCGCGCGATCCGGTGTGACTGGCTGACCCCGGTGAACACCGTCGGCGGGAACCAGAAGCCCTTGGCCGGCAGCTGGCAGGGCGGCGACCAGCGCTGCGCGCCCTCCGCCTCACCGGCCGCCACCAGCCCGGTGATCTTGTCGAGCTGTTCCCGCGAGTTGATCGCGCCGATGTCGGTGTTCTTGTCCAGCGGGTCGCCGAGCCGCAGCGTGGCCAGCCGCCGCTTGAGCCGGCTGAGCACGGTGTCAGCGACGGACTCCTGGATCAGCAGCCGCGAACCCGCGCAGCACACGTGCCCCTGGTTGAAGAAGATGCCGTTGACGATGCCCTCGACCGCCTGGTCGAGCGGCGCGTCGTCGAAGACCACGTTGGCGGCCTTGCCGCCCAGTTCCAGGGTGAGCCGCTTGCCGGTGCCGGCGATCGCCGCCTGGATCTGCTTGCCGACCTCGGTCGAGCCGGTGAACGCGATCTTGGCCACGCCGGGGTGGCGGACCAGCTCGGCGCCGGTGCTGCCGTCGCCGGTGATGACGTTCACCGTGCCGGGCGGCAGGCCGGCCTCGGCGATGACCTCGGCCAGCAGCAGCGCGGTCAGCGGCGTGGTCTCGGCGGGCTTGAGCACGCAGGTGTTGCCGGTGGCCAGCGCCGGGGCCAGCTTCCAGGCGGCCATGAGCAGCGGGAAGTTCCAGGGGATGACCTGCCCGGCGACCCCGATCGGCCGCGGGCCCGGGCCGTACCCGGCGTACTCCAGCTTGTCCGCCCAGCCCGCGTGGTAGAAGAAATGCGCCGCGGCGAGCGGGACGTCCACGTCCCGGGACTCCTTTATCGGCTTGCCGTTGTCCAGGCTCTCCAGCACCGCGAACTCGCGGGCCCGCTCGGCAATGGCGCGGGCGATCCGGTACAGGTACTTGGCCCGCTCCCGGCCCGGCAGCTGGCCCCAGGTCCGCTCGAACGCGTCGCGGGCCGCGGTCACCGCCCGGTCCACGTCGGCCGCGCCCGCGGCCGCGACCTGCGCGAGCGGCTCCTCCGAGGCCGGGTTCAGCGTGGTGAAGGACTCCCCGGCCGCGGGCGGGACGAACTCACCGGCCAGGAACAGGCCGTACTCGCGGCGGATCGTGACGATGTCGCGCGCCTCCGGGGCGGGCGCGTACTCCCAGCTGCCGCCGGCCACCGTCAGTCCAGGGTGAAGTAGTCGGGACCGGCGTAGGCGCCGGTGAGCTGCTTGGACCGCTGCATGAGCAGGTCGTTGAGCAGGCTGGACGCGCCGATCCGGAACAGCTGCGGGGTCAGCCAGTCCGGGCCGGCGGTCTCCCGGACGAGCACCAGGTAGCGGATGGCGTCCTTGGCGGCCCTGATGCCGCCGGCGACCTTCACGCCGACGCGCCGGCCCGTCGCCTCGGCGAAGTCCCGGACCGCGGACAGCATCACCAGGGCCACCGGCGGTGTCGAGGCCGGGGTCACCTTGCCGGTCGAGGTCTTGATGAAGTCGGCGCCGGCCAGCATCGCCAGCCAGGCAGCCCGGGCGGTGTTGTCCAGGGTGGCCAGCTCACCGGTCTCCAGGATCACCTTCAGGTGGGCGCCGCCGCAGGCTTCCCGCACCGCGCGCACCTCCTCGAACACCTGCGCGTAGCGGCCGGCCAGGAACGCGCCCCGGTCGATGACCATGTCCACCTCGTGTGCCCCGGCGGCCACCGCGTCCGCCACGTCGGCAAGCTTGACCGCCATCGAGGCCCGCCCGGACGGGAAAGCCGTCGCCACCGAGGCGACCGCGACCGGGCTGCCCGCCAGTTCGGCGCGGGCCAGAGCGACCAGGTCCGGGTACACGCAGACGGCGGCGACCGGCGGCACGGCCGGGTCGGCGGGGTCCGGCTGGCGGGCCTTGGCGCACAGCCCGCGCACCTTCCCCGGGGTGTCCGCACCCTCCAGGGTGGTCAGGTCCACCATCGTGACCGCCATCTCCAGCGCCCAGAGTTTGGCTTCGCGCTTGATGGAACGGGTGGCCAGGGACGCGGCCCGCTCGTGCGCCCCGACCTGGTCCACGCCCGGCAGCCCGTGCAGGATCTGCCGGAGCGCGGCGTCGGAGCTGACGGCCCCGATGCTGACGGTCCCGGTGCCGGCCGCGGCGACGCCGGCCGCTCCCGTCGCGACGTGCGCGTCCATGCCGGCTACCCGCCCGGCCCGGGCGTTGCGGGAATCCGCACCACCGAGTCGCTGGCTGCCTTGGCGGTGGCGAACCCCGGCTTGATCAGCGTGTTGATGATCCGCAGCCGCTCGTCGAAGTGCGCGAATGCGCTCTTCATCGCGTTGATCGTGAGCCACTCGATGTCCGACCAGCCATAGCCGAACGTCTCCCCCAGCCGGTGGAACTCCGACGACAGGGTCACATCGCTCATCAGCCGGTTGTCGGTGTTCACGGTCACGCGGAACGACAGCTGGCGCAGCAGCCGGATCGGGTGCTCCTCGATGGATGGGGCGGCCCCGGTCTGGATGTTCGAGGTGGGGCACATCTCCAGCGGGATCCGCCGGTCCCGGACGTAGCTGGCCAGCCTGCCCAGCGTCGCCACGCCCTCCGGGGTGATCGTGATGTCGTCCATGATGCGGACGCCGTGGCCGAGCCGTTCCGCGCCGCACCACTGCAGCGCCTCCCAGATGGACGGGAGCCCGAACCCCTCGCCGGCGTGGATGGTGATGTGGAAGTTCTCCCGGGCCACGTACTGGAAGGCGTCGAGATGGCGGCTCGGCGGCCAGCCGGCCTCGGCCCCGGCGATGTCGAACCCGACCACGCCGACGTCGCGGTAGCGGACCGCCAGTTCGGCGATCTCCAGCGAGCGCGCCGCTGTGCGCATGGCGGTGAGGAGGGCGTAGACGGTGATACCGCGGCCGTCGCTGCCGATCCGGAACCCTTCCAGCACCGCCTCGACCACCTCGTCCAGGCTGAGACCGCCTTCCACATGCAGCTCCGGCGCGAACCTGACCTCGGCGTAGACGATCCCGTCGGCGGCCAGGTCCTCGGCGCACTCGGCGGCGACCCTGGTGAGAGCCTGCCTGGTCTGCATGACCGCCACCGTGTGCGTGAACGCGTCCAGGTAGGCCGGGAGATGACCGCGGTGGGCGCCCCGGCGCAGCCACCGGGTGACCTCGTCCACATCATCTGAGGGGAGCCGGTCATAGCCGATCGCGGCGGCCAGGTCCACGACCGTCTCCGGGCGCAGCCCGCCATCGAGATGGTCGTGGAGCAGCACCTTCGGGGCGGTGAGGATCTCCTCCAGGGTCAGCGGCACGTCCCCATTGTCACATCCCCACCCGCTCGATGACCGGGGCGACCGGTTCTGGTGGCTGCGTGCCGACCTCGGCCGCACCGGCCAGGGTGCGCGCGACCGCCTCGGCCAGTGCGCCGTCGTCGGCGTGCAGTTCCAGCAGCGGCTGTCCCCGCTCGACCCGCTCCCCCGGCTTCGCCAGGCAGAGCACCCCGGCGGACGGGCTCACCGCGTCCTCGCTGCGTGCCCGCCCGGCACCGAGCCGCCAGGCGGCAACCCCCACTGCCCGGGCGTCCAGGCGGCGCAGCCAGCCGGACGCGGGCGCGGGCACCGGCCGGGTGTGCGCGGCACGCGGCAGCGGCGCGTCCGGGTCGCCGCCCTGGGCAGCGATCATGGCCCGGTACCGGGTGAGCGCCCGGCCGTCGGCCAGCGCCGCCGCCGGGTCGGCATCGATCCCGGCCAGCGCGAGCATCTCACGGGCCAGGGCGAGCACCACCTCGGTCAGGTCGGCGGGTCCCTGCCCGGCCAGGGTTGCGACGGACTCCTGCACCTCCAGGGCATTGCCGACCGCCCGGCCGAGCGGGGTGTCCATCCGGGTCAGCAGCGCCGCGGTGCGCACCCCGTGCTCGCCGCCGAGGGCGACCATGGTCTGGGCCAGCAGCCGGGCGTCGGGGAGCTCGCGCATGAACGCACCACTGCCGACCTTGACGTCGAGCACGAGCGCCCCGGTGCCCTCGGCGATCTTCTTGGACATGATCGAGCTGGCGATGAGCGGGATCGACTCGACCGTCCCGGTCACGTCGCGCAGCGCGTACAGGCGCCGGTCGGCCGGGGCCAGGCCCGGGCCGGCCGCGCAGATCACGCAGCCCACGCTGCGCAAGATGGCGGCCATCTCAGCGGGCGGCAGCAAGGCCCGCCAGCCCGGGATGGACTCCAGCTTGTCCAGGGTGCCGCCGGTGTGGCCGAGGCCGCGGCCCGACAGCTGCGGGACGGCCGCCCCGCAGGCCGCCACCAGCGGGGCGAGGATCAGCGAGACCTTGTCGCCCACGCCGCCGGTGGAGTGCTTGTCGACGGTGGGCGCGCCCACGCCGGACAGGTCCAGCCGGTCACCGGACTCCACCATCGCCGAGGTCCAGGTGCGCAGCTCGGCGGCGTCCAGGCCGCGGAAGAAGATCGCCATGAGCATGGCCGACATCTGCTCCTCGGCGACCTGTCCCGCCAGGTAGGCCCCGATCAGCCAGCGGATCTGGCTGGCGGTGAGCACACCGCCATCTCGTTTGGCACGAATAAGGTCGACCGCGGCGTACGGGACCGGGGCGGGAGCCGCCGGCGCGGGCCCGGACGGGTCAGCCATCGCCGGCGGGTGCGGGGGGCAGGTCGGTCCCGGTGAACGGCGAGGGCAGCAGGCGGCCGAGCTCGCACGGGCCGGCGTCGGTGTCGACCAGCAGGCCCGGACCGCCGGCTTCGAGCAGGAGCTGGCGGCAGCGCCCGCACGGGAGCAGCCGGTGGCCGTCACCGGCGACCACGCTCACCGCCACCAGGGTGCCGCCGCCGGACGCGTGCAAGGCGGAGACGAGCCCGCACTCGGCGCACAGAGTCAGGCCGTAGGACGCGTTCTCGACGTTGCAGCCGGTCACGATCCGGCCGTCGCCGGTCTCGCCGGCGGCCCCCACCCGCAGCCCCGAATATGGCGCGTGTGCCCGCTGCGCCACGTCGGTCGCACCGGCGCGCAGGGCGGCCCAGTCGATCGCCATCGCTAGCCTCCGGCTGCACACGATAACAGCGCGGCGGCGGCAGCGGCGGCAGAGCGCGCCCCGTGGCCGCCGCCTGGGCCGCTGCCAGGGGCCCCCGCAGGACTGCGTTGCGATTTGGCAACGGCCGCGACGATCGCCGCTCTGCGACCTTTTCCGGATAGCTGACCAGGTCTAGCCTGCGATCATCCCGAAGCAGGGTGTTTAGCAACTTCCCGCCCGTGGTGCTCCGGGGTGAGAGGGGGCCGGCCAGCTGAAGGCCGGATCCCTCCCGGGGAGCGGGCGGCAGCGGACGCCCCGAAAGAGGAGGTAGCAAGTGAGGCAAGCCTTGCGGGTCGGCGCGGGTCTGATCGCGGTGGCCCTGCTCGCTGTTGGGTGTGCCAAACCCAGCACGTCGAGCACGACGACGACCACCGCCAAGTTCACTGGCTGTATGGTTACCGACACTGGCGGCATCAACGACAAGTCGTTCAACCAGACGTCCTGGCAGGGCATGCAGGCAGCCGTCGCCACCAATCCGAGCAAGATCGCCGTCAAGTACCTGCCGTCCTCCACGACCTCGGACTACGCCAAGAACATCAGCACGTTCATCAGTGAGAAGTGCGGGATCATCGTCACCGTCGGCTTCCTGATGGGCTCGGCGACCGAGGCCGCCGCGAAGGCCAACCCGAAGCAGAAGTTCGCGATCGTCGACTGCTCGTACGCCTCCGCGTGCCTGACCGGCACCAAGGAGCCCAACATCGACCAGCTGGTGTTCAACACCGTCCAGGACGCCTTCCTCGGCGGCTACCTGGCGGCCGGGATGACCAAGACCCGCAAGGTGGCCACCTACGGCGGTGAGAAGTTCGGCACGGTCACGATCTACATGGACGGCTTCTGGGACGGCGTGCAGTACTACAACAAGCAGCACCACACCCACGTCCAGGTGCTCGGCTGGAGCGAGCCGACGCAGAACGGCACCTTCGCAGGCAGCTTCACCAACCTCACCGCGGGCCAGACCATCGCCAACACGTTCATCCACGAAGGCGCGGACATCATCTTCCCGGTGGCGGGTGGCGTGGGGCTCGGCTCGGCGAAGGCGGTGCAGGCCGCCGACACCTCCGGCAAGAACATCTCCATGTACTGGGTGGACACCGACGGCTGTGTCAGCGCGGCGACCTACTGCCAGTACTTCATCACCAGTGTGGAGAAGGGCATCGCCACCGCTGTGAAGGGTGCGGTGGTCAGCGCCGCCACCGGCACCTTCAAGGGCGGCAGCTACATCGGCACCATCGCCAACGGCGGGGCCGTGCTGGCGCCGTTCCACGACTATGCGACCAAGATCCCCTCGTCACTCCAGGCCGAGCTCAAGACGGTGCAGCAGGCCATCATCAGCGGCTCGATCGTTCCGGCCACCAAGAGCCCTGTGTAGGCAGGGCAGCTGGCCGGAACTACCGTCAAGCTGGTCAGTGTCCCCGGCCCCGGCCGGGGACACTGACCAGCGCCGCCTGGAGGGGAGGCCGCCAGTGAAGCTTGAGTTGCGTGGCATCACGAAAAGCTTCGGCGGCCTCGTCGCCAATGACCACATCGACCTGGTCGTCCAGCCTGGCGAGATCCGCGCCCTGCTCGGGGAGAACGGCGCTGGCAAGACCACGCTGATGAACGTGCTCTACGGGCTGGTGCAGCCCGACGAGGGCGAGGTCCTGCTGGACGACGAGCCGGTCGCGATCCACTCGCCGCGGGACGCGATCCGGGCCCGGATCGGCATGGTGCACCAGCATTTCATGCTGGTGCCGGTGTTCACCGTGGCCGAGAACGTCACGCTCGGCAGCGAGCGGGTGCGCGGGCTGGCCACGCCAGCGATGAACCTGGGCGGGCTGCGGATCCCGCCGCTCGGCCTGCCCTCATTCGGCTTGCTTGACCGGCGCCAGGCGCGCCGTGACGTGCTGGAGCTCTCCGAGCGGTTCGGCCTGCGGATCGACCCCGACGCCCTCGTGGAGGACCTGCCGGTCGGCGTGCAGCAGCGGGTCGAGATCATCAAGGCGCTGCTCCGCGACGCCAGCGTGCTCGTCCTCGACGAGCCCACCGCCGTGCTGACCCCTGGTGAGACGCAGGACCTGTTCCGGATCATGCGCGAACTGCGGGACGGCGGCCGGTCGATCATCTTCATCTCACACAAGCTCAAGGAGGTCCAGGCGATCGCCGACACCATCACGGTCATCAGGCGCGGGAAGGTCGTCGGGGACCGCCCCCCGGCCACCAGCGACGCCGAACTCGCAGCGCTGATGGTCGGCAGGTCGGTCCAGCTGCGGGTAAGCAAGGAACCAGCCGTGCCGGCCGATGTGGTGCTCGACGTCCAGGACCTGAACGTGGAAGGGGAACGCGGCGAGCACTCGGTGCGCGGCCTGACGTTCCAGGTGCGGGCCGGCGAGATCCTCGGCGTGGCCGGCGTCCAGGGGAACGGCCAGACCGAGCTGTGCGAGGCGCTGATGGGCCTGCGGCCCTCGACCGGCTCGGTACACCTTGACGGCGCCGATCTCAGCCACGCCTCGACCCGCACCCGGCTGCGGGCGGGCATCGGGTACGTCCCGGAGGACCGCTCAGAGGACGGCCTGGTGGGCGAGTTCTCGGTCGCCGACAACCTCATACTCGACGTCTTCGACCGGCCGCCGTACGCCTCCGGCATCGCCCTGAACCTGGCCGCCATCCGGGAGTCGGCAACCAGGCGGGTGCAGGAGTACGACGTGCGGACCACGTCCGTGCTGACGCCAGCGGGCACATTGTCCGGCGGCAACCAGCAGAAGGTGGTGGTCGCCCGCGAGATGGGCCGCGACGTCAAGCTGCTGCTGGTCAGCCAGCCGACCCGGGGCCTGGATGTCGGCTCGATCGAGTTCGTGCACAAGCGCCTGGTCGCCCAGCGGGACGCGGGGGCGGCGGTGCTGATCGTCTCGTCGGAGCTCGACGAGATCTATGCCCTGGCCGACCGGATCGCCGTCATGTACGAGGGCCGGATCGTCGCGTTCTGCCCACCCACCATCTCCGAGCAGGAGCTGGGCCTGCTGATGGCCGGCGGCGGGGCAGCCGGGTCCGCCGACGCCAGCCCGGAGGACGGATCGCAGACGCCAGCGCAGGAGCCTGAGCAGTCATGAGTGATCAGAGCGGGGCAGGGCACTCGGTACCGCCCGGAGCGACCGCCACCGCGCAGGACACCGGCCCGCCCGCGCCGGGCGAGCCGCGTGGGCGGCTGACCGGCAGCGCGATCATCCAGGCAGTGGCCGAGGGCCACTCGGCCGTCATCACGATCCTGGCCGTCTTCGTCGCCCTGGTGATCGGCGGCCTGCTGATCGTCGCCAGTGACCCGGTGGTGCTGCGCGCCTGGGACTCGTTCGGCTACGCGCCGGGTGCCGCGTTCTCGGCGACCTGGACATCGGTGTCCTCGGCCTACTCCGCGCTGTTCGAGGGCTCGATCTTCAGCCCCGGCACCATATCGGCCGCCTTCCATGGCGGCTCGATCGCAGCGATCTTCTATCCGCTGTCGCTCACCGCGTTCGAGGCCACCCCGCTCATCCTCACCGGCCTGTCAGTGGCGGTGGCGTTCCGGGCCGGGATGTTCAACATCGGCGCGGCGGGCCAGTGGATCGGCGGCGCACTCGTCGCGACCTGGCTCGGGTACGCGGTTCACCTGCCCATCGCGGCGCACGCGGTGGTCTGCGTCATCGGCGCCTTCGCCGGCGGTGCGGTGATCGGCTGGATCGTGGGCGAGGTCAAGGCGCGCACCGGCGCGCACGAGGTCATCCTCACGATCATGCTCAACTACGTCATGTACAACCTGCTGTCCTTCCTGCTGTCCAGCCAGTCGGCGATGCAGGCACCGGGCCAGACCAACCAGGTCGCGCCGGCCATCGCCGCCAGCGCGATGCTGCCGCATGTCGGTGGGCCACCGCCGCAGGCCGGCGTGGGGTTCCTGATCGCGCTGGCCGCCGCCGCCGCGCTGGCCTGGCTGCTGTCCCGCAGCACGGTGGGCTTCCAGTTCCGGACGGTGGGCGCTAGCCCGAGCGCGGCCCGCAGCGCCGGCATCCGCGTGGAGCGGGTGTGGGTGCTCGCGTTCCTGATCGCCGGTGGCCTCGCCGGCCTGTCCGCGGCCACGATCGTGCAGGGCCAGACGCAGCCGCTGACGTTCAACAGCTACGGCACGTACGGCTTCGACGGCATCACGGTCGCGCTGCTGGGCCGGGCCAGGCCGTTCGGCGTAGTCATCGCCGGGCTGCTGTTCGGCGCGCTGAACGGCGGCGGCACACTCATGGAGGCAGCCACCGGCGTCCCGGCCGATGTCGTCGACGTGATCAAGGGCCTGATCGTGCTCCTCGTCGCCGCGCCGCCGCTGATACGGCTGCTATTCCGGCTCCGCCGCTCCGGCGGCGCCGGCCCGCAGGCCGTCGCCGCCAAGGGGTGGTCCGGATGACCGCCCTCGCCGCCCCGGTGCGGGTGCCGATCACGGTGAACCGCAGGTATCTGGCCGCCGGTACCTTCATCGCACTCGGCCTGATCGACATCTGTGTGTTCGGCTTCTTCGCCCACCGCGGCGACGCGGTCTTCGCGCTGTCGCTGCCCGGCGCCAGGCCGCACCTGCCCGCGATCCGGGTTCCCGGGGCGTGGACGTCTTTCGTGCTCGGCGCGATCTCGATCGGCCTGGGCGTCGTGCGCCTGGTCATGGACGTCCCCCGCTGGGCCAAGCGGCTCACCATCGCCGGCGCCCTGCTGTGCTTCCTGCTGTCCCTGCTGTCCTGGACGGACGCGGGCAACTCGGTCGGCCCGCTGCAGGTCATCGACCTGCTGCAGGGGACCTTGACCGCGTCCATCCCGCTGGTGCTCGGCGCCCTGGCCGGCTGCATGTGCGAGCGGTCCGGTGTCATCAACATCGCGATCGAGGGCCAGCTGCTGTTCGGCGCGTTCACCGCGGCGGCCGTGGCCAGCGCCACCGGCGGGGTGTGGCTCGGGCTGGTCGCCGGATCGCTGGCCGGCGGCCTGCTGGGGGCGCTGCTCGCGATATTCGCGATCATGTTCCTGGTCGATCAGATCATCCTCGGCGTGGTGCTCAACGTGATCGCGCTGGGACTGACCAACTACCTGTATGACCGGGTCATGGTCCCCTACGCCAACACCTTCAACGCCGGGAACACGTTCGGCACGATCAAGATCCCCGTGCTCAGCAACATCCCAGTCATCGGCCCGGTCTTCTTCGACTCGAACATCTTCCTCTACATCACCTACGCCCTGATCCTGGTGATCCAGATCGGCCTGTTCCGGACCCGGTGGGGGCTGCGGGTGCGGGCGGTCGGGGAGCATCCGGTGGCGGCCGACACGGTCGGCATCAGGGTGCTGTGGACCAGGTACCGCAACGTCATCCTCGGCGGCATCATCGCCGGGATCGGCGGCGCGTACCTGACGGCCGGCTCGGTCGGCTTCTTCACCTCGGACATCAGCTCAGGCTTCGGCTACATCGCGCTCGCCGCCATGATCTTCGGGCGATGGACCCCGCTCGGCTCGGTGGCAGCGGCGCTGCTGTTCGGGTTCAGCTACCAGCTGCAGACCGAGCTGTCCAGCCTGCGGGTGCCGGTCTCCTCGTTCATCTTGCTGATGGCGCCGTACGTGGCGACGATCATCGCCGTGGCGGGGCTGGTGGGGCGGGTACGGCCGCCCGCTGCCGACGGCAAGCCGTACGTCAAGGCATGACCGCACCGGCGGATCCTTACCTGGCGGCGCAGGCCAGTGCCGCCCGGCTGGCGGAGCTGTCCGGCAAGGACCGCCACGACGTGGCGGTCGTGCTCGGCTCCGGCATCGCGGCGGCCGCCGGCGCGCTCGGCCCCGCCGACGCCGAGATCCCGCTCGCCGACCTCGGCGGGTTCCCGCCGCCCACGGTGGCCGGCCACGTCGCCACGGCGCGCTCGCTGACGATCGGCCAGCTGCGGGTGCTGGTCTATCTCGGCCGGGTGCACCTGTACGAGGGACATCAGCCAGCGACGGTCGTGCACGGCGTGCGGACGGCGGCGGCCGCGGGCTGCACGGTGGTGGTGCTGACCAACGCCGCCGGCGGGATCCATGCGGGCTACCGGGCCGGGCAGCCTGTTCTCATCCGGGACCACCTCAACCTGACCGGCCGGTCACCGCTCACCGGGCCGCCGCCTCCCGCCGGCTTCCCGTCCCGGTTCACCGACCTCACCTCCGCCTACTCGCATCGGCTGCGCGACCTCGCCCGGGCCGCCGACCCGGGCCTGGCCGAGGGGGTGTACGCGGCGCTGCCGGGCCCGCACTACGAGACGCCCGCCGAGATCGCGATGCTGCGCACGCTCGGCGCGGACCTGGTCGGGATGTCCACCGTGCTGGAGGCGATCGCCGCCCGCCACCTGGACATGGAGGTGCTCGCCATCTCGCTGGTGACCAATCCCGCGGCCGGGCTGGCCGGGCAGGCACTGGACCACGGCGAGGTCGTGGCGACCGGGGCGGCGGCCGCGGGACGGATAGGCGCGCTGATCGCCAGCATCCTGCCGGGGGTCGCACCGGCGTGATCCCGGCCGACCTGCGCGACCGGGTTGAGGCCTGGATCGGCCAGGACCCCGACCCCGGCGACCGCGGCGAGCTGCGGGCGCTGCTCGCCACCTGCGCCGCGCAGGGAGAGCCCGCCCAGGCAGCCCAGGCCGAGCTGGCCGACCGGTTCGCCGGCCGGCTGCAGTTCGGCACGGCCGGGTTGCGTGGCACGGTCGGGGCGGGGCCCAACCGGATGAACCGGGCCGTGGTCAGGGCCGCGACCGCGGCGCTTGCCGGGTGGCTGCACGAGCACGGCCCCGGCACTGACGATACGGCCCCGATGACTGTGGTCATCGGCTGCGATGCGCGGCACCGCTCGTCCGGCTTCGCCGACGAGGCCGCCGCCGTGCTGGCCGGCGCGGGCATCGCCGTCCATCTGCTCCCCCGCCCGGACCCGACGCCGCTGCTCGCGTTCGCGGTCCGGTATCTGTCCGCCGCGGCCGGGATCATGATCACGGCGAGCCACAACCCGGCCACTGACAACGGCTACAAGCTCTACCTGGCCGATGGCGCGCAGATCGTGCCACCGGTCGACGCCCAGATCGAGGTGGCGATCGCCAGCCTGGGGCCGCTGTCACAGATCCCGGCCGCCTCCCTGGACGGCCCGCTGGTCACCCGGCACGGCGACGAGGTGGCACAGGCCTACCTCAGCGCCATCACCGCCGCCACCCCGGGACCGGCCGTGACGCCGGACACGCCGACTGCCTCCTCCCCCGCCGTCCCGCTGGCCCCGGGCCAGCCGCTGCGCGTGGTCTACACACCGCTGCACGGGGTGGCCGCCAGCCTCGCGCTGCGGGCCATCGAGCGGGCCGGCTTCCCGGCTCCGTCTGTGGTCTTGGCCCAGGCCGAACCTGACGCTGACTTCCCGACGGTCGCGTTCCCCAATCCTGAGGAGCCCGGCGCTCTCGACCTGGCGCTGGCCCAGGCCCGCCGCGAGGAGGCGGACCTGGTGCTCGCGAACGACCCGGACGGCGACCGGCTCGCGGTGGCGGTGCCCGATCCGGTCGCCCCCGGGGCCTGGCGGGTGCTGACCGGGGATCAGGTCGGCGCTCTCATCGGCTCCTACCTGCTGGAGAGGACCGCCGCCGGCCGTGACCCTGAGCAGCGGCTCGTCGTCACCACCGTGGTGTCCTCGACCCTCCTGTCGAGGATCGCCGCCGCCGCCGGGGTCCGCTACGCGCAGACGCTCACCGGGTTCAAGTGGATCGTGCGGGCCGGGCAGGACGCACCCGGCAGCCGTTTCGTCTTCGGGTATGAGGAGGCGCTCGGGTACGCGGTGGGGGATGTGGTCCGGGACAAGGACGGGATGAGCGCGGCCCTGGCCCTGCTGTCGCTGGCCGTCACCGCCCGCGCGGCCGGCCAGTCCCTGCTCGACCGCCTGGACGCCCTGGAGGCTGCGCACGGCGTCCATCTGACCGCGCAGGTTTCCCTGCACGCCCCGTCCCCGGCCGCCATCATGGGCCGGCTCCGGGCGGCTCCCCCAGCCGCCCTGGCTGGGCAGCCGGTGACCAGCACCGACGACCTCGCCGGCCGGGCTGATGGCGGCCGGGCTGGCCTGCCGCCGTCCGATGTGCTGATCTACTGGCTGCCCGGTGCCCGGGTGGTGATCCGGCCGAGCGGCACCGAACCCAAGCTCAAGGCCTACCTGGAGGTCGTCGAGCCGGCCACGCCGACGCTGGCGGCAGCCCGGGCGGCGGCCGCCGCCCGGCTGGCACCGCTGCGGGCGGCCGTGACGGACCTGGTCGCCGTCGGCAGATAGCGAGGGCTGTGACGGGCCAGGTCCGCCGCCGCCGACGGTTCGGTGACGGGCCAGCTCCCCGCCACCGACGTCTAGCTGACGGTGATGGTGAGGGTCTGGCTGGTGGTGCCGGAGCTGTTCTTGGCGGTGATGGCGATCTGGTAGGTGCCGGCGGTGCCCGCGGCGGGGGTGCCGGTGATGGTGCCGGCCCCGGCCTTGAAGGTCAGGCCCTTGGGCAGGGTGCCGAGCTTGGTGAGCCGGGGTGCGGGGTAGCCGGTGGTGGTGATCTGGAAGGAGAACGCGCTGCCGGTGCTGGCGGTGGCGGTGCTGGGGCTGGTGATGGCCGGGGGCTGGTCGACCTTGAGGGTGAAGGTCTGGCTGGTGGTGCCCAGGCTGTTGGTTGCGGTGACGGTGATCGGGTAGGAGCCGCCCGCGCTGGGGCCGGGGGTGCCGGCCAGGGTGGCGGTGCCGTCGCCGTTGTCGGTGAAGGTCAGCCCGGCGGGCAGGGACCCGGACTCGGTCAGCGCTGGGCTGGGGCTGCCGACGGCGGTGATGGTCTTGGTGAACGCAGTGCCGGTGTGGGCGGTGAGGTTAGGAATCTTCTTGATCACCGGGGCTTTGGTGATGACCAGGGTGAATGCCTGGGTGGCGGTCCCGGTGGAGTTCTTGGCGGTGATCGTCAGCGGGTAGTTCCCGACCGCGGAGGCGGCGGGCGTGCCGGCGATGGTGGCGGTGCCGTCGCCGTTGTCGGTGAAGGTCACCCCGGGCGGCAGGGCACCGGTCTTGGTGAGCTTGGGCGCCGGGTAGCCGGTGGTGGTGACGGTGAAGGTGAACGCCGCGCCGAACGTTTCGGTGTCGGAGGTGTCGCTGGTAACCGACGGCGCCGAGGTGGCGGTGGTCACCGTCAGGGTGAACGGCTGGGTGGCCGGGGTGCCGATGCCGTTGTCAGCGGTGATGGTGACCGGGTAGCTGCCAGCGGTCCCGGCCACCGCGATCCCGGAGATGTCGGCGGTGCCGTCCCCCTTGTCGCTGAAGGTGATCCCGGCCGGCAGCGTCCCGCTCTCTGTCAGCGACGGGGTCGGGGCGCCGGTGGTGGTGATCGTGAAGTCGAACGCCACCCGCATCCCGGTACTGGCCGAGTTCCCGCTGGTGATCGACGGCGCGGTACCGACCACCACGTCCACGCTGTTGCTGCGGTCGCTTTCCAGACCGGCGGCCACCGCGGTGACCTGGTAGGAGTGCGGCCCCGGCGACGCCGTGGTGTCGGTGTAGGAGGGCGAGGTGGCGGTACCGATGACGGTGCCGTCCCGGTAGATGTTGTAGGAACTGGCGCCGGCAACCGGGTTCCAGGTCAGTGCCGGCGCGGCGGTCGGCGAGTTTGCCGCCAGGCCGGTGGGCGCCTGCGGCTTGACCGTCAGCGTGACGGGCACCGGGCTGCTCCAGTTCCCGGCTACATCCTCGGCACGGACATACAGCGTGTGCGAGCCCCCAGCCAGGTTGCTTCCCATCATGACGCTCGCGGTCCCGTTCGCGACCGTCATCGCCGTCCCGTTCCCCGGCCCCGGGTCGGTGCCGGTGTAGAACTCCGCAGCGCTGACACCACTCAGGCTGTCAGCGACATCAGCGCTCAGCGTCGTGCTGCCGCCGTCAGTGATCGTCGCCTGGCCTACCGCCGCGTTCGACACAACAGGCGGGGCGGTGTCCACATTGACCGTGGTCGTGATGGTGGTGTTGTTGCTCGCGTTGTCCACAGCGGTCGCCGGGAAGACCTGGTTGGCGCCGTCCGTGGACGCAGTCTGGGGACCCGGGCAGAGCTCGACGCCCGACAGCGCGTCCAAGCAGGTGTAGCTGATCGTGGGGTCGGAGTTGTTCCAGCCGGCCGCGTTGGGAGCAGGCTGCACCACCGCCGTGATGGACGGCGGGGTCTTGTCGAGCGAAAGGGTGTAGCCGCCCGTGGCGCAGTTGCCCGCCGGGTCGCAGGACTGGCCCGACGTGATGACCTGGTTGGCGCCCTCAGTCGTGACCGTGGTCGGTGCCGGCGTCGTAGGTGTGCCCGACGAGGGCGCCGGGTCGGTGCTGGACCAGGTGATGGTGACCGGCGCGTTGTACCAGCCGTTGGCGTTGGGTGAGCGGTCGGCCGTGCCGCTGACCACCGGCGGCTGGTCATCGACAAGAACCGAGCCGGTGGTCTCGTTGAAGATGATGTAGGCGTGCCGGTCCCCGGTGATCGGATGCAGACTGAACGAGATGATCAGGCCGTTGTCGAGGTGGATGGTAGGTCTGTAGAGGGTGACGCCGTTGGGCACGAGCGGCACAGTAACGTTGTAAGTCTGGCTCTGGCTGAGGGTGCCGACGGGCATGTTGAACACCATGTCGCTTTGGTTGGCCACCCGCATGTAGGCGGTCACCGCGAAGTTCTGGTCGGCGAGCAGATCGGTAGCGTAGCTGCCATTGGCATCCACGTTCAGTGTGGACCCAGGGTTTTGGGGCGAGGTGAAACTCACCGTAGCGTCCTGCTGGTTGGTGTACACATTCCCCTTGGAGTCCTGCAACGTCCCCTGAATATGAATGACGCCGATCGGCTTCAGGACGATGTACAGCGGGACACCGTCGGTCGTCACGCCGGTCGCCAGGTAGCTCTGGACGATCGCGCCAGCCGGCGGCGTGAAGTCGATGTTGTAGGTGCCAGTCGGGACCGTGACGGAGAAGTCCCCATACTGGTCCGTGCTTGTGCTGGCGACACTCGCTGAGGTCGACGGGTCCTGGACGTCCACCGCGACGTTGGCCTGCGGCGTGTTCGAGCTGTCCACCACGGTGCCGGTAATGGTCGCGGTATCGGCTGCCGCGGGCATGGCGTTCAGCGCCGGGGCCAATGCCACCAGTAGCACGGTCGCGGCCGCGGCCGCGGCAAGGCCACGCCAGAAACCAGAGACTCGAAACTCCCCCATGATCCCTACCCCCTGCGCAATCCCTGCCACGGCCGCAAGGCCCCCTTACAGGGTGCGCCAAGCGGGCTTCCGGGGCATGTCCTCTCTCCAGGGGTCAGAGCACACCGAACCCTGGCATCAGGGACCGTTCTGACCGGAGCGGTAGTCCTCCACTTCCTCGGGCCTGATCAGCCCTTCCTCGATGCAGCGGGCGAGCAGCGCGAAGGTCGACCGGCACGGCCTCCCGGCGGCGGCGAACTTCGCCCGGGCCCGCTCGATGTACTGCTTGGCGGTGTACGCGCTGATGGTCTCGCCGCTGGGCTTGCGGAGCCGGCGGGCGATCGAGACATGGTCCATGCCCTGGAACAGGTACCGGAGCGCTTCCCGTTCCCGCGGGGACAGCCGGACTGCCTGCAGCAGGCCGCCGGCCATGGACGGGGTCACGGCCGGCTCATCGTGGGCTACGGCGACGATCGTGTCGACGAAATGGTCCCGCTCGGTCCGCTTGTCCAGGAAGGCACACGCGCCGGCGTTCATGACGGCCTCCACGATCAGCGGCTCGACATGCACCGAGAAGACGACCACCCGGAACCCCGCGTCGCTGAGCGCGGCCACCCGCTCGGTCACCATCACACCGTCGAGTTCGAGATCGAGCACCAGGACGTCGGCGTCGCGGCCGGGGCCGTCGAGGACGGCCTCGATCGACCCGGCGACGGCCACGATGACGGCCCGGCCGGCCGGATCATCGGCGATCCAGGTACGGACTCCCTCCACGACCACATCGGTGTCTTCTACGAGGGCGACCCTGACAGGCCGGTCCACCGGGACTGGACCCATAGTCCTCCCTCCGTGTCCTGAGCTACCTGCACGTCGTCGTGCGTGGCCGCTATCGGAGCCGCCAGCTGCGCGTCGGCGATGATGGCCACCACGACCTCGGTGGCGAAGGCCACCACGGTGATGCGTGCCCGCGTGGCCGTCGCGGCCAGGACCTCGATGATCGGCTCGGTCAGTGCGCGGCGGATATCCACCGGGAGCGCCGGGATGACCCCGGCCGGCGCGAGCAGGTCTACCGCGATGCCTTCCCGTTCCGCGGCGTCCGCGCATGCCTGCAGTTCGTGTGACAGCGGGTCGGGCACCTCATCGGTCTCGACCAGGTACCGGCGCAGCCGTGTCACCGCCACCGCGATCTGCTGGTGGTTCGCTGGCTTGGTCAGGTCGAGCCAGCCGGTGGACAGGCCGGCGAGCAGATGGACGACCGTCCCCCTGATCGTCTCGTAACGGGCCCGGCGGGCCGCCTGCACAGTCTCCGCGGCCAGGGTGCCCCGGGCCAAAAGCTCATGACCGTCCCCGGTTGTGACGCTGGCGACCCGCGCGGCACAGTGGTAACCGCGGCACAGCAGTAACCACTGGGCCGAGCTGGCCGCGCATCCGCTGGTGCGGGCCGAGGCCGAACGCGGCGTGCGCACCGCCAACCAGGAGCTGTCCCGGGCCGAGCAGGTCCGCCGGTTCGTCCTGCTGCCGGCCGAGTGGACGGCGGAGACCGGTGAGCTCACCCCGACGCTCAAGCGGCGGCGGCGGGTGATCGCCGAGCGCTACGCCGGCGAGATCGAGCGGCTCTACGGCCCGGCTGACCCTGGCGTGACCGACGTGGAACCCAGCTGACGGCTGGCCAAATCCTCGTGGTGCCCGGGCCAAGAACTCATGGCAGTGACCTGGATGTGCCCCTGGCCCGGCGCCGGGCAGCCTGGCATCCGGAGCGGCTGGCCAGTTCCCCGGGGCCGGCCCGCCGGCCGGTCCCGGTCACGGGCTGACCTCTTCCAGCACGTCGGTGGCGAAGACCAGCCCGTGCCCGGGCGGGGTCTGCGCCCGCAGGCTGTCGCCGCTGACCACCACCCCGCTGGGCCGGGCGAGCGCGCCGAGCGCGGCGAATGACCCCTCGTCGATGTCCTCGACCATGCCTGGCAGCGGCAGGCACATGGCGAGCTGCCCGGAGATGTCGGGCAGCAGATGCGGCATGACCGGGACGTCGAACAGGCGGGCGAGCCGGGCGATCCGCAGGAACGGGGTGATGCCGCCGACCCGGCAGATGTTGGGCTGGAGGAAGTCGACGGCACCGGCGAGCAGCACGTCGCGGAACTGGGCTTGCGTGTACAGGCTCTCGCCGGCCGCGACGGGAATGTCGATGGCGGCGCGCAGCTGCGCGTAGGCCTGGATGTCCTCGGCCGGCAGCGGCTCCTCCAGCCAGAAGAGGTCGAACGCCGACAGCGCCCTGGCCGCCCGCCGGGCGGTGGGCAGGTCCCACAGCTGGTTCGCGTCCACCATGAGCAGCCGGCCGGGCCCGATGATCCGCCGGACGGCGGCCACCCGCTCGATATCCTCGTCCAGGCTGGGCAGGCCGACCTTGATCTTGAACCGGGTGTGCCCGGCCGCGACCCAGCGGCTCACCTGCTCGGTGAGCTCGGCCAGCGTCAGGTGCCGGTTGACACCGCTGGCGTAGACCGGCACCTGGTCACGCTGCCGGCCGATCAGGTCGGTCAGGCTCAGCCCGGCCGCCCTGGCCCGCAGATCCCACAGGCCGGTGTCGATCGCCGCCATCGCCAGCGTGGTGATGCCACCGCCCGCCTCCCGCAGCTGCCACCACAGCCGGTCCCAGGCCGCCGCGGGCGCCACCGGGCCGCCCTCGGCGAACCGGCGGCAGTCCGCCTCGACCATCGCCTGGACCGCCTGCGCCCCCGCCCGGACGGCCCAGCTGAAACCCTGCCCGCTGCCGCCGTCGCTGCTGGTGACCGTGGCGGCGATCAGGTACTGGCTGGTGACGTCCGGGCCCCACGGGCGGGGCATCGGCAGCCGGTACGCCCGGCTGGTCACCGATGTGACGTAAGCGTTCACAAGCCTCAATAAACCAGATGCTGAACG